>DDVI01000036.1 GCA_002345205.1 Bdellovibrionaceae bacterium UBA2316 | reverse complement strand
TCCACAACAATTTTTAATATCTCTGACGTTTTCTTCCCCTGTTTGGCCACAGCATTACAAAAAATTACAAGGTGTGGTTGGCTTATCACCGGAAGATATTTATAAGCATTTGGTATCAATTGGTTATCGCTCAAAAAATATATCACGGTCTTGTATCGATTTCTTTAGAAACTAAAAGCATGATCGAAGATTATAACCGTTTAAATCAATAAACTCTTTGCACTCAGGTGGCATTTTTCTCCCAGATGCGGCCTCGACATGAAGCATTCTAAATAGCAATGATGGGTGTGTATCTAAGTCTCCTGAATTAGACCCTAAAGACATTCCATCTGGTCCCATTTCGCAAACGAAGTTACGATCACTTAATACTTTAGACCCAATTAAATCCGAGTAGTCTTCGCTAACGAAATGAAATTTTGTTCTTGGATCTTTAGTTTCAGCACTTCGCGTAGAGTTAAATCGATCTAATTTCTGAAAAAAGGGTTCGTGTAATTGAGATAAACAGGATTCGACCTTAACGTGTTTGTCGCGGCTCTCAGAACTAACTCGACTGTCATTTTTTAGTATCGTCCTAAAGTTATGACCCATTTCATGAGCTAAAACGCCAAGACCAAATTTTTGATCTTTAATACTCTCTGAACCAAGCGCCACACCACCAAGAGTTGTGACAGTATTATCTCTTACTGGATGAAAATTAAATCTGTTACAGAGTGCCTTGACGCCTTCGGGATTTGTTAATTCTCCGCTTTGAGAAAAAACTTCAATTGTAGCGGCATCACTTATACTTTTATTCCCTACGCGTCGAATATGTTTAATCCTTTCAATTTCTGATTTTAAATTCGCCTCGACGCTGGATAAATAAGATTCATTCGTCGGTGGTAAAAACACTGGTGTATTTTGGATAAAATCGTCTAAAATTTTTCCGCTGATATGAGAGTATTTTCCTTTTACAGCATTTTTAATCTGCTCTCTCATTTGTGGTAAATTTCGATTAAAATTTTCAATTTCACTTTTTTGAGGTAACGTCACGGCGCTGGTGGCAAATCCAAATAAACAATTTCTATAAAGATCGTCCGATTTTGTCGGCTGTTTAGCTACAGTAAACATATCCATAAGTTTATTTTTTGAAAAACCCGAAGATAACTCATTCAGTTTTTCAGTGGTAGGAGGCGGGCTAGCTTTTGATAATTGAAGAAACTTACCGAGGATTCGTTTCGGAAATTCTCTATCACTTTTAGTTAAGTTATCTACGACAATTATTCTATGTATTTGATCCGTGATACGCACAACATCTTGGCCTTCAATTTCGTCTATCAAGGTTTGAGATGAAAAGTAATTTTGAGTTTTTCGCACAAGATCAATATCCACCCTTGTCATTTTAGCTAAGGCTCTAACATTTTCAGATGCACTTTTTAATGCTGCCGTAGCGTCTTTCAAATCTTGTCTTGCCGCATTTTGAAAATTTAGATTTGGATACTGCATTCGGTAGCGATAAGGAGCACCGAGATAATTTGCTCCGGTCGATGCAATCCGTGAATCTGTGGACATAGCTGATACGAATTCCGCTAATTTTTTTGCATCGGTTGGATCTAAAAACCCGCTATACTTAGTTAATAAATCGGATTTATCTTTTGCAATATCAATCTCACTTGGTTTTTTTCCAATACGACCTTTTGCAAGTGAAGATAAATCGTTTTCAATTAAGCTAGAGAGACCAGCAACGGCCAAATTATCTGTAATCTCTATATTAGTTTTTAGAAATTGATCCGTCCATTGCTTGTGATCGCTTGCTAAACCAGCAACTTCAGTAAATAAAGCGGCTAATGTTTCTTTGAGTCGCGCAATCTTTGCGTCAATTTGATGACTAGCATGAAACGGTGATTGCTCTGCCGCTGATTTATTCCTGGTGCGGGCAATGTTAGGGCAAATTTGTTTTATGCATTTTTCTTTTAATTGATACTGCTCCATCGGAGCATAGTCTTCAAAAATTTCTATAGTTTTAGCGCCTGTAGGTTTTCCGGCAAAACAAGACGGCCCATGAGTATGATCGACAGCTATATCCAGTGCGGAGTTTATTCTGAGTATTAGGGGGTTAAAGTTCTCTTCTGCGTAGACTAAACTAGAAAAAGTTAATGCCCATAAAATAATTATCGGCATGGTATACTTGCCTGTGCGGATAGTTGATCTATTTCACTTTTAAAATCTATCAGAGTGAGTCCCAATTTTGATCCTCTACTGACATCAAAATTTCCTAGGGATGGGCTTCTTACTGTAATTGACGAATAATCTTTAGGAGTGGTTCCTGTTTCTGAGTATGCTTCTATATTCGATTTAAATTTTTTGTAAAACTCTCTTCCGTATTTTTTATTGCATTTTGATAATTTTATTTTTGAATTTTTATTTCCCGAACTAAATGTAATCTCACTTGAACTAAAAGAAAGTGAGTAAAATGCACCATCGATATTCCATGACCATAATTCGTTGGGCAAGTTGGCGAACGAATGGCTACAGAAAATTGACATTAAAAATAAAAGATTAGATAGATGCATTTGAATTTGATTATATCAAAATTATGCAGCAATGGACACTAGACTAAAGTGATTATTAATTTACATGCATAGAGTACCTGCGCAAACTCATGGATTACGGGAGCCATATATTTTAATGTCTGGTTTTTTGCAAATAGTTTAATAGCATGAGTATCTGTTCAGGGCTTTTTGACTTTTGAATATCAATAGTAAGTAAAACCGCAAAGTTTTCGGCTAATATCTCTTCAGGATGAAAATTAAACGCAGTATTTGAGCCGGATGCCTTATCAAAATCGGTTTCAGAAGGATCGATCAGTTTTCCAATAGAACTCCACAACTTAAAATCGATACCGCTTGAAAAGGTCGCGCCTTTAATAGTCATGCTTTCATCAACTTTACTTAGCGTAAGAGGAATCGCTTCAATATTTTTATTTTGGTATTGTAACGATATTGAGTAATCAATTTCTTCAACATCAGGATTTGTCAGAATTTTATTTTTATCTGGAAACTTGGATAATAGATTAGAAGAATCTTTTTTAAATCCAATTAAGCGATATAACTCGTTTCGATTTTGCGGATTATTTCTTGTATAAATATGAAACAGTTCATGGCAAATTGTGAACAACAGATCTTGTGAATAAATAATATCCCGAGGAAGAACAATATTTTTTCCTCTTGTGTACGGCAGGTTTCCCTCTTCTTTTCCAGTGGTTTTAACAAATGATATTTTTGTCGGAATGTTTAGTTTAATTTTAAGAGCATTCAGCCTACCATCAATCCAACTAAGCATTTTATTAATGCGTTCTTTTTCTTGAGGCTCCCAATCTAACGATTGTTCTTGAACAAAAATCTTAAAATCTTCTTTGGTAATATTTTGCGAATTTCCCATTCGTAATTTAATATCAAGTGGAGTTAAACGGTTGAAGAAATTGGTATCTGTGATCAGAAGGTTTTTTGCAGAATTCTTGCTTACAAAAGATCCTTGTAATTGCGGACTGTTTGGAGCACTTGATCTGCTTATTGCCGCCATGATTTCCATGAGTCTTAGAGTATACGGCATATACTTCACTAAATGAGGCTGAACAAAATAAGTGCACGACCTTCCATTGTGATGCATTTTACAATCTGAATCTACCACAGCGTGTTCGGGCACTCCATAGTCCAATTCGAGTAAGATAGAGGGTGCTACCTTCATTCGAGAAAAATAACTTACGGCGTTTTCAGTGCCCGCACTTACTTGCTCATGCGCTGTGCGGAATTGACCTTTTGGCCGAAGATAACTGTCGTCCGCAACATCCAATCGATCTATAAACTGCGAAACATAGCCGGAAACTACAGCGGCTTCACCGATCAAGTAACGATTGAATTCGGCAACAGAATCATCGGGTCCAGATATAACACCCACACCAAATGGTGTGTGAATAGAGATTCCCAAAACTAAGTTATCTAGTCCTAAAATCAATCGTTTCAAATACGAAGCTTCAGGTGCTAGTACATAGTCATCGGGATTATCAGAATCATAGTTAAATGGCTGGAGAACACTGCCATAGCCATTGAAGTCTTCCATTGTACTTGAAGCATCTTCAAAAGTTTTAAAATTCTTATTTGGAGTCATGTCTGGAACGATAATGATATTCAATTTGCTGAACAAATCCTGAACGACTTTGTTAACGTACTCCTCGCCCAATCCTTGAAGATGAAACAAAAAGAATTCTGCAAGTTGAGTTGTAAACTCTGTCGTCATTAGTTCATTACCGTGTTCTTTAGCCCAGATTAAAATTGAAGGCTTATTTTGAGGTGATCGATTAAAGATTTGATAAGCAAAAAGTTTTGCCGGTGGTCTTGTCGCAAATCCTTCTTTTTTCATCTGCCAGCGAGCATTTGAATAGAATTGATTCCCTTTTTCCTCATTCATCTTTTTTAAAAAAGCCGTATTACTTAGTAGAGTTTGATTTGAAATCTCACCCCTAATTGGAAGAATTGAGAAAAAATTCTTACTCTTTTGAGCTAGCTCGCTTGCCCAGGTCCAGCGCGTATCCTGATCCTGAAAAGGAATCTTTATGGGCCTTGATCGAATATATTTATTGAACCCAAACATAGCCTTCTTATAATCTATTATTTTGATGTGTCTGTAGGGGGAATCCTTTATATCCCTAGGTGAGAAATAATTATCTGAAGCAATATTCCTTTTCATCCTGTTAGTATTATCTGAATTTTGGTAGATAGGCTGAGAAGTGCAATTTGTAAGAATAAATACGACACTTAAAATTAGAGTGGCTTTTATAGATTTTTTAAAAATGTTAAATTTCATTTAAGTCTCTTATCGGTAGCTGCTCCAGTAGAAAACGACAATAGAATTGATAACCTCGTTTTTTTATTACTGGAGCTTGTGTTGGACGTTTGATATTCTAGCGGCATGTGACTACAATTATATCAAAGTTATGCTGTTTTGAGCACTAGACTAACGTGCCTATTAATTTATTGTAATCTAAATTGGAAATGAAGATCGTCAAAATACTCATTCATTACAACGATTGAGTATTCTCTGAATGGTTCTCCCTGTCCATTTCCCTTTACGCTGTTGGTAGATTTAAACCTTGCAAAACATCCGCTATCTGATGAAAAGAATATCTTTCGCTGCGTAAATTTTTCATTTTTTCCATCATGTTGATTTCAGTTTGGCTCGGAATGTGTCGTCCATTTTTTTCTTTCCCCAAAAGTTGACTCACCGCCGAGTATTGGTCTTTAGTTTAGTTCATCATTTATGCAATGAACCCTCAGTCTTTCTATGACAGAATTTAGATAGATTATCGGAGGCTAAGTGAAATTAATTCTTGTTATTTTTCTTACGTTAACAACATCGGCTGCAATGGCGAAAATAGAATCGACTAAAAACATCGAAAAAAAACTGCGTGGACCGGCTCAAGTCGGGCCTTCAACCGTGAGAAATTTGATTCATTGTGATCTTCAACAAAACGATTTAGAATTAAAATCCATTGAAATTTTTGGCGCAGTCTCTGAGTCTGTTGGCAATGTTGCCATTTCAGATATTCACTCCTTGGTGGAAATTTCTGCTCGTGGTGGGCACAGAATGATTTATAAAGGTGGTACGATATCCGCTAACGGCGTTAGAATTTCAGGGACTGTTTCAGTAGCCGGCCAGTCGGGTGAAATAAACTTCGATGGAAAATCAGGTTCACTAACTTTGAACTCGAAACAAATTGCAACTTCTCAATGCCGATCCATTTTTCAGTAAGTCAAATCGCGCTGAAAGGTTTTGGCATTTGAGGCACGACATTGGGTCTGTTGATATACAATAAATTTCAGAGCGGTGGTCTATGATGATTTTCGTTGATTTTGTAAACTAAATGTTTGAAGAAAGAGCTTTTATTCGCGTCATATCGAGAATAGAATACCATACATTCTGTATATACAAACGAACACTCTAGGCTTTAAATCCGAATATATCCCACTTTGCGAATATAGGTAAAAAATTGGAGAACAATCTAGAGAACGTTCTCCAGCCTAAGAACAGGCTTTTTCTGGGTGAAACCTGTTCTCCACAAAAACTCATTTCATAAGTAATTTCAAGCATTTAAATTTTCAGAATCGCTAGAAAGGACGGTTCGAAGATCGACCGCTAGGGGGCACCATTCTGACAAGTATTCGAACTAAAATGCCAAAAAAATTGCGACGCGTTACCTGAAGAAATTTCAGGTAACGCGTTTCTTTTTTGTAAATCTGTAAATTGATTTTCACCTTGATCGCTTTGTCTCTCTGCTTTTCCAAAATTAATCAAAAATATCTTCACATAAGATTCGCCAACTTTGAAATGAGCCTCAAATCCGTCTGGGATAATATGGATTTTATAAACCAATAATCTAATGATCTTCATCCTGACTTTCAGATTATCCTCTCTCTTTAAAAGCTCCCTGACTGACTTCAAAAACTTTTGAAAATCTTGAAGTTCACAAGGTTCATCTTTGATAAAACCCGTTGATTGCATTTGTGTAATTTTGTTCTGGGCTTCCTTTTTCTTCTCTTCTAATTTTTCCATTTGTTTGTAAATCGGCGTTGGTGAAATTGACTCTGGAAGTGTGGCAAGTCTTTCAGCCATAACCTCAAGCTGTCTATCGACGTTGAAAATAATGTGATTACACTTTTCGGCTTCTTTCGATCCTGGATTTATTTGATGAACGCGCTTGGCTTGGGTCAACAATTCTTGGGCAAATTTTTCTTCAATAAAGGGGCCTTCTGGTCAAAGACCGCTACTTCAAGGAATTTTAACAAGCCCTGAAAGCCTCAAAATACCTAGGTCCATTATATTGCAGATGGCAAAGATTGATTACCTTGATGATCGCTTGTAGGATGGAGAGATAAGTGGGTCGATTTCCGTATTGGGTTCCCCGTAACAACCAGGGGTCGTTGAGGCGATAATTGTTATTTCGATAAAATTTTAAGAGATAAAAAAAGAAAAAAGTCCACCTTTTGGTGATCCTATTGTTTATTTTTTTTACTACAAAAGATTAACAAAGGAACCAAGGATGGACTTTAAATACGTTATCAGTCAGCTTTTAGGCATTCAAGATATAATTATCGAAGATATTAAACTTTTTCATGCTTAACCAAACAG
>DDVI01000055.1:42629-83821 GCA_002345205.1 Bdellovibrionaceae bacterium UBA2316 | reverse complement strand
CGCTCACAGCAGGCCTTGCAATATACCGACAAACTTTTTCGAGTCGATCCCGCTCATGGGCTTTGGTGGCAACACCTGCATGCAGTGAGAAGCCTGAGTTCTTCGTGACAAGACCTTTGGTTGCAGTGTGATCAGACAGTTGGCTGCTGGCTCAGCCTGAGATTATTTTCGCTACCTGGCTCAGATCTTTTGGTGTTTTAACATGAATGAGCTTTGATTGATTTTCAGGACGTTGTAAAATCTTTAACAGCTCTGGATTCATGAGCCGGTGCTGCTTCTGCAGAGTCTGCAGCATCTTTTTAAAATGCCACCAGTTCCATTCAGTCGATCCAGATGGCATCTCTGATCGAGGTGCAAAGAGTACACCTAATTGACGCTTTATGAGCCAGAGAACATTTTGGCTAAATTGAAAATCAATAAAAACGATGACGTCGGCCGCTTTTAAATGAGAAGGCAACATATCCAAAGGACCATGACCATCCAGTATCCATTCGGGACGATCCAGTGCTATTTTCAAATCGCCACGAATGACGTCTAAACTTTTCTTAGATAAATCGGCATTAAATTCTAAACTATCGACATGAACTACGGGCAGAGCTAAACCCTTAGCTAGCTGGCGGGCGAGCACTGTTTTTCCAGAGGCGATCGATCCCAAGATCAGAATTTTTCGTTTCAACTACAAGTCCCAGAATGTAGTTTTACGTTTACGAGAGAAGCCCTCACCCCAATGACGAACTCCAGGTAAGAATCTAAACAACAACGGATGCAACAATCGTCGTGGCATCAAGCGACGCAAATAATAAAAGAACTCAGCGCCAAATCCCGCCGGTACCCATAAGGGGGGACGTTCCGTCTGAACAACCAACAAAATCAGTTGCGCAACCGACTCGGCGGGGGTTCGCGATAGTCCCATCAACTTAGAAATAAATGGCCTCATGGATTTATAAAACTGTGAATATTCATCATTACCGTCTTCAGATTGACGTCCTCTTTCTGTGTAGCGCACGTTTTTGAACGACTCGGAATGAATAAACCCTGGCTGCACTAAGGATACGTCAATTCCAAACGGACGCATTTCGTACCAGAGAGCTTCGCTGGCTCCCTCTAATGCAGCTTTAGATGCCGAGTACGAAGACATAGTAGGCATCGCTAACATACCACTCACGGAACTGATGTTAATAATTTTACCGCGACCTTTTTTTCGCATATTAGGAAGTACGGCGCGAATGAGCGACATCGGACCAAAGTAATTGGTCGCCATCTGCAGAGACTCATCCTTACTGGTCATATGTTCAATCACCGATCGATAGGAAATCCCCGCATTGTTAATTAAAATATCAACGCCTTCCCATTCGCTACATATTTTTCCGACGACCTGTTTTCTAGATACATCGTCAGTGATATCCAGTTCATAAACTCTAATATTTTGCGAGGCTGGAAACAGGGAATGCAGCTTTTCAATTGAGCCCTTTCGAGCCGTAATGACGACGCGATAGTTGGGAACACGTGTAAACACCTTCGCCAGTTCCAGACCAATCCCCGAGGCACAACCTGTAATCAAAATCACAGGTTTATACGAATTCGGACGAATACGCTTAAACCAATAAACATACTTATACGCTGACATGATCGATCCCCTCTAGATAACCACTATATTTAACTACACACTAGAAATACAGTCAAAAAATGCTATCCAAAATAGTTATAAAATCTCAAGAGCTAATGGCGACGTTTGAAGTAATTTTACAGAACGATAATCCGGAATAAAGGCATCGCCTTTTGTCGCATGCGCATGCGTAGCCGTCACTGTAACCACCCTCATTCCCGCACGTTGACCCGCTTCGACACCGGCGTCAGCATCTTCAAACACGAGGCAATTTTCAGGTGAAAAACCTAACTGCTTAGCCGCCAATAAGTATCCTTGTGGATCTGGCTTGCCTTTCGTAACATCTTCACCGCGAACAAGCACCTGCGGCCGAGGGATATTTAGATACTCCATACGAACGTGCGCTAGCTTAGTCGTACATGACGTCACGATCGCCCAGCGATCACGAGGCAATGATTTTAAAAAATCGACAGCACCTGGCAAAGCAAACAGACCTTCTGTGTCTGCCGCTTCTCTGTCAATAAAGTCATTGTTAGCTTTCGGCAGCGGCAAATGAGGCGCGAACATTTTTATCGTATCAATCGAACGACGACCATGGCAATTCGCGACGACGAGTTCAGGATCTAATCCCTGATCGATCGCCCACTGCGACCATACACGTTTAATCACGGCAAGTGAGTTAATCAGAGTGCCATCCAAATCAAAAAGAAATGCATCCGCTTTAAATACCAATTTGCCTCCATTTTTATAGTATGCCATTGTAGTCCGATCGGAGACATTTATGAAGCGCTTTGTATTTCTTTTCATTAGTTTTTTCATCGCACTTAATTGCCTAGGTAAAACTCGACTTTCTATGTCCGAATTGATTGCTCAGTCTAAATCAGGCGACTGGCGTCCTCTGGATCCTGCCAACACACTTTATTTAGAGCTTAAAAGCGGCCGAGTTATTATCGAATTAGCACCTGGCTTTGCGCCAAAGCATGTGGAGAACGTAAAAAAATTAGCGCAGGAAAAATATTGGGATGGTTTAGCGATCGTGCGCGCTCAAGATAACTACGTTGTTCAGTGGGCTGATCCAAATTCGTCAGATGCCGCGAAAAAGAAAGTGATTAAAACAGGCAAAGCAACCCTAGACGCCGAGTTTGAAACCGCGTGGGACTCTAAAAAATCATTTGTAAAACTAAAAGATGGCGATATCTACGCGCCCGAGGTTGGCTTCGTTGACGGCTTTCCCGTCGCGCGCGATTTAAAAACAAAAAAAGGTTGGCTACTTCATTGTTACGGCGCCGTGGGTGCCGGCCGCGACAACGCTTCTGACAGTGGTGGCGGAACAGAATTATATGCCGTAACTGGACATGCGCCCCGCCATTTAGATCGCAATGTAACTCTGATTGGTCGTGTGATTTCAGGAATGGAATTATTGTCATCACTCCCTCGAGGCAAAGCCGCGATGGGATTTTACGATAAAACGGAGCAACCAGTGGCGATTAAATCGCTTCATTTAGCGAGTGACATTCCCGAAGCTGATCGGACTCAAATCGAAGTGATGAAAACAGACTCGAAGATATTTCAAGATGTGATTGAATCGCGTCGTCACCGCCCCGAAGAGTGGTTTAAATACCGCGCAGATAGAATTGAAATCTGCAATGTCCCTATTCCCGTGCGCACAAAATAAGAAAGGTGAATCACTTTGAAAGTGATTTACCTTTCTTACGTCTTATCCTAATTAATCATACATCAATTGAGGAATTATTCCCTGGTGAACGATGCAATTTGGGATGTTTGATTCATTGCAACGCTTGCCGTAGCAAACCGTGATGCAACATTAAATCTGGCACTACTGGTAGTAAACTGCGATACTTTTTTGAAAATACAGAATCAGAGGGCTGAATGAGCAATTCATTGACGGATTTTTTCAAATTCGCGACCTGTTCACTCTGAATCGGTTCTTTTTGGAAATACACTTCATCGAGTGTACTCATCAGTCCACTTAGCATACGAAGCCAAGCAAATTCAGGATCATTAAGCAAAATCTGTAGGCGTTCGTTCGGACCAAGGGATTTCATTGTCTTAATTTCGCGCAATTCGATTTCATTTTCCAAAATAGTCTTATGAATACGTGCCATTGCCGCTGAAATTTGACCTAATTGTTCTTTGAACTCCACCCTTAGCCTCCGGTAAAAATAATCTTGTCTAAAATGTAACAATGCTCAGTATTTTTCAACACTTTGAACCCGTTAACCGCCTAGCGTCACTAGCCAGAATGATGGACGAAAATGCCATTCACGGTTTAACTAGTTCGTATGAAAATAAATATTGTCGTTGCTCTTATTTTAAGTGTGTTCGCTATTACTTCATGTACTAAGAAATCAGCAGATCAAACCGTCTGGATCTATACATCCCTTTACAAAGATACGATCGCTGATATTCAGCCCCAATTAGAAAAAGAGTTCCCGGGTGTGAAATTTAGTTTTTACCAAGCCGGCTCCGAAGATGTCGCCGCCAAGGTTCAAGCCGAAAACATGGCCGGTAAAATTCAAGCCGATGTTTTAGTTTTCTCCGATCGTTTTTGGTTTGAAGGTATGGCATCCCAAGGAAAATTGCTTAATTACAAACCTGCTAACTCTGAAAAAGTCGCTGAGCCTTTTAAAAATTCAGATGGTGCCTTTACGACTGTGAGTTACCCGATCATGGTTCTAGCTTACAACTCGGATGTGATTCCAGAAAAAGACGCTCCGAAATCATTCAAAGAATTAACAAACGCTAAATGGAAAGGCAAAGTTTCCACCGGCAGTCCACTGGCTTCGGGCACGGCGTTCACAACAGTTGCTTTTTTAGCTAAAGCATACGGCTGGGATTACTTCAAGGACTTAAGAAAAAACGATCTCATTGCTGAAGGCGGAAACTCCGGCGTTATTCGACGGCTACAAAGCAAAGAACGTCCGGTGGGCATCGTACTTTTAGAAAATATCTTAAGGCTGACGACTACAGATCCTCGTATTAAACAAAAACTTCCTGAAGACGGCGCTGTTGTTCAATCCAATGTTTTAGCGATCGTCAAAAAAGAAGGCGAACAGGCTCTCGCGAAAAAAGTGGCGGACTGGTTTTTTGCACAAAAAGGACAAGAAGCCATGGCTAAGTCATTTATGTATCCATCAGTACCTGGTCATGCTGGCCCCGTTGGGGCACCCGAGTTTTCAGTCGTGATGAAGTCGGCACCTGCGTGGTCGAAAGACTTTGTAAAAGAGACGATACAATCACGTGATAAAATCAAAGACGAGTTCTCAAAAATAGTATTTTAATGCGTAAATCGATTTACCTTGCAGGATGGCTGATAGTTTTAGCACTTTTTATTGCACCACTGGCCTACTTGGTCAGCTTTCCCACGTTCACTCAATTTTTGGACATCCTAACAAGTACAAATCAAATCAAAGCGATCCAGAATACCGTTTTAGTTTCACTAGCCGTGGGAATTTCCTGCGTGCTTCTTGGCGTTCCCCTAGCCTGGGTGCTGACGCGAACTAATTTACCTGGCAAAGATAAATTCCGCACTTGGTTTTGCCTACCCTACGCGATCCCTCCTTACGTGGGTGCGATCGGTTGGATTATTTTAGCGAACCCGACGAGTGGATTACTGAATACTGTTTTTGATTTAGGCTTAAATATTTATTCGTTTGCTGGATTAGTGTGGGTAGAAACCAGTTTCCTATTCACTTTTGTTTTACTCACTACATTGACGGCTCTTGACCGTATGGATTCTTCATTAGAAGAAGCCGCCCGTTTATCTGGAGCCAATGCCTGGCACGTGTTTCGTGATATTTCTTTGCCACTCTTGCGACCGGCGATTTTTAACGGATTTATTTTATCGTTCTTGGCAACGGCGGCCAGTTTCGGTGTGCCAGCATTGATTGGTGGACCGGCTCGTCTGTATTTAATGACGACGCAAATCTACACCTATCAACGAATGGGAACCGCACACGGTGTACAAATGGCCGTCGGCGTTTCCGTCCTCCTAATGATAACAACCCTTGTGTTGTTATTTTTAGTTCAGTACACCGCTGGTCGCGAAAAATCATATCTTGTGGGCGGGAAATCGACACGCCCTTCGTTGTTATCTTTGAAAGGCGCCACTTGGCCGGTGATTATCGGTTTATCATTGCTTCTATTTTCAATTTTTATTTTGCCTCTACTCGGCCTATTGGTATCTGCACTTAGCACAGTTCAGGGATCGTGGTCGTTCGGCAGTCTCAGCTTTGCTAATTTTTATCGTGTTTTATTTGATACCGAAGAAACGGTCCGTGCGGTAACTAATTCATTGATGCTGGGATTTGGCGCCGCACTTTTATGTACAGTGTTTAGTTTTTTGATGGCGTACTTTCCCGCGAAAACAAATATCAGGGGACGATCATTTCCCGGCGTCTTTGCTTCGATTCCATTTTCAACTCCCGGTAGCGTGCTGGCGCTGGCGTTGATCTTGACGTTTAGCCAAGGTTATTTTGGTATAGGACCATCTCTCTACAACACCTTGGGTTTGATTTTAATCGCCTACGTCGTAAAATACATGAGCTTAAGTTTTAAAACGATGCAAGACGGTTATTCGCAGATTCATCCCTCGTTAGAGGAAGCTGCGCGCGTTTCGGGCGCTAATTTTTGGGCCGTTTTGCGTACTATCTATTTACCTCTTTTAAAATCCTCATTGATCGCTTCGGCATTTTTCATTTTCATGCCGGTCATGAGCGAATTGACAATGACGATTTTGCTGACGGGTCCTGGTTTAGAAACGGTCGGTACCCTGATCTTCTCACTTCAAGAGTACTCGGATGTCGGTGGTGGCGGTGCGTCCGTATTATCCCTACTTGTTGTGACTCTTATTTTCAGTTTAAATTTTGCGCTAAAAAAAGTATCGAAAGGACGTTACGGATTATGAGCCAACTGCAATTTTCCAATGTCGGCAAGCAATTTAACGGCAACGTTTGGGCCGTTAAAGATTTCAATCTAAACATCGCTAATGGTGAATTCGTTAGTTTCCTAGGACCATCCGGTTGCGGCAAAACAACGACTCTTCGAATGATTGCTGGACTTGAAGAAAACACTCATGGCGTGATTCAGTTTGACAGCGATATCGTATCAGACCCTCAAAATAGAAAATTCTTACCACCTGAAAAACGTAATGTCGGAATGATGTTTCAGTCGTACGCCGTTTGGCCTCATATGAATGTTTTTGAAAATGTGGCTTATCCACTCAAATTTCAAAAGCTAGATAAATCCGCCGTCCAAACAGAAGTCCAAAAGGTTCTTAAAACGGTGGAGTTAGATGGCCTAGAAAACAGGAAGCCGAACGAGCTATCCGGCGGGCAGCAACAACGCGTGGCTTTGGCCCGAGGGCTCGTTATGAAGCCGAGAATCCTTTTACTCGATGAACCCTTATCAAATCTAGATGCCAAACTACGCGAAAAAATGCGCCGAGATATCCGAGACATTCAAAAGAAGTTGAAACTGACTCTGGTCTACGTAACTCACGACCAAAAAGAAGCCTTTCAAATGAGTGATCGCGTGGTGGTCATGAATAAAGGCCAAATTGAACAAGTGGGAACGCCATTAGAAATTCAGTCATCCCCGAAGACAGCCTTTGTAAAAGATTTTGTCGAAATTGGTCAGTTATAGAATAGCGACAAAATCACCGTTAAATGTTGTGCATATCTGACCTTGCGTACTGACGTCTGCCTGCAGGGTAACTTTTGATTTTTGCTTACGTTCAAGCTTTTCGAAAAAACTTTTTTGAGATTCCGCACTCCAGCTGGCACGCGACTGAAAGTGATCACCTACCGGAGCTTTGTAGCTTATTTGCCCTTCGGAAATTACGATATTATTTGTCGTAAAACCGCGATGACGAAGCCCTACTAAAAACAAACCATAGCAGGCCAGCGCACAGGCCGAATACTGACTGCCTCCAAATGCCGTGCCTTTATGGTTTTTATTTTCATCCAGTTGAAACTTCAAAACCACCTCATCGGAAGTTGATTTAACCACCGTTAAGCCCATCGATTTAGTTATGGGGATTTCTTTGTTAAACAAATCTTGTAAATCTTTAGGAGTCATATAGCCTTCAAAATGTTTAATACTACTTCTATCTCTTCGTCACGGTTGTAGGCATGAGGGGATAATCGTATCCCTGGGCCCCGCTTTGCATAGGCCACTTTCACAGCTTTCAATTGCATTTCGAGTTCTTTTAATACCCTGTCGTCCGCAAAATTAAAATTCACGATCGGTCCCGACGAACAAAACAGTTTGCCACCCACCGACTCAATTCCTAGGCGCAGACGATCCGCTAAGCGCGAAGCCTCGGCATAGATGGCCTCGACTCCCACTTCAGAAAATAAATCTATCGTCGCCCCCATCGCGATGATTTCGATCATGGCTTTAGAACCAGGTTCAAATCGATGCGGCGTTTTTTTAGGTTCACTGGTAAAGCTTTTCACCGTGTCGGGATCACCATAGGTCATAGCGCCCACTTCTAAAGGAGCCAGTTCTAGTAGTCTTTCTTTCTTGATTAGCATATAACCGCCACCATAAGACGAACACAACCATTTGTGACTTCCCCCGCAGACGATATCAAAACCAGAGTCATTGAAATTAAGGGGCCTTACCCCTGCTCCTTGAATAACATCAGCAACTAGCCAAATGTCTTTTCCTTTCACGGCGTCGGACAGAGCTTTCAAATCCGTAACGGCTCCGGCTGCATACTGTACCCAGGAAGTCGCAATCACTTTTGTTTTTGAGGTAATACTATTTAGAATGGTTTGTAGCGGCGTTTGCCACTCTGTAGATTTCAGTTGAATAATCTTGGCGCCTGATTTTTCAGATGCTAATCGCCAAGGATAAAAGTTAGATGGATACTCTTGATCCCAAGTTAGAATTTCATCGTCTTTCTCTAACGGAATACCAAATGCCGCTTGTGAAAGCGCCGATGCTGTTGTCTGAAAGTAGGCTAGCTGATCTGAATCCGCACCTAAAAACTGCGCCAACTTACGTCGAACACTATCAGTTTCGTCCCATCCCGCCATGGAGCACGAAGCTCCTTCTTTGTAGAAACGATCCAACCACTCGATTGCTTTTTTCTGATTCACATCGGGAATCAATGCCTGACCCGCGTTGTTTAAATTGCATCGTTCTGAACCATGATAAAAATGAGATTTGAATTCGCTGATTTTCATATAGAAAAACTCTAACAAGACTTAAAGGGACCGGCTAGCAAAATAGACTGCCCCAGAGTGATGCAAAAACACGTCTTACAACGAGACATTTAAAATCAAATTTGTGATACATATTAACGACTTACAAGATTAACTGTTCAAGTTTTCTTGAAGTTATACCGACACACATATATGCAAACCGTTCAATGGATTTTAGTAGCCCTTTCCAGTTTAGCTTTAGTTGCCTGCACGGACGCAAACCCTTCGTTAAGTATTCTTTCATCAATTGACGGGATTACATTTTCCGCAGAAAAAAAATCTTCAGAAGTTTATAAAGTATCAACCTCGCCTTCATGTTCCTCTGATTTGACGGTGGTTGGTCAATGCGACCAACGATTCGGTCAACTTCAGTTTTCGATCGATAACGAAACAACCTGGACCAGCATGTCAGGCTACAACACCAGCAGCGATGGTGATTGTTCTGACAGCGAATTTAAACTCTATTTCCCAAACGCTTGCGCTGCATTCGATGTTTCAATCGGCGCTGACACTGTTAAAAAAATTTCGATTCGTGCTGATCAAAAAATTTCACAAAATACCACGCGCGAGGCCACTATAAATTTTTCGTCTGAAGTGATCGCCCAAACGCCTATCGCGTCGGTAAACGACGCCATCCTAACGGAAGGAAGCACGTTGACGTTTACGGTATCACTTACTACACCATCCGTCGGGATGACTACGGTCAATTATACTTTTAACAATCTTACGACTACAAATGACGACTTTCAATCGACGCCCCCGACATCAGGATTTGTGACATTTGCAGACGGGCAGCAATCGGCTATCATCAACTACGTAACCGCCCCCGACACTAAAGACGAAGACGATCAAACATTTAATGTAACTTTGACAACGGCGTTCGGTGCTACCATTTCCAACACCAATTACGTCGGGCTAGGTACAATCATTGATGATGATTTTCCCCCTACCATTACATTATCCAATTCAGCTCCACCGGCTCTAGAAAGTATAGCGACAACCACCTTCACCGCTACCCTAAGTGCAGAAAGCGAAAAACCAATTACGTTTACATTTAACACCGCCGACGACACGGCGGTTGCCCCTGAAGACTACTCCGCGGTGACCGCCGCAACAGTTACAATTCCAGCCGGCTCATTGTCTACTAGCTCACTCGTTACGATCGTCGATGATACTATTGACGAACCTAAACAATGCTTTAAGGGCGTGATTTCAGCACCTACGAATGCCACGATCGCCACCAACATAGCTGAAGTCTGCCTTATCGATAACGATGCTGAACCTTTAGTCTCTATCGCTGATTCTTCAGGGACAGAAGGGGGCAATATAATGTTTAATGTGAGTTTATCTGCGATTTCGCAGCAAACATTTTCCGTCGACTATGCGATTATCCATTCTTCTACTACGTCTTCTGACTTCACGGGCTTCGCATCCAGCGGCACGCTGAGCTTTTCCGTTAACACGACTTCAAACACACTTATCATTCCCACATTCGACGATGCTTCAACTGAAGGTGACGAGACTTTTTCTGTAGCGATTTCCAATCCAACAAACACGTTCAATCCGACATTTAAAGCGGGAAACATTACTATTTCCGACAATGTAGGCATCGGAACTATTATGGACAACGAAATCTATGCCGCGCCAACGTTATCATTGATATCCCCGGCGTCTTCTCCCGCAGCATCGGCGCGCCCCATGATTCGCGCGGCCGGTTTGGTGGTGGGTGAAACAGTCTCTATATACAGTGACAATACCTGCACTATTCCAATCGCTAGCTTTGCAGCAACCGCGAACAGTACTGATTACATGTTTACCACCCCACTTTCTGCCGGAGCCTACACGCTTTACACCCTTCGCACGGATGGTACTTTGACGTCGCCCTGTTCAACAACCGGTTTAGCCTATACGTACACTCAGCCCGTCATCGCCGCCATTTATCCCTCTAATGGCGCTAACTGGAATGATTATGTAGATTTCCAATTCGGAGCCATTAATGCTTATAGCCAACCTGACTCGTCGTGCAGCTCATCTCAGGATGGCCTTACGAACCGAGTTAACGGTTGCATTCACGGTGGCGAAAAGAAAAAACTAGTGATGACTGGCTTTACAAGCTGCACGGGAATGTCGGCGACGGATACGTTAGGGGCATTCGAGTGGGAATGTATAGTTATCGGAGGCGTAGCCACAATCGTCTCTAAAGGATTGAAAGCAAACAAAGGACTTCGCGATTTAATAGACGGCCCCGCGCTAGCGTGGCTTAGCAATTCTGTGCTGGTTTCCAAAGATGGTTTCAACATTGCGATATCCGCAGCATCCGTATGGTGGTCAAATGCAATTTCTGAATTAGGCGGTCCGCTAGCAAACAATTCAATCACAACCGTTAAGAATTTAAGCGATACTGGAAAAATATATTTAATCAACGCTGACCAAAGTACGTTTGGTTACAACATCACAGCCGATAAAGTGTCGGTAGTGACCATGAATACGTCAGTGCTTAGAAAATTTAAACCTGCCAATTCATTTAACTGTACACGCAGCACGGGCACTTGGTCAAATTCTGGGTCCGACGATGTCGACACCATTCTTTGCGCTGGCAATCGCAAACACCTCTGGATCGAAGCGCGGTTAAATGGAACGAGTACAGTCAACGGCCAAGCCGGCATCTATATGACAAACACGTACCGATCAGAGTTTAGAAACATGACGGTGAATGATTTAGGCCACCTAAGCATTGTCCCAGCAATTGAACTCTATAACTCAAATGGAAATGTGTTACACGGGGTAACAATACACAATACAAGCTCCGGGCTACTGCTACAAACATCGTCGAATAATTTGATTCGTGGTCTGAATGTCAGTCACGTGTATGGGCCAAATTATTCAAGTCCATCCGGAATTGAAATAAATGGCGCGAGCGCTCAGAATAACCACTTCTACAATGTTCGCATTTCAAATTTTGGTTCTAACTCATATTATGCTCAAGCCATTTATATCAGAGGACCGAAAAATATTTTCTCTAAAGTTAACATTTCAAATGTATTAGGTACCGCTAGTACTTATGGTATACGCTTTGGCGCCTACACGGCCAACGAAAACATTCTCTCGCAAATTATTGTCGCGAACACGACAGAGTCAGGCATTCTATTTGATGGCTTAGTGGAAAACAACATAGTGTCAAATGCTACGATTGTGAATAACATCCATGGAATTTACTACTACGGCGCCTCTGGCACTCCTAAAAACAATAGCATTAGTTCCACCTTTATTCATAATTCAATTAATTCCATCGCTAATGACGGGTCCATTCCGAGTGGGTCTCACGGGAATCAATTGAGTGACTTGTTTCTTTCAAATTCACAATCTTACGGAGTTGTATTCCAAGAATCCGGCTTTGCAACAGGTAACGGTTATCTCTTACACACTGATGTTTGCGGGTATGATGACGGGGCGACTCTATGTACTGCTATGAGTTCTACTCAAGTAGGCAGCGGGTTACCAAAATTGCTAGGCCCGCTAGGTGTTGACGACGCCGCAAATCCTGACGATACCGCCGGCATTGCGACCTTTCCTGGGCTGACTATGGAAGGTATGTTGAAATTTGATTTTTGGTTTCGAGGCTGGGGTAAAAACGAAGGCTTAGAATCCCAATCTGCCATTGGCTCGTCCAATGGAGCGATTCAAATCTGGGATTTTGGACCAGTCATCAGTGGTCAACTGCATAATCGCAGCGGAAGTGGTCTGACTACCAATTCAACTCTTGTCCTAGATGGTTCGTCCTGCGCCTCTAACGCCGTGAATGCAACCAACACGGTCACAATAAACGGTATTACGTTTTACAAAAATGCGATCGAAATTGAAGGCGATTACATCGGAAATGATAATGAGCTTTGTGAATTAAATGAAGACTGCTTCTATGCGCCTAACATCGGCGCCGTCCAACCAGAGGGAATTCGTTCAGCGAATTATTGCCTAGTTCCACCAAGTGTTCGACTCTACACTCGTAACTAAAATCCCCATTCGGCATACAGGTTTAAATACGTTCCTACCATGGTTACGGAGTTAACGTCGCCCTCATTAGCAAAATTTAATTCAGTTCCCCCTGCATAGGGTTTTGCTTTATATGACGCTTTATCTACCCGATACGCAACACCTAAAAACCCGGTCAGATTTTCTTTCATTTTATAAGACCCCATCACCCCTAGTTGATACGAAGGTGAAGGGATAATTTCAAGACCATTAGGTGTCGCCAGCTTCATCGCTCCTAAATTTAATTGGGCATTGATTTGCAGCCCATATTTGTATGTAAACGAAGTCCAATATTGCAGACCCAGCAGTGGCCCTAGTTGCTGAATATTTTTTACGGTCAGTTCATCAACCACAAATGCCTTGGCTTCAGGGATATCCCGAATAAATAGTCCACCAAATAGTCTTAACTGGGACGAAATCCCTATGTATCGTCGCCAAATAGCCGTTAGTTCCGCCGATGTAAACGTGTACGTCTTATTTTTTAAGTTCACTCCGCCCATGTCTAAAATCGTCTGCCAACCCCAACGACTCTTTGGCATATAACCGTAACCGATGCGTCCCGTTCCGCCCAATACCGTATATACGATACGATTTCCTGTTTCCTTATTGTCTCCCGTATAGCTTAATGAAGATATTAAATAACTTGCGATTAAATAATGGTCGCGATCTCGCTCCATGGCACGACGAAGTTTGGCAATTTCCATATTAGCCGCGGTTCTCTGTCCATCAAACACTGGGAATTCAAACGTTTTAATATCAGAATTAGGCCTCAGCGTTCCCAAGGAACCAATCCGCAGTCGATACTCACCGCCCCTGTATTTAGGATTGATATCCAAATTTGTTTTTTCATACTTAACTTTCTTTTCTAACACGTCCCACTGACCGCGCGAATTTTTTCGAGCCAGATCATAAATAAAATGGCTCGTACCAACCGGCTTTGACCACGCAATCTTATTTATAAATTCTGACTCTGGTTTTTCCATAACCGGCGGCTCGAGCTTTTTACCAAAAATGGTAAACTGAAATTGCACTTTAACTGGATCACCCGCACTTTTTTGAATATCTATCGAATACACATGCCAGCGATATCTTTTTCCTACGGGCAATCTCGCTAACGTTTTAGGTTCAGGAACTTCGATTCTAAGAACAGCCGCCTCGCCGTCTTTTTCAGGAAACACTTCCAGCACGTACGCGGTGGCTCCCTTAACAGCTTTCCAGGTGAATTCAACGTTTTCGTCCTCGTTTTCATCGGATTTAATTTCTGAGTCATTGGCGGGAGCATACAAAACCGGCGGCGGCACCGTAACTAAAAATGGGATAAACTCCCCCCACAGCCCAGGCACCCCACGCGCGTCTAAACCTCGAATTCGAAACTGATATTTTCCTGGATTTAGACTTGATGACCATTGAGTCGATTTTGTTTTAAATGAACCCAGCGAAACGAAGCCAGACTCACTCAATCCATAAACATCAATTTCATAACCCATACTACCCTTTACGGGCTCCCACTCGATCGTAAGTTCTTTTGAGTCCACATAGTCATTTTCAGTTTGTGCATTTAAGACTGCGGGAAATAGCGCGACGGCAATTAAAAGAAGTAGAAAATTTAAGTAAATCAGCACTTTACTCACATTTAATTTTTAACTTTTGAGTCAGCTACGGCAAGAACTTATCTATCATACTCGGTCAAAGGCCGGGTTAATAACTTACTTTAACACTTCTCTTCAACTTAGCCTGTATCGACTAAATCAATTTACTTTCCCTAAACGTTAAAGTAGCCTTCTTTATCGAGAACACGTAATGAAATTAGATAGTTTCGAAAAAAAAGTAAATTTAATCACGTTCGTTATTTGTTTAACGATCGTGTTTTCAGTGTACCGCGAATACAACACGGGCATGATTCAACAAAGTCATTCGGTATTGAATCAGTTCAATGATATTCACGCAAGCCTCCGTACGGAAACTCAGCTGATTACCAAATTTGTGGCCGCAAGTCGTCGTTACGCTGAAAATTACTTTCACCTGTCACCAAATAAAGTCAGCCCTTTGTTTAAGAACTTAAAGTATGACTCTAAAATAAAAGGTGCCTACCTAAATGATTTACCTAAAGGCTACCACGACCAAAAGCTTGGCAATCTAACGACCACTGACGCTATCTCATCGCTCTCAAACGACAAAAAAATTGAAATCAATATGGCCCTTGAAATGGGTTCCTACTTTGCACCCAGCCTCTTTGAAATCAAAAGCTCTCCTTGGTTCTATTACACGAGTGATAATTTTATGTATCTAGCGCCCTATTTGGAACCCAAAGACTTTTTCTTTTCTAAAGAGGTGATATTAGAAAAAGAGTTCTATAAAAACGCGACACCACAAATGAACCCAACACGCGAAGGATTTTGGACGTCGGTCTATGTCGACGAGGCCGGCCTGGGTTTAATGGTCACCTATTCTGAACCCGTTTATGCCGGGGACGTATTCAAAGGTGCTGTCTCCATGGACATTACCATCGATCAATTCAATTCCTTATTAAAACATCGTGATTTCAATATCGGCCGCTTAGTTTTATATAACCACGCGGAACAGATTTTAGCCGACCCATCCAGTGTCGAATCCGCCGATAAGAAAATTTCTAAAGCGGGCGATTTAGTTCCCCTAAACTTAATTAACCTCGCCAAATATTCTAAAAACAAAAGACATCAGCATCTAATCGAACTCGACGCTAACCTGGTATATTATGAAGCATTTCCTGAGCTGAGCTCAACGCTTGTATATTTTGTACCGGCTAATCAACTGAAATGGCTAACATTACGAAAAATGTCTCCGTTGATTGTATTTTCCCTCCTATGCCTTTTGCTTATTTTTTGGCTACGACGTGCCTTTCTAAATGACTACGTAATGCAACAGAACTTAATTCAAAATGCGAAAATGTCAGCCTTGGGACGAATGGCAGCAGGTATGGCTCACGAGATCAACAACCCACTCGCTATTATCGTTGGAAAAGCCAGTAGCTTAAAACGCAGTGTAGACAGTTCCAATACGATCGATACGGAAACGCTCAGTCAAGATTTAGGAAAAATTCTTAATACGGCCAATCGTATCGCTAAAATTATAAATAGCTTACGCTCTTTTTCTAGAAACGGAGCTCAAGATCCATTTTTTGATGTCAGTTTAAAATCATGGCTTGCCGAAACACTAGAGCTTTGCCGGCAGTCTATGCTTTCTAAGGCTATCACTTTGAACGTTGCGGAGGTTCCTGATATTAAAATTCGCTGTCGGGAATCTCAGTTATCCCAAGTTCTGGTAAATCTTTTAAACAACAGTGTCGATGCGGTAAAAAACCAAACCAAAAAAGAAATTTCACTGACGTTTGAGATCACTAAGAAAATGCTACACATTTATGTGCGCGACACGGGACCACAAATCCCAGATGATGTTCAATCTCGCTTGATGGAGCCATTTTTCACAACTAAAGCTCCGGGTGCTGGCACAGGGCTAGGTCTTTCGATTTCACTTGGTATTATGCGCGAGCACGGTGGTAATATTAGATTTATACCACACGATGGACACACCTGTTTTGTCATGGAAGTGCCTTTAAGTTTATGATTCGATTTGTTTTTGTATTTATTTTGGTTTCTACGGTCGCGCGCTCAGCAGAGCTACTAACTAATTGTGCTCGTTTCAACGAGGCGCCGAAATGGTTAAGTCTTTCGCGCGTGAATCGCGTCGCCGATAATGTATCGCGAATTATGGAATGGGAGATTCGCCGAGTAGACGTTCGGTGGTACCAGAATCAAAAAGATTTTGAAAAAGCACATTCCTTGGGACCAATGGCGCTCGCAGTAACACAAAGATCGGCAAATCGTATTTTACTTGGCCCTAAAATCGTTGAAAGTAACTTTGATCGCATTTTTGGCCACGAACTCGTACATATTACTTCTGAACAAAAATACAAAGGCGCTATTCCAAAATGGCTTGAAGAAGGAATGGCAAATCATATCGCCAAGTTTGGTAAAGTGGACTATAAAACTTTATCTAAAAATCCGCTTCCTAAAGACGTCACTAAAATGATTCACCCGATGAGCGGCACGGAACACGATATTTTAAACCACTACATGACGTCTCAAGCCTTGGCCGAAATGCTAAACAGCCGTTGTGATTTTAGAAATTTGTTACGCTTAAGCGTTCAAAGAAAAATGGAAGACTATTTAGAAAAAATCTGTCGAATTAGCAACATCAACGAAAGTTTTCAAAAATGGGTGACGTCACAAAAATGAAACCGCCTTTTTTTATTTACTGAAAAGGCCGGCGTATAAAAGGCTTGATTTTGAGTCCCACAGGATACGATTTCATTCACTGGTTTAACATGCCAATCGCCAAGAAATGTACACGCAGGGAGATTTCCGACGACCTAACACTTAAGCCGGGGAACCTGCGTCTGTTTTGGTATTTGGGACCTGAATAGAAAAACAATAGCCTTTTTTAACAACGGCCTTTAGGTGGTGCCCAGTACTTGAAATCTTTTTTCTTAAAGACGAGATATGAGTATCAATCGTGTGTGCAGACACGTGAACAGAGTCACCCCAAACAGCCACGAGCAATTCTTCTCGAGAAATCACGACGCCTTCATTTCTTAAGAAGTGAACCAATAATTTAAATTCGATAGGCGTTAAGTTTAATTCTGTTTCCCCGCCCACAGCCTGAACCAAAAAAATACGATGAGACGTTAAATCGACTCGAAATTCTGATTTACGAAATGTGGTTTGTAACGGCCCTTGAGGGCGGCGCTTTAGTTTAGATTCAATACGAGCTGCAAATTCTTTTGGTTCGATCGGTTTAACGATATAGTCGTCAGCTCCTAAAGAGAACCCAAGAACGCGCTGATCTACTTCCGCTTTCCACGTAAGAAAAATAATCGGAAGATTTTGAAATTTATTTTGATCTCTAATTTTTTTACAAAACTCAAATCCATTACCATCTGGTAACTCTACGTCTAGCAGCAACAAGGCATAGGGACCACTCGCTAGTTCTCTTTCGGCATCCGCAATACTTGTGACACAGGTTAACGCACATAAACCGCCAACGGCAGCTTGTACAACTAACTGCATGCTCAGCGCATCTTCAACTAGTAAAATTCTATCGCTGGTCATAGTCAGTTACCCACAATACTTAGCGAATACATTAAATCAACTCCCCTATAAATTTATTTAAGTATACGCCTACAATATTGCAACTCGAGTTTCTGTTAAATTAAGTTGATTTAATTATGTTACTTTTGGTTACAATTTTGAATCAAACCCAGAAAGTTTAGAATGCCACAAGTTTTTGCAATTCGGAAGAGGCTATTTCATATTCCTGCTCCAATGCGTAAACTAATTCAAGCATCTCGTCTTTGTTAACTGTCATTTTTGATTTTTCTATTTTTTCTGTCAGCTCTTGCATTTTGTACGCTCCTAAATTAGCGCAGGACGATTTCAAATGATGAGCTGTTTTAGCCGCTGAAATGTAATCACCGTGTTCAACGTGTAATCGAATGGCTTTCAAAGCCGGTACCGTTTCTTGTTTAAATAAACTCACTAAGTCTTTGATAAGATTTTCATTTCCAGCACCCGCCAATTGCTGAAGCCTATCTATTGCTTTTTTATCGATCACACCACACCCCCATGAAATCCATTTTTTTACTTTGCAGGCAAAATCGTCAAAGTCGATCGGCTTACCTATAAAATCGTTCATACCGGCATCGTAGCAGTTTTGCATATTCCCCTGAACTACATTTGCTGTAACGGCCATAATTGGTATTTTTGAATTCTCTGGTCCGGCTTCACCTTTACGAATTCGACGCGTAGCCTCGTACCCGTCCATTGCGGGCATCTGCCCATCCATTAATATGATATCAAAGTGTTCGATGCGTAGCGCCTCAATTACCTCTACACCAGTCTCGACCGTTCTCACAGTACACCCCAAAATCTCGAGCAGATGGCACGCCACTTTCTGATTCACCTTGTTGTCTTCGGCCACCAGAACATGGCCTTTGATTCTATCCGCTAGTTTAGCATTGGATTGTGTAACTGCCAACTCAGGGGTATTAACAACTTTCGAGTTTTTAAGTTTTATTTCAAAGAAGAACTTTGAACCAATTCCTTTTTTACTTTCAACTCCTATTTTTCCGTGCATTAATTCAACTAGTTTTTTTGAAATCGCTAATCCTAAGCCGGTTCCTGAATGGTTACTATCGTGTGCTGTCTTCACCTGCGAAAACGCTTTAAACAGCTTTTGCACCCCGGCTTCATCTAACCCTATTCCACTATCGATAATTTCAAATCTTAATGTTGATTCATCACCAACATCACTCACCTTTTCAATTTTTAGTGTAATAATTCCGCGGTCGGAAAACTTAATCACATTGTGAAGTAAATTTAAAATTATCTGTTGAACACGAAATGAGTCCCCTAAATAGTAACCGTGCGCTTGCGTATGTATTTGAGACGCCAATGTTAACTGTTTTTCCCTTGCAGGCAAATCGACAATCGCAATCGTACTTTCAACAAGTCCCCTTAATTCAAAATTGTTTTCACTGAGTTCTATTTTACCGGCTTCTATTTTAGATAAATCTAAAATTTGATTAACTAAATTCAGTAGTACGTGTGACGACGCGTCCATTGTATGTAGCAAGCTTTTCTGTAGGGAATTTAATTCCGTATTACCAAGCAAGGTTAACATACCTATTATGCCATTCAGTGGAGTCCGTATTTCATGACTCATACTATTTAAAAAATCGGATTTCACTTGGGTGGCCTGGATGGCTTCTTTTTGTGCCGCTAGGGCATGCGCCATCGCGAGCTCCTGCTGTGCAAGTCTATTTTGCTGACGACGTTGATCACGAAGCGACTGATGAAGTTTTTCAGTACTCTTTAAAATTACTACTACGAAAAAACTTACACTCCCAACAGCTCGCAAAAGGATGCCAAAATCGCTTGCGAATAATTGATGTTGAACACCCAAATATTCAAGGAAACTAAAAAAAGGAGGCGCCAAAATAGCGGCAATCACCAGGCGACGCGCAGTCACGCCGGCAGCGCTGTCGGAAAGTAACACGGGCATATATCCCCGCCGCGGCATCTACGCTAAAAACCCCATACTTAGCAAGATCAAACCAATGGCCGTGTGAATTGCTATCCGCGAATGAGACGCTAATCCAAAGAAAGTCTGGATTCCTAAGGCATACCCAACCAAGGCTTGAAACGGAATGAGTGCTGTTACCACAAGTAAAATCTGACTTAACCGATAACGAGGCGTCGATTTAAAAAAAACAAAAAAGACCGAGAAACCGAGCAAAATAAAACAAACCGCAGTCACCGGGGCCAGTCGTCCTTGTGGATAGGCATTTTCCACTCCTTCATAATCCAAGTAGAACAACTCATCGATGCCCAGATTAATATTAAAAACATATTGAAGAAGAGTCAGAATTCCCACGGCCATTGCAAAGAACAAAAGGCCGAAACTGACTCGCTTACCTTTACCATGCTTAAATATACCTAAAGTGATTTGACACGTTCCGAATAAAAATAATGCCACCGCCGTGTTAAACTTCATCGCGGCATAACCAGGCACTAACGTTTTCAAAATCGCTATGTCAAAATGCCAACCCGCCATCACAAGGATAGAAATCATGACAACAAGGCCGCCAGATAAAGCGCTCGCTGTTTTTTGTGACACTCGGGTGATTCGCAGCATAGTGAGTCTTCGGCTAAAGCAGAACTCAAGTAAAGTCTAGCCGGACTATTCGACAGGACACCGCACCCGAATAGGCGCGGTGTAAAAAACAAGATTACTTGGTATCGACTTTTATTTCAGGAACAGGAAAACCACGGGCTCTTAAAAGTGCATCAACTTTGGCATCACGACCTCTGAATTGGCGGTAGCCATCTTGAGGGTCAATTGTGTTACCTACTGAGAATACATAGTCGATCAACTTTTTAGCAGTCGCTTTGTCATATGGGTTACCCGCCTCAACAAAGGCTTCGTACGCATCATGATCTAAAACTTGAGACCACAAATAGCTGTAGTATCCTGCTGCATAGCCTTCACCCGAGAACAAATGACCAAACGCCGGTAACCGATGGCGCATTACGATTTCAGATGGCATTCCCAAATCTTTTAACGCTGTTTTTTCAAACGACTTCGGATCAATATCTGCTTCTGTCGATAAGTGAAGTTTCATATCCACGATCGCTGAAGCTAAGAATTCAACAGTCGAGAAACCGCTGTTGAATGTTTTAGTTTTTTCGATTTTTTCGATCAACTCTTTCGGGATGGCTTCGCCTTTAGCATTCGTTAGAAGCTTTAAAACGTCTGGTGTTTCAAGATAGTTTTCCAGTACTTGAGACGGAAACTCTACGTAATCTGTTGGAACGTTAGTTCCCGACAATGACGGGTACGTAACGTTAGCATTCAAACCATGCAATGCGTGACCGAACTCATGGAACATTGTCACCGCATCATCCCAAGATAACAATACAGGCTCGCCGGGTTTCCCTTTGATGAAGTTTGAATTATTAGAAACAATCGTTGTTAACGGCTTTTTATCAATTTTGCTTTGCTCGCGGTAGGCACTCATCCATGCCCCTGAGTTTTTACCAGCACGTGCGTATGGATCAAAATACCAAAGACCGATTTGTTTTCCGTTCTTAGTAACTTTGAAAACAGTAACATCTGGGTGGAATACAGGAACGCCTTTTAATTTTTCAAACTTCATGTTGAAAAGTTTTTCAGCAGTAAAGAACAAGCCTTTTTGGATGTTAGCTAATTGTAAATAGGGTTTAACCGCGTTTAAATCAAAATCATATTTAGCTTTACGAACTTTTTCAGCATAGAAACGGTAGTCCCAAGGTTGGATTTTAAAACCACCTTTTTCTTGGTCTACGATGGCTTGCATGTCTTTAACTTCTGCTTTGACTTGGACCACAGCTGGTTTCCAAACTTGCATCATTAAATCCATCGCTTTAGTTGGATCTTTAGCCATATTATCAGCTAAATTCCAATGAGCATACGTTGGGTAACCTAAAATTCTAGAACGTTCGGCACGTAATTTTAGAACTTCCGGAATAACTTTGTTGTTATCATTGGCGTTGCCATTATCACCACGTGATGTCCACATCTTGAATGCTTTTTCACGTAAATCACGATTTGTAGAGTACGTTAAGAAGGGTTCGATGCTTGAACGCGTATTAGTTAGAACCCATTTCCCAGGTTTCTTTTGGTTAACGGCCTCTTCAGCCGCTGCATCGATCAAAGCTTGTGGTAAACCCGCAAGGTCTGATTCTTTTTCTAATGTCATTGTAATGTTAGCTTCGTCTGCTAATTGATTTTGGCTGAACTGAGTCGCCAGCTGAGCCAGCCTTTGGTTGATTTCACTTACGCGCGCTTTTTGTTTATCGTCCAGCTTCGCACCTTTTAAGATAAAGCGATTGTATTGAAGCCATACTAAACGTTGTTGTTCCGCCGTTAATTTTGATTTGTTTGGCGAATTGTAAACGGCCTCGATACGTTTGAACAATTTTCCGTTCTGGATCACTTCGTCTTCGAACGCCGCTAATTTTGGCGACATTACCTTTTCAACTTCTTGGAATTCAGGTGTATTTAAACCACCACTCCAAACACCGTAGTAGGTCATAACGCGCTCAAGGACGCGAGATGATTTTTCCATTTCAAGGATCGTATTATCAAACGTAGCTTCTTTTGGGTTGCTCGTGATGACTTCGATCGCTTTTTTAGCCTCTGTCATACCTTCTTCAATGGCTGATTGGAAATCTTTGATTTTCACCTTATCAAATTGTGGTACGCCACCGTGAGGCCCATTCCACCAGTTAGTTAAAAGTGGATTTGCAGGCGCTTTAGTCGCCGTTTTAGCTGCCATTCCCAATGATGAGATAAATGCCAGCAGAGACACAAAAAGAAAACGATTAATTTTGAACATTATTTCTCCCCTATTCGATTTGATGTTTATATCAAGGCACAATTGGGGATTACAACTGTTTTAAGGCTGATCGGCTGCGGCGTTTATAGCTTTTTTTTAAAATCAAAGCCCTGTTCCCGAGTTAGGGCAGCAATGACTCTCTTTGAGTTTTCATCTTGGTACCCTAAGATCGATCTCTGAATATCAATTTCACTTTCCCAAAATAGAATTTCGTTCCCAATTTCTAATATTTTTTGCGTAACAGAAAAAAGCTTCTCATCCGACCAGGGCTTATCGATAAAATCAAATGCCCCTAATTTCAACGCATCCAGCGCCATTTTCTTATCGCCGTACGCAGTTAAGATCACAAACGGGGTTAAAAAACCTAAATCTCGAATCGATTTTAACAATTCGGTGCCTTTCATATTAGGCATATTCACATCGCTAATGATTGCCATGATTCTATTAGACTTAATAATCTTTAAGGCTTCTACGCCATCGTTTGCTAAATAGATTTCGGCATCTAGCGTTTTGAGAGTTTCTGCTAATGTATCACGAATATCTGTTTCATCATCGACTATAAGTAATGTTTTGTGCATGATGATTCTAGAATAAGGATCACTAAAATTATTATCCAATTAATTTTTCTTTATTTAGATAGGCTAGCTCTGTTAGGACCATTATATGTCAAAATCTAAATCTTCCGTCCGCGTTATTAGTATGGTGCCATCATGGACCGAAATGCTGACATCATTAAATATAAAGCCGGTGGGACGTACTCGTTTTTGCATTGAACCGATACCCGACGTGTTAAATATTCCTATCGTTGGCGGAACTAAAGACTGGAATTTAAATCTTGTTCAATCTTTGACTCCGGATTTGATTATCTTAGATAAAGACGAGAACCCAAAATCTATGACCGAAGGACATACTATTCCAATGGTCATAACTCATGTTCGAGATATAAAAAGCTGTATTGAAGGCATTGAACAGATCGCGCACGTCATTTCCCAGTCACGACCAGACCTTGGCGGTATTATTGATTCCGTTCTGGCGCGATGGCAACACGTCGAAAACACGCCTTTAAAAACAAATAGCATTGCCAATCCAGATCAACTACCAGGACTTATTCAGTGGATCAAGAAACCGGAAAATCCTGTCCAATCTATTCACTATTTAATATGGAAAAACCCATGGATGCAGGCCACACGCGAAACCTTTATCGGCGCTATTGCGGCCAAAGCCGGATTACCGTTATCTACGATATCAACAGGCAATCCCTATCCAGAAATAGATCTTCATTCTTTGAATTCTGATCATTCTCTTTTGCTTTTCTCAAGCGAACCCTATCCCTTTCATAAAAAAACCGATGAACTGAAGTCTCTACCGTTTGCATCCGCAATTGTTGATGGTCAGAGTTTTAGTTGGTTCGGCGTGCGGTCTTTGAAGTTTCTTGAAAGTCTGCTTTAAAATTTTTAAAACTAGTCAAAGTGATCCCAATTAAGTTGGTTTTGGTTTTGCATTTTTTTGAATCTGTTGAATTTTTGAGCCGAAATCGGTGCCAATAAGTCATCATTTTCAAAACCATTGTTACGAGGGGAACCATGAATCGCACTATGACATCTTTGTTAGCCGTTACACTTTTAAGCCAGTCGCTTTGGTCTCAAGCAGTTGTAAAACCGCTGGATCCCAACAACCCGCCCGGCCCTGTTCGACCGACTCCAACGCCAGTAACACCAACTCCGGTTACACCGACTCCACCGCCGAAACAAACCTTAGATCGCAATCGTCTAGACTCCGTTGTTCGCCGCGCGACCAATGATTATGTTCGCGATGTTTTAAATACAGTGGGGGAAGTCTATCAAGTTCGCTACAATATTCGCGAAGGTATGTTACGGGCAGTTAGCCGAATCGGTAATTACGAAGTCGAATCCGTTGTGCAAAATTCACCTGACTACCAAAATGCGGTCGTTACGGGTCGATCAGACGGTAAATCAGAAGGCGCCTCTGCCGGTCGCCAATCCGCGAATTCAGCCTCTTACAACGTAGCTAGCGCCCAAATCAACGCCGCAATCGATCGAGTGTTAGATTCAGGCGCGAATATTCAGTTTACCCAAGTTCCGACAATGGCGGTATTTCACGGTTCGTCTTCAAATGTGTCTTCACCACGCAGTATTGAATCACGCTGGAGTGATAACGAGTCATCAAAAGTATCTCAAATCCGTCGCCTTTTAAGAGACGAGCCGCCACGTGAATACATGAATGGCGTATTTAATTTATCAGCTATATACCGCAACCATTCAACACGCCTACCGAGCGATTTAGATGCACCTCAAGCCTTTCGCACCTGGTTAGACAATGATCTACGCACAAGCTCTAGCGCAGCGACTGACGGCCGCAATTTCTATAAAGAAATCACAAATGCATCGCTATTCGAACAAGCCAGTCAAAACGCTGAGCTATTCAAAAATGACTTCAATCGCAATATCGACAATGGAACCAGCGGGTCTCTAGATCGACAATGGGATCGCAAGGTAACATCATCACATCAAGGTGCCCTAAATTTAGGGGAAACTTTGTATCTACAAGAAGCGGCACAATACGCTCGTGATCGTGGTTACTATAAAGGTTACCATGAAACATTCACGGATGCGTCGATCGTTTCATTTAATCAAAACTACCAGGCCTTCTACCGCTCTAACTTTAGCGCTATCGAAAACCGAGTTCGCACAACTCCCGCGATCACTGAAATTCAAGCTCAGATCGTAAGCGAAGACGGAAAATCCGAAGTCACTTACGGTGACACATTCAATGTTGTGATCACGAACATCGCCAACCGCGGCATGGTTGCTGATGATGTGAATGTAGATATTCCTAACCAAAACCAAATCACGTCATTTAATAATAAGGCAACTATCCGTGTAAATGGTTTAACACGCATGAAACATGCACACGTTGTTCGGCGTTTAGCGTGGATCTCTGAGATCACCAAACCAGATCAAGACATCGCGATCATGGCCCATATTCATAACACTTCGATTAGCTTAAAAGCTAAAGCCACGTATGAAGAATTACTTCGCAAAGCCGTTCGCTCGCCAGAAGCAGATTTATCAGTTTGGACAATGAACCTTGCGCTGGGTTTCATGAAAAAACAGTATGATGATTTGTCAGGTTTTAATGATCAATATGAAAAACGTGATCCAAGCATGTTACTGGTTCGTATGCGCCAACTATTTGATAGCATGACGGAAGCCGAAAAGGCTCAACTTCGTGTTCATGGTCAATTAATTCGAAATGTATTTGGTGGCAAACCGGTTCGATTTTTGAATCCAAAACGTGACGAATGGGATGCCAGCCAAGCCATGATCGCCGAAATGGGTCTTCCTGGCGTAGTTCCAAAGGACGTCAACGGTTCAAACAATTCTGACGATTTTAATTTTAACAACTAAAAACTATTCCCTTAGCCTTGCTCTAAGGGAATTAGGTCTCGCGCATTTTTGTGCATAACTATTGCTAAATTAGGACGTGAAACTAACAGACTGGGAGTAAAGTCTTAAACCGCATTATTTGCAGGTTATAAGGATTTTACTTCAATTGGCGAAACGACTCGTGTTCGTTCGTCTTTTTTTGCCCAATTAAGGGCACTGTCTAAAGGTATTACGGAGGCCGCTTGAAGCGCATAGGTTTTTACCCGACTATTCTGACGTTGATTCTAGTTCTGTCCTCAAGCCTGACCTTTGCCGCCGGGACCATGTCCCGATTTACAGGTTTCGTTCCCGTTTTACAAGGCTATACAAATGAAAGCACGTCATTCATCACGGCACTACGTAACCCAGGTGAAGAGTTGACGTACGAAATTTCCAACAAAGACGCCGTTGTTAAAGTTAAAACCAATTCCGTAGGTCAAGGGCATGAAGTCGACACATTGGAAGTCAGCGGCCTAAAACCAGGTATCGATTATGAGCTAATCATAAAAAACAAATACGGCAAAGTTATCGACTCGCGGGAATTTACATCATTAAATCAACTTCAAGAGGATCCAAAAATTGCCGTGTGTTCGTGTTCGCGCATAGGCATGCTAAGCCCTGATGATAAACAGCGATCTATGTGGGATCGTCTGATGGACCAGAAACCAAACGCAATCTTTTTCTTGGGCGATTTAGTATACGGTGACAATGCCGCTCAAGCGGTTCTTAAATGGGCGATTAAAAAATTTCATTTTTACCACCCAAGCTTTAACTATATAGAAAAACGCTATATTGAATCTTGGAAAAAAGAACGCATCTATCGCCAAGCTAAAATGATCCCGATGTATACTGTTTGGGATGACCACGACTACGGTTACGATGCCGCTGATTTTTCAAATCCATTTAAGAAAAAAATGTTAGATTTGTTCCGCGCCTACTATCCGGTTCCTTCGGCTGATGAAGTTATTAGCCGTGGTCCCGGCGTGTCTTATAGTTTTTCTATCTACGGAAAGAAAGTGTTGATGCTAGATAATCGGTCATTCTACAATGTTGGCGGCAAAGTTCTTTTAGGAATGGACCAAATCAACTGGATTGAAGCGCAAGTAAAGAATCAAAAAGAAGTCGTAATCGCTAGTGGCATGTCAATTATAAATATCACTCCCGATCAAGAGTCACTTCAGCGAGATGCGCCATCAGAATGGCAAGCCTTTAGAAATATTTTTCGCACTCATGGAACAAAGGCCGTGTTCTTAACGGGTGATGTTCACTATTCAGAAATTCGTGAAATTCCAGAACATGTTTTCGGTTACAAAACATACGTAGTGGTATCCAGTCATATGCATAGCACCTCGCCTCGTATTACGCCGCCATTTAAATCCGGCAAGTCCAATGACCCTGGGCAATTAGCCTTCGTTGGTGGACGAAACTTTGCGGTACTTGCAATGAAGTCCCTGTTTCAAAAATTAGATGCCGTTTTTTATCGTCACAAAGGCCTAGCACCCATCAAATTCGTCGGCGACTACGGCGTCAAAAACATAGATGCAAACACCCCAAAACACGAATGCAATCGCTTCTACGGAGCCTCCAACTAAAAAAGGTACCTCCTACATTTATGTCACGCGACGGGTTAGTTAATGGCCGGGTGCGTGGCAGAAATGTAGGAGGTACCTTTTTTTATTTTGGTTGGACTTTTAGCATTTTGTTTACTTCGGCTACGTGGGCTTCTTCTTCTGTGATCATTTCACGTGCGTACTCTTCTAGGAATACGGATTTGCCTTCTACTAGTTTTAATAATGTGTAGAGGTTGTTTAACTGCGATTCCTCGTGATCTAGGCTTTCTTTTAAAATGTCGTTTAATGAGTGTTTTTCGGTTTCGATTAATTTACCGATTTTTAGTGACGGGTGACCACCTAGCGTTGTGATGTGTTCGCCCGCTTCACTGGCGTGAGCTAACGATTCAGCCGCCTGGTCGCGTAACCATTTAACTATGGGAATACGGTTGTGACCAAAAACCATTAACGAATAATGCGTATAGCGTACCACGCCAGCTAATTCACATTCTAAAATTTTATTTAGGATGTCGATAGTATCATTTACTAACTTTTTATCTTTTAGCATCACTCACTCCTTCTTGTTCAGTTTGAAACTGATGGTTTTTTATTCATTTTGCTGGCGATCCACGGCCAGATAATCGGGATCAACGACACACCAATCACGCCAAAGATTACTATATGGAAATTACGTTTTACCGCCGGCATATTTCCAAAGAAATGACCCGCTAAAATAAACGTAAACACCCAAACCAATCCTCCGACTACGTTGTACGTAAAAAACTTACGATAGTTCATTTTACCGACACCCGCCACGAATGGAGCAAATGTTCGAACGATCGGCGCAAATCGAGCCGCAACGATCGCAAATGCCCCCCATTTTTCATAAAACATCTGCGTTTGGACTAAATACTCACGTTTGAAAAACCGCGACTCGCGTTCAAACACTTTGTGACCCAAGTATTTTCCAATATGATAGTTAACCGTGTCACCTAAAATTCCCGCGATACTTAAAGAGATTAACAAAGTCCACAAATCAAGACCACCATCAATTACTGTAAATGCCCCCAGCGCAAACAACAAGGAATCGCCCGGTAAGAACGGCGTCACGACCAATCCCGTTTCAGCAAAAATTACGAGGAACATTAAAACGTAAATCCACGGGCCGAACATTTGAATCCATTCTGCCACGTGCACATCAAGGTGTAGTATTATATCTAGTAAATGCATCATATGCGAAACATCATCTAATAACTAAAAACATTAGCCAAGGGTTATTTATGCTCTTTTTTGTTTTCGCGACACGGAAAAACTAGCAACACCTAATCCTGATTCATATACTATCGCCATGACCGTATTTTTCACATTTCTACTTTTGTACCTAGGTGCTCAGTTTTTCGTTGTCTATTTAATTTCGAAAAAAATCAAAAGCGAAAAAGACTACCTGCTTGGCGGTCAACAGGTTCCTACATTTTTACTTATGTTTTCCCTTTTTGCGACATGGTTTGGAGCTGAAACCTGCATTGGAACATCAGGAGAAGTGTACGAAAAAGGTATCTCCGGAGGCCGCGCCGATCCTTTTGGTTACACATTCTGCTTATTGTTTTTAGGTTTATTCGTGGCAAAAAAAATATGGAACGCGAACTACACTACGTTAGGTGATTTTTTTAGAAATAGATATGGTGAACATACAGAAAAACTGGCCTCAGTGCTGCTTCTACTGTCGTCGGTGCTATGGGGCGCGGCTCAATTTAGAGCGTTATCTCAAGTTATTTCGAGCAGCACTCAACTTCCGCTGGATTTAACCTTGGGAATTACTTTCATTTTTGTCGTTTCCTACAGCACACTCGGCGGTTTACTGGGTGACATTTACAATGATTTTATTCAAGGAATCATTCTAATCGCGGGTCTCAGTATTCTGATTTTTACAATTCTTTATATGGAGGGCACTGACGTGCTCTTCCAACAAACAAATGAGCGACTGAGTTTCGTAACCGGCAATGAAACTATTTGGCAACGTGTTGATCGATGGGCGGCGCCAGTGCTAGGCTCCTTAATCGCACAGGAATCCGTGTCCAGATTATTAGCCGCACGTTCACCCCAAACCGCCCAACGTTCCGCCTACTATTCAGGTATCCTTTATATTTTGGTTGGCTCCATTCCGGTATTGCTCGGTTTACTGGGGCCGGCCGTGTTACCTAACGTTGCGGATAAGGAACAGTTCTTAACTTTACTTTCACAAAAATATTTAAGCACTCCCCTACAATATCTAGTTACCGGTGCGTTGGTAGCCGCGATTTTATCTACAGTAGATAGCATCCTTCTTTCTGGGGGAGGAATCTTGTCCCACAACCTAATTCTTCCACTGGTAAAGGTGCCTTCAGAAAAAATAAAACTTCGTTATAATCGTTTAGGAGTTTTAATTATGTCTGGAATTGCACTGACAATTGCTTGGTTTTCAGAAGGCATTTACCAACTTGTGGAAAGCGCTTCGTACCTAGGAACATCCGGTTTACTCATCGTCACTCTATTTGGATTATGGACTTCTTTTGGACAAACTTGGGCAGCGATTACAACTTTTATCGTCGGATTATTTTCTCATCCCATTGCTGATCGAGGACTCGAGCTCGAGTCCCCATTTTTAGCGGCAATTATTCTATGTTTGATTACCTACACAACGATCGGATTCTTCGAGCGCAATCGGGTATCTGCTGTAACGAATTAAAGCCCGCGGCAACGACCCGTATTCAGAACGACGTTGGTAGAATATACTGGCACCGATCCCAAGGTCACACTCCCGCCCAAACTTCCTGAGGCCACAACATGGAATGGATTAAATATGTAAGGACCAACACCACAGGCAATATTCGCTCCTAAAGAACTCAGACTCGATGTCGGTGAAAACGCCGCCGTCAGAATTCGAACGGCACCCGAGCTATTGTTTACGCTCGTACCAGTGTATGCAAATGAATTTTTAGAAAATTCAGTTACAGAATTGTTTCCATCGAACACAACTCCAGGAGATGTCATGGATTGGACAAATGTGTTCCCTATCATCGTAAACGTCGTCACCGTTCCTGATTCATAAATATACATAAGAGCTGTATTCCCAGCACTTGTGTCGGCCATAACTAAATTACCATCAAATTTACTGGTTAAAAACTTACCTTCAATACGAATAATTTCATTTGCGCCATTTCCTGGTGCCGAACGCAAGAAACGAGAGTTTCTAATCACATTGTTATTACCGATGCTTGTAGACGTATTGTAAACACCCAAAGCAATACCATAGACGACCTTAACGACCGAATTACTAATTTCAACTGTATCGCCGCCGTACCCCAATGCATTATACAACTTAACTCCGTAAGAACTCGTCCCCGACACACTGATTTCAGAATCTTCAAGACTGATGCGACTTGCCGCCTCAAAAGCCGCTCCGTAACTGCCTCCGCCCGTTAAATTGATTTTAAGATTTCGAAGCACATAATTTAAATCAATGTCCGTCGCATTCACTATTTGAACACCAAAAATTGACGAGTTCGCTGAATTCATCTTCACGTTATCAATATAGAATTTAGCCGTTGTCGTCGCCGTTACCGTATCCAATTTAATCCCTATCGAACTCGTATCTAAATTTGAAATTTCGATATTGGCGATATAGCGATCTTCTGCGATATTCGTACTTGCGATATCAATTACGTTTCCACTAAAACCAGCGCTGCTTAACACACTCGTTCCACTTGAATGCCCAATGATCGACTGCCGGATACTATTCAAAGAATAACCGTTGGTACTAACTTTTGAGTAGATCACATCAGCCGGAAGACACAAAACCGCCGCGCCAAGAGCCGCCACTGACGCAATAGAATTCGCTCCCGTTGGCCCAACGGCCGAACAATTTACGACTTTGAATTTTGGTCCATACATTTGAGCCGCAGATATTGGAACATCCTGAGTCGTGTAACTAGAATACGCAAAGCGAACATACCTCGAGGTATTGGCACTCGCGTTGGCGGCGGTCCATCTATATTTATAAGGCACAGATGAACGATCTACTTCTGCCTCTGTACACGTGGAAAAACCATATCCTGGCGTCGATGAACATTGCACATCCTGTAGCCCAATGTACTCGCCATACAGAGGAATTTCCAAAGAAACTCCGGCCCCGACAAATTCATGACTGCCAACAATGTTGGCTCCAGAAAAACCAGGCGGATTAATCATCACACGATTATTAAACGAGGTCGCGATATCCACCCAAACGATGCTGAGAGCTCCCGAAGCTACTCCATTTAGTTTTAACGAACCGCTATCAATATAAATTGGCAGTTTACCCGCCGTTAGCATTTCAACCGGAATAAAGTGCGCCCGAAAAGAAACAGAGACGCTGGTATCGCCCGCAGCGATCTGTACGGATTCTGTCGACCCACCAATGCAACCAGGTCCAGAGTAAAATACGCCCGCACCCTGCGGTGCTCTTATTTTGATATCAATTGGCAAACGGGCCTTTACAGCACCGCCGTCACTATTAATCAAATGAATATTAAAATCGTTACATTCACCACGAATAAATACATCATTACGCAACTTCGCTACCAAGGCATCGTAATGATCACCACGAGCCGAGGCATCAATCGCAAAGGACTGAACGGTATAACCACCTCCCATTGAGAGGTAACTACCTAAATTAAACGAAGCCGGCGACAAAAGTTTCAAATACACCGTGGTTTCGCTAGAGTATGGCGCGATGTTCGCACTTGTTCCCGAAGAGCAATCACTTCCCGTTCGGAAATTAAAGCTCGCCATATCACTTAAGGTTCCCGAAACACCACTAGAATCGGTATTTAAAAAGCCGCCCTCATATCGACTGCTAATTAATTTGTAGGGATAACATTCAGATAGGACAATTCGATTTGGACCGGTGATGACTATTTTCTTTTGACCGATATCAAATTTGTGTTGAGCCCCGGTGATTTCTTCGGAATTTCCAGAAAACACTACATTCGCAAGCGTTGTCGTGACCGCAGTTGTTGACCTAAAATAGTATTGGGAAATGGATTTACTTTGACCTGCGGGGATTACTAAGTCCGTAATAGGACCTGTACAACCCGCTCCCGAAAAGAACTGGCCCATATTTAAACCGGCCACATTAATGTGGATATCATTACCGCCTGAATCCGTCCACGCGTTACCTTGCCCTTGATACAAAGCCGGTCGAAATGAATAACATTCGTTTACCGTTGCTTTATCCACGTCCAAAATAGAATCGTAAGAACCAATTCCTTCAAATCGTAAGTACGGCATATTGCTGCCACCGCCATCGCCGTCACCACCACGAAGAAACTCATCTCCACGGCAACCCACGATCGTTTTTCCACTATTCAAACTCATAGGAATTTTCACAGATGTTTCAGCACCTGCTTTTAATTCTAATCGACCCGCGATTCCTAAAAGAAATGCGCTACTCATCTTGGCTTTATCCGGCATACCATTATTTCGGAAATCGACGCAGCCACCCTCGATCGTTTTCATACCGACCAAATAAATTACGCGATCAATCCCTGGTTTAACTTCCATCGACAAGATTTGCCCAGCTGGTACCGCCGCGGTCCAATCACCGAAAACCATCTCGCCGCCACTGTGGTTATCAAAGGATTCATTTGAAGTCCCAAGCGCACACGTTTTTCCTTTAAGCTCTTCATCGGGCCCCCCCACGAAGACACCGTAACAATTAATTTCGTCTAACGTCGTAGGGTCAGATAGTCCGCCGGTCTTCATTGCTACTTTTGGCACCAACACCGAGGACTCGTTCGGAAGCTGAATTTGAATTTTAGAGGAGTCAGAATTAGTTGCTCGCGTACAACCTTGAATTACCATCACACATACTAACGCCGTCAATAAAACGAATGTATTTTTCATATAGTTTTCTTCGGCATTTAATGGGTCTAACTTAATCAATTATCTCATTTTGAGACTATCCTTAAGAAATCTAATTATGGGACGATACAAACAGACTAAAATCCGCATGGGTGAGCCTTACATGAGTTAGATAATGAAACATCAGATGTGGCCGAGAGCGTCTAAGCGGAAACGATTTGATTCTTTGATGCCTTGATTGATCGGCAATTCTAAAATAAATCGCGTAAAGCCAGAGGACACATCATACGTCAACGTTCCATTGTGTTCTTCCGCGATCCCTTTTGAAATACTCAGTCCCAGACCGGTGCCTCTGCCGACCCCTTTCGTGGTGAAAAACGGTTGCATCATTTTATCCACGACATCGTCGGCAATTCCACGCCCAGAATCAGTGACTTCAATAAATGCCGATTTTGCCTTTCTGCGAATATAAATTTCAACCCATTTTTCAGACGGTTCAGAATTCAAACTCAAAACGGCATCATGTGCGTTGTTCACTAGATTCATTAACACTTGGGAAATTTGTCCACCTCGGCACTGAATGACAATATCAGAATCCACACGGACACGAAGTTCAATGCCATGGTTTTTAAATCGTTCTGTATTTAAATCCAAAACACCACTTACGACAGATGCTAAACTTGTCAGTTCAAAGGGATCTTTGGAAGAGTCTCTAGAGAATGACCGTAAACCCTTTACAATCTTTACAATTCGATCTGTGGTCGCTACAATTTTTTGAATATCTGATCGTATTTTATCCACTTCAATATTTTCATTTTGAATGGCCCGATCAATTTGTCGAACTTTTCCCTGCACGATGGCCAATGGATTATTTATTTCATGAGCCACACCGCTCGCCATTTCCCCAAGAGTGGTCATTTGCGCCGACTGCATAGCCTCATGTTGCTGTTTTACTTGTTCGGTTAAGTCACGAACAGCCGCATAGAACAGTCCACTTTCAGGATCGGGTTTTACAACCCAACTAAAGTAACGATACGAACCGTCTTTGGTAATATAACGATTTTCAAAACGAATGGTGGGAATGCCTTGTTTTAGTTTTTCATGTTCGTTTATCGTCTTTTCGTGATCGTCAGGATGAACAAAACTAAGATAAGGTCTAGAGGTCAGCTCATCCGCGGAATAACCTAAAATTTCGACGAACGCGTTATTAACTCGACGCAAATAACCATCTGCGCCTGCCACACACAAAGGGTCCAAAGAAATCGAAAAGAATTTATCAATTTCAGAATGGGCTTCTTTTAATTTCAATTCTGTTTCGCGGCCAGCTGTTATATCCCAGTTATTTCCAACCAGTCGATCGATGTTTCCTTCGAAATCATAAAAACAACTGGCGACGGCTTTAATAATTTTAGTTTTCCCACTGGCCGTTATGACTCTAAATTCAGTTTCAAATTCAGTAGCCCCAGCTTGAAAAGCGGCGTTCAGTTCCTGCTGGACACGGCGACGATCGTCTTCAACCAGTGTTTTTTCAAAAGCCTCATAGTCACTGGTAAAATCCCGTTCATTGATTTCGAATAATTCGTACATGTACGTATCCCAAATCAACCGCCCTGTTTTGATATTCCAATCCCAGACACCAAATTTAACCGCGCGAATGGCTAATTCTAGCCTTTGTTTGATGGAGCTTAATTCTTGTAGCAAAGAACGCGTCTGCTCGGAGTTGTCGATATCTTTACGAATACGTCCTGAAATATCCAGTGCTCGAAAAATAAAGACGCCCTCTTCATAAGATTTCGAAATCGTAACTTCAAACCAAACAGCTTCACCTAGGTGATTTTTGATTCTTAGCCCAGTCGTTTGGGGCGCAAAGGCGCGCAACATCGCATTTCTAAGAACGCCGATATCGTCTGTATGAATATGTTTAAAAATGTTACTTGCGTTAAGAAATCGCGTTGATAAACCTGTTTTCTCTAACCATGGACCTGCGGGCTCCCGTATTTTTCCGTCCAAATTGATCGAACAAAAAAGCTCGGAAGACAGAAATAGATATTGGCGATAATCGTCTAAGCGCTTCATCTAACGTAACGTTACTCTGCCAACTGCAGATTTTGCAATCATTGAAATGCACTATTCGGAAATCTTGAAGAGTATTATCTAGCAAAGAAATTTTAACGAGCCCAACGATGTTGAAACTGAACACCCAAACTTTTCCCAAGACTTGTATTTAAGGGATCACCAAATAGCGTCTGGTCGCTGTAACTCGCTGTCCACGACCAAAATTCATCGCGCAGATAACTTAAGGACAAACCCATTGTAGCCCAACGCTCTCGACCTTGGCGAATGTTAATATTTTTTGTTTTAATATCCATCGCGTCTTCTTGTGTTTGCGTCAGACTAAACCCGGCGCGATACATCGACCAATTATAACCAAAACCAAATCCCAGATTGGAGCCAGATCCTGGATACACCGTACCCTGAATCAAAGACGTGTTTACAGATTTTTCAAACGAGCGATGCCACTCAAACAAAACAAATACATCCCAGATTGTCCACGATTTGCTGAGCATAGTTCCGGCACCCAATGCCCAAAAGCCATTGCCTCGCGAATCCAGTCCGCCCACTTCTGAATCAGCTCGTGATTTGCCCGTTGGCAAATTCAGCTGAATAAATCCAATGCCCTTGGGGCGATACGGATTATAATTCCAGTCTGATAAATATTCATAGCTTAACGAGGCGGCAATGTCTGAAAGCCCCGAATACGTTTGATCACTATATTGACGAGTCACCACCGGAATCGAAGCACCGACTTGCCAGCGATCGGTCAAAATATGAGCGCCTTCAATTTTCAAAGTTTGAACGGTTTGATGTTGATCCCAGCGTCGCCAAATACCTTGGTCATCCACGTTATCAATCATCACATTCGTTACACCATACGAGGTGGAAAATTGGGCTTTATCATCACTGATAATCATCGTCGGCACGGAAAGACCACCACCACAGCAGGCGGCAGACCAAGACGAGTGAGCCGCTAGTAGAATACTAAGACTAAATACTAATCGTAACATTGACTCCGTCCACGGTTTTAGAAGCATCGTTTTCATCTTTAACAGAGAAACGAATATCCCAATCGCCCGGCATAATAAAAAATACATTCGATGCGCGATATGTTCCCACATCTAATCGTGTAGTTTGAGTCGGCGCTGAACCATGCCCCATGCTCGGCATCCATAAAACAACATCAGGAATCGGTTTAAAATCCACAGGAACTGCTGTTTTATCGAATTGATTCAGACGATAAATTTTAAAAATCAAACTTCCCGCATGTTTGGCCGTCGGCTTATTTTCCCAGTACCAGCTTAGGCAGTATTTCGATTCAGAAAATACATTTGAGCAGTCTGCTGAAGATTCTACTTTACCCGCGGGGGCTTGATACGATGTGGTTTCTTCTACATACTTAGGACGCGCACAATTAGCTAGAACCAGAATAGAAACACAAATCAAAGATAGTATTTTACCAAACATTTTTTTCTCCGCGAGTGATCACGCATCCCAAAGTTCGGCTCTCTGGTGTGGCGACAGTTTTACCGTCGTGCAAATTAGCCAAAGCTTCACGTAAGAATTTTCGATCAGCGGTTGCAAATTGGCGACTGCTAGACACCCCACCTTGATACAGAATCTGCCCATCTGCAGAAATCACAAAGGCATGGGGCGTCTTAAAGGCTTTGTACCGATCCGCAATTTCCAAGTTCTTATCCTTAACGACAGGAAATTCTAGTTTGACTCGATTAAAATACTCTTGAGATAGTTCGTTAGTTTCATCGGTATTTGAATTCACCGCAACGAATCTAAACTCAGAATACTCTTTAGATAGACTCTTTAGCTCAGCGATATGGCTGTCAGAACATGGGCATTTAGCCGACAAGAAAACCACCACCAATCCTTTGGTGCCCTCAGTGTTGATGTGAACCTCAGCATCTTTCAATGCATCGGCCCCGTCTATTTTGCTCAAATTTATGGCAGGAAAAGCAGGCGTCATCCAAAACACGACAAGGCTTAATATTATGGTTCTCATACGTTCAGTCATAACTCACTATTTCCTAAATGTGGAGTGCCTTTGAAAAATTTCTTTGCTAAGACGGAGCCCAAAGAAAAGGAATCTTTATGAAATCACTTTCTCTATTTGCCGTTTGGGTTTTAACTACATCGATTAGTTTTGCTGGTCCGAATTCTCAAGCCATGAAGCAAGCCGTTGAACAACTCTCTAGTTGCGGTAACTTCGTCCGTGCGGATCAAAACTATATCTATACTGGATTTGGTCCCTACTGGACAGGTTCACAATCAAACCGCCTACCTCAACCTTCTGTATTACGTTTTATAGACTTCACTACGTTTAAAGAAAGCCAAGTTTTAGCAAATGATTCCGTGATAGATGTTCTAACTCACCAAAATAAAACATACGTTTTAACTTACAGCGGTATTGAAGAATGGGATATCACGACTCGTCAGCGTGTGGCGACCTACCATTCGAACTCTACTGATGGCCGCTATGGTGACGAAGAACATGCTCAAGGCTTTGCCCTTTATCAAGATAAACTAGTTATTGCCCACGGACGCTTGGGTGTTTCTATTTTTGATTTAAAACTAAAGCGCGTGACACTCACGATTCCTTTAATTTCTCAAGGCAACTTAGAATCGGTAGCCCGCGGGGTGGCGGTATCTGGTCAACATGCATTTATCGTTTTAGATAGTTACACGCTGGTTAGCCCCACTCAAAAACCACCGTTTCGTGGTATCGTTGTTATCGATTTAAAAACGGAAAAAGTTATTCGCCAGATCAATGACCTGCCACCTGGTTTAGACAGCATCACTGCCGACCAGACGTCATTAGTACTTAGCTTTTACGGCAACCCATTGTGGAAATACTCTATCCAATCAGTACTAAACGCAAAAAATGTTCAGCCGGCATCACGTGTTTTCAAGTTTCCGCTACAAGGTACGCCAAAAGGAAAAGCATTGATGGATGATAAATATTACTATACATGTTTTTCTCAGATGCCAGGGCCGGGCGAAGGCACCTACTATAAGAAAACTAAATTAGTTATGAACCGCGCTCAATTGATGCTCAAGTAAAAGGACACATTTATGATCAAATCGTTAATCACACTTGTTTTTGCAGCAACTCTGTCATTGGCTCACACAGACCATCCCGCGCAGAACAATTTAAAAGCTCACTTAGAGTTTAAAAACAAAGAGGTTCACGTTCACACGCAACTGACGGCACAACCTGAAGTAGGTAAAGAGTCGTTTCTAACTTTAGACACCCGCAGTGGCAAAGATCACTCATTTATTGAACTAGCAGATGAAACCATCGAAGTCGTTTTATGGATGCCGGATATGGGTCACGGTTCAGCGCCAACGCAGATCAGCCGTGTTGTAGACACAAACGGTGATGTCGTTCCTGGCCGCTACACGGCAAGAAATATTTATTTCGTTATGAGTGGTCTTTGGGAAGTCCAAGTTGTTATCACGGATAAAAATGGCCAAAAAGAAACTCATAGCTTCAACATCACATTGCCTGAAGGCATTCACCACCACTAGGAAGTAAGGACGTTATGAAAACCATTTTTAGTGTTTTATTATTTGTTTCATTGTTCGCAGGCGCTCAAGACAAAAAACATCGTGAGCACAGAGCACATAGCCATGGCCACGCGGAATTATCGATTGCAATCGACAGTTTAGTTGGGCAGTTGGAATTCAAATCGCCTGCGGAAAGCATCGTAGGCTTTGAACATAAAGCTAAGTCAGATAAAGACGTACAAAGACTAACGACTGCGAAAGTAGATTTCGAAACAAACATTTCAAAGTACGTGCAGTTTGATTCTTCATTAGGTTGCAAATTTGAAAAGAAATCGATTGAAATGGTTTCTGATGCTAGCGACGATCATCACGCCGACTTTGTCGCGCGTTTTGATGTTACCTGCGCAAAGCCTTTACAAGGCACCACGATTCTATTTGATTTTACATCTGTGAAAAAATTGAAAAATATTGATGCCACTATTTTGGCGGGCGAACTGCAATTGAAAGCGGAAATTCGCAAGAAAAAGACTACTTTAGAAATTAAGTAGTCCGACTAACACTCCTGAAAAGATCATCTATAGATCTTTTCAGGATATTTCTAAATACTACCAATCCGTTTTTTGAATATTACTTGTTTTGAATCCACTCTTGTGACGAGCCGGCGCCTGCTGCTGGCCTTGCGCACCTTGATTGGGCTTACGGTTGTCGCCACCAAAGCGTGGCTTACTATTTCCGCCGCCGTTACCGCCGCCACCACCATGACCTGTTTTTTTACCAAACTTAGGACGGAAGTTACGACGTGAATTATCACGGCCTTCAATCATCGCCTTAGCTTTACCGGTCGACATTAGACGCGCGTTTTCTGCGGAGTCCGAATGGAACGTGCTTTCGCGATTGCGAGTAATTTCAATTTTAATTAACTTTTCAATATCACGTAAGTACGACTTTTCTTCGTGATCGCAGAATGAAATCGCGATACCGGAATGTCCCGCACGTGCCGTACGGCCGATTCTGTGTACATAGCTTTCTGGATCATTAGGGAGTTCGTAATTAATGACATGTGAAATCTCATCGATATCAATACCGCGAGCCACAATGTCCGTTGCTACTAACACTTGATTACGGCCAGTGCGTAGATTCTCTAGCGCTTGCTGACGCGCATTTTGAGATTTATTTCCGTGAATAGCTTGTGACGGGATGGTGTTTTTAGCTAACGTTTCGGCCAGGCGATTGGCACCATGTTTAGTACGTGTAAAGATAATTACTTTTTTAAGCGACTTGTTAGTCCGAAATAGATCCAACAATAAATCTTTCTTACGTGCTTTATCGACAAACATCACCGATTGTTGAATTTTATCTACCGTTGAAGCCACCGGGGTAACTTTCACGTGAACAGGATCAGTTAACAATGAATCCGCTAAACCACGAATTTCACTAGGCATCGTTGCCGAGAAGAATAAGTTTTGACGTTTCGGAGGTAACAATTTTACCACTTTACGAACATCCGGCAAGAAACCCATATCTAACATGCGATCGGCTTCATCCAGGACGAAGATTTCTAGTCCCGTCAGAACAATGTGACGTTGTTGAATTAAATCCAGCAAACGACCTGGAGTCGCCACCAACACGTCCACGCCTTGAGACAATGCGCGAACTTGTTGTTCCTGTCCTACGCCACCAAAAACAACTGCCGATTTAAATTGTGTGAATTTTCCATAGGTTTTAAAGCTATCATGAATTTGAACCGTTAATTCGCGAGTTGGACTGATAACTAACACACGAGTGTGTTTTGGCGTTAATCGAACTTTATTTTTAATAATATGATTCAAAATCGGCAATGCAAACGCCGCTGTTTTGCCGGTTCCTGTTTGTGCCGCCCCTAAGATATCTTTTCCTAGC
>DDVI01000055.1:0-42356 GCA_002345205.1 Bdellovibrionaceae bacterium UBA2316 | reverse complement strand
GATAGGAGTTGGTTTGGTGTAGCCAGTTTCTTCAATTGCTTTTAAAAGGGCTGGCTCTAAATTTAGATCAGTGAATAGAATATTAGAATTTGTCATGTGGACAAAGTATATAGCAGGTCTAGCAATACCCAAACAAGCAACTTCGAACATGAAAAGATTATAGTGACGAGAAACACCCTTTAATGCTCCAATTAAGGCAGGCCCGTACTTAGGAGTTTCTGTGAATTTACTACTACTACCTATTCACTTAATTACAGCGCTGTCTTTGGTTACGACAACCTCTGAGGCCGCGCCTATTGAAGCTGGCGAATACTTGGCTAAAACCGGTGCCGGAACTCTGGTGATAACAAGCCGTAAAAAAGGACATTATTATAAGATTAATGCCTACGGTGGTAATGGACACTCCTGCTTTGTTGAAGGCATTGTTGAAAATAACACCAGTCTTCAAAAAGGCGACGGCGGCCAGGACGACTGTACCATTACATTTAGTGTGACAACCGACAGGATTGAGGTTTCTCACAATTTAAAATCTGCCTGCAGCAACTTTTGCGGTGCCCGAGCCAGTTTTACTCAGCCTTATTATAAAACGAATGAGTTATGTCGTAGCAAAATTAAAAATAAAAATTTGAAGCTATTTAAGACTTATTATTCTAAGAAAACGTACGATTTGGCTGAAAACGCTCTACGCAAAGTCTATGATGCCTGCGAGCCCTATATGAGCATTTTTGAAAAAATGGACATGGTAAATGACCTTGCTGTAACCTATAAAAATCAAAAGAAAAAAGACGCCTGCTTAGATTTAATGAAGCCATTTAACGAAATCGCTGATATGAGCGAAACGGACATTAAAAGTGGATTCCCGCCGGGCGATGCTGATAATCTTCTACCCATTGCCAAAAAATTAAAATTCAATCGTGATTTGTGCCGAAATTTACAATGATTGATTTAGGCGCGCGCGAAATTCCGTCGGATTTTTAATCACCTTAATTTCGTCAAACAGGATCTTAGCTTCTTTTGATCGCAGCGCTAAACCCTTTAACCATTGTTTAGTTCGAGACGTCGCAAAATAGCCATTAATATAATCAGATGAGCGATCAAAAAAAGTCTGCATCACTTCAGATGAAACTCGCCATTCATTTTGAATTTCCTGAGCCATGGATTCCGTCGCATGATTCTGGATACGTTCTTCCATCGCTAAATGGCTGCGGATTTTATTAAACAAAAATGGATCACTCATGATCCCGCGTCCGATCATAAATCGATCACAGCCAGTTTCTTGACGACAGTGAATAAAGTCGTTCACCGTGAATATATCGCCATTCGCCACGATAGGAATCGTCTTTACCTTCTCTTTAATTTTGGGAATCCAGTTCCAATGGGCCGGTGGTTTATAACCATCCATTTTGGTGCGGCAATGAATCGTTAAATGCGAGGCACCGGCGTCTTCAGCCGCTTTCGCATTATCTAAGCAAACCGACGGATCATCAAAGCCTAAGCGAATTTTTGCCGTCACCGGAATCTCCAGCGGCACGGCTTTACGTACAGTACTGATGATATTAAAAATTCGATCGCACGATTTTAAAAGCGTCGCTCCCCCATCATGGCGATTGACTGTCTTTGCGGGACACCCGAAGTTTAAATCCACACCCGCCGCGCCCATTTGATAGGCGCGATACGCGTTTTCCGCCAGCGGTCCTGCTTGGCCGCCTAGCAACTGAACAAACACCGGAGTCCCCGAGCGGGTTTTAGAACCTGTTTGCAGCTCAGGACAATAACGCAAAAACACGGAGTTTGGATGAAGCTTATCGGTTACACGCAGGAACTCAGTGGTACAAAAATCGATCCCCCCTTGACTGGTCAAAAGGTCTCTTAGGACGAAATCAGTTACACCTTCCATCGGCGCTAAATACAAAGTAATGGGCTTCATTGGTTTACGTTTTTACCATTGATGGGCAGGTATCTCAAGAAAGAGTTCAACTGTATTTACTTCATTACAAACTTAAGTTAAGGTCGTGCTATGCATTTCCAAAATAGAATTCCGCTCATACTTGAACTTGGCTTTCGCAAAGATGGTATCGACGCTCTCAAGGCGTATATTGATTTACTTTGGAAATCGAACGAAGAATTGAATCTCATTAGCCGCAAAATGACTCTGGAAGAGCTAATAGATAATCATATTATTGATGCCCTATTGGCGCTATCGCACTTTCCCAAGGATGCACATAACATCGCGGACTTTGGCTCGGGCGGTGGTATCCCCGGCGTCGTCTACGCCATTCATTTTAAAAATTCTAAATTTACACTCTTTGAAAAAAGTGCAAAGAAACGCGAGTTCTTGGAAAAGTGCGCGACGCTAGCGCCAAACCTTAAAATCCAAGGTGAAATCCCCCTTCAATTACCTGATATTGATTTGGTGACTGCGCGTGCATTTAAACCGTTAGATGTTATTTTAGATATCAGTCGCAACTATTGCAAAAACGGTGGACGTTATTTCTTATTGAAAGGTCGTCGCGAAAAAATCGAAGACGAAATCGAACTCAGCAAAAAGAAATTCAAAGACTTAAAAATCACTATTTCCCAGCTTAAGTCACCGATTTTGGAGGTTGAGCGTCATCTGGTGACGATTCTATAATCGGCTGCCAGTCGGCCTCAATAGTTTCAGGTTCGTAAATAAACTCTTTCACCTCTGCCGCCTCAATTTCACTTCGGCGAAGAACGTAAATCAGAACGCCAGTGAGGCCGCCAAATACGTATCCAATAAAGTGACTCATATAACTGATTTCAGGCTTGTACGTTTCTGGAATGAATAGAACTACAGTTAAAAAGGCAGCTAAAGCAAATCGTCGACGTAATGTTTTACGGCGATCGATAATCAAAAACAACGTTAACCACGTTGCCCCCATCCAATACACAACGCCCGATATTCCAATTAAATTGACTTCTGGAGGCATCGTTTGAATCACGATGTAGTTGATTAAACCTCCAACCAAAACACCAAGAATTGGAAAAACATAAAAACCAAAATGACCCGTCAACATAAATGCGAGCGGCAACAACAAGCTCAAATTTCCTAGCACATGGGCCGTGTCCGCGTGGGCAAACAGAGCCGTCCACAATCGCCAGTACTCGCCGCCTTGAAGAATTTTTTGTCCACTTGCCGCCATCCATGGCGCGATTCCCCAATAACCACCTAGGTACACATAACCAACCAAACCTAAAAGAACTCCAAACATTAACGTAGAAATGTACGCTAGGTCGCTCGGGGAACGAGTTAACCAATTTTCTTTTATAACTACCTGTGGATTCATACTCTTAAGTATGAGCTTTTGTTCGCCACTGTCTAGCGACAAACAATAATTTTTATGCAAGCAATGAAAGTAGCTAATTCCGTTAGATATTATCGAGTCACTGTCGTTAAATATTACAGTCTAGTGCTGGAGCAAAAATTCCGCGACGAGGAAAAGTATTTTTTCAACACGGAACAAAAAATGCATCGCTGTAGTTTTGATGAAACTAACTATTTTATTTATTCTACTATTTTCATTCGTTCCAAGCTCAGAAACTCACTCAAAGCCGAAAGACCGCATAAGTGGACCGTTTCCTGATGACGATTTCATGGCTTTGTTAAATCCGCTTGGGCCATCTTATAATATTGTTCACTTGGATCAGATGAATCTTACCAAAGGAAAAGCAAACTTTGAACCTTGGGCGAGTTCGTATTGGCCCATTCATCGGGGAATTTTGGCGTATCGTTATCCTGACAAAGCCGACTACAATTCAAAAGCGTTCATCGACAACTACAGGGCCTTCCATGCTGTGCCTTCTGAAAACTACATCGTCGAAAACAAAATCGATCGCATGTCCCCGTCCGAGAAATATGATTTATTAGTCGGTGATCGCAGCTGGACCCTAACGCGTGCGATGTGGAAAAAAGGTTATGACGACTACCAAGAAAAAGGCGTTGTGGCGGGATGGACCGGAATCTGTCATGGTTGGTCCGCCATCGCCCAACGTGATGTGCTGCCTCCCAAACATGGCGTCGTCATGCGAGATGCAACAAACTCGTTTAATATCACATTTTTTGAAAGTGATATTAAAGGATTAATATCTTATTTGTGGGCCGAATCTCCGCCAGAAACTAAACAAGCAGGTCATCGCTGCTACAAATTTCCGATTGAACGAGATACTATGCTACGCCCAATTGACGTCAGCTGCTTAGATACCAACCCAATGACTTGGCACCTGTCCATCACAAATCGTCTTGGTCATTATGGCAAAGGATTCGTCATGGATTCTAGTGTCGGCGCGGAAGTATGGAACTATCCGATAACTGCCTATGACTATAGTTATTTTAGTGCGCGAACGTTCGAACCCGTACATTCACTTAAATCGGCACTAGTCCCTATTGCTGAGCTTTCGAATGATCGCTTTGCATCCGTTAGAAATGAAAAAACGAAATTTGTGGTGGGTGTTATCATGGATGTATTTCACCCATCCTTAATTGAACCCACAACGAGTCCACTGACGGCTAATGTTTATCAAACACATACATTCATCTATGATCTTGAGCTAGATGAAAATTACGATGTCATTGGTGGTGAGTGGTATTCCGAAGATCAACCTGATTTTATTTGGACATTTGCTGATGATTTAAAAGCCCGCACGCGCGAAGACCTGCAGGATTTCGGTGTGTGGGATGGCAATGGACCACTCCCCGCCAATATCGCACAGAGTGCCGTTTCTGCCTCACAACGCGGAAAAGTTATGGCCACAATTGTTGACAAACTACATAGCAAAAGTCTTGAATAAATTTTTTCAATTATTGTAAATATTTTTTTCTTTGTAAATCAGCAAAATAGAAAAAATATTTTACTGAGTAGTCCTGAAGTTTCCTTGAGAAATTAACTTTAGCATATCATTTCAATATTTTTTCCGGTTACGATAAACACTTAGTACCCATTAGACACTCCAAGGAGGGACGTTCGTGAGGAACCTAGTATTTTCGTTTTGTATTTTATCATTAGTCGCATGTGCCCCATCTAAGAGTAATTTTGAAAGCCCCATCGGTACAGAACAAACAAAAACTCAGGCAATCGATACCTGTGTTGCTGTAAACACCAACGTCGACGTAAAGCCCGAATACGTTTCTAACCAAATTAAAATCGCATCTGAAATTGACCCAAACTATTCTAACTATATAGTAAAATATAAGACCGCGCCTAATTTGGAAGCCGGTGGCAGTAAAGCTCGGGAGTATTCGGTGGCGTCAGCAGCAACTGATTCAATCGTAATTAAATCCGCGGCAAAACCAGCGTGTGCAGAACTTTTAACAAACAGAGCATCACCCGCTTGGTTGTAGTGTAGAGTTAATACAATTGCGCCTCCTGAATACAGGTCAAATGTACGTGCATCCGTTTCTACTACTTTATCGATGCTTGCTAGAAAACCGACACGGTCAGCTAACGCAGGGTATGTCGCGATGATTTCGTCCCAAGGCATACCTTCATTACCAGCAGGAGCTTCACCCACGCCAGATTCGTGAGCTACAACTGTCGATGTAGTCACTGCACTGCCTGATGGAGCAATCATAGATTGAGCTTCAACAGCTTCACCGACGGCGAGTGGATCCATTGTTGGATCAGCAGCTGGGGCCACGGCCTGGGGTGCTGAATTAGATGATTTGTTTTCGCACGCTACGCTTGCAGTAAACAAACCGATGATCGCTACATATTTTAAGAAATTCTTCATATCCTTTTCTCCTTGGTTGTTTTTTGTTCGTTCCACTGTGAACGATTGTTTGTATAGACAAACGTCAAAGCAATCGCGATGCCGATATTAAAACTGCACCCAGAGGTTCCATTCTGGACTTTTTTGGACAAAACGTTTTTGTTCTAATTTTTCTCGGGGGCAAAATTACTCTTTAACTTTTCAGATTGGTCATGTAAAAATTTAGACACTCACTTGGTCAAATCCGGAGGATTTATCTTACATTTACCAACTCTTATTACAGACTTAGGAATCATTTTAGCGGTCGCAGGAATTGTAACGCTATTGTTTAAGAAAATTGGTCAACCCGTTGTGTTAGGTTATTTGCTCGCCGGTTTTTTAGTGGGACCAGAGGTTAGCTTTTTTCCAACGGTGCAAAATAATGAAGAGATTAAAATATGGGCAGAGATCGGCGTCATCATTTTGCTTTTTGGTTTAGGTCTAGAGTTTAGTTTTAAAAAGTTAGCATCGGTAGGACGTGGTGCATCGATAACGGCCGTCACCGAAGTTTTGTTTATGCTGGGCCTGGGCTATCTATTAGGACAAGGATTTGGTTGGAACACCATGGATAGTATTTTCCTAGGTGGAATTCTAGCGATCTCGTCCACGACCATTATCATTCGCGCATTTGACGAACTCGGTTTTAGGCAGCGGCGTTTTGTGACTCTCGTGTTTGGTGTGCTGATCGTTGAAGATTTGGTAGCGATCCTTTTATTAGTGTTGTTATCGACCATCGCTGTGTCTAACACATTCGAAGGTACGCAGCTATTAACATCGGCCGCTAAACTCGCTTTCTTTCTGACGTTATGGTTTTTAGGCGGCATTTTTATCGTGCCTTGGTTCTTACGCAAAACCCGTCCGTTGATGAACGAAGAAACGTCACTCGTCGTGTCGCTAGCGATGTGCCTATTGATGGTATTGCTCGCCACTAAGTCAGGATTCTCTCCGGCACTAGGTGCCTTTATTATGGGATCGATTTTAGCTGAGACACCAGATGGAGCGAAAATCGAACACACGTTAAAATCAGTTAAAGATTTATTTGCAGCTGTGTTTTTCGTCTCCGTGGGAATGCTAATTGATCTGGGCGCCTTGAAAGAACATTGGTTTGCCGTATCCATCATCACGATCGCGACTATATTTGGTAAACTCTTTAGCTCAACATTGGGTGCACTGATTTCGGGGCAAAGCTTACGAGTATCTTTGCAGACAGGAATGAGCCTTGCACAGATTGGTGAGTTTTCATTTATTATTGCGACCTTAGGCCTAACTTTAAAAGTGACGTCAGATTTTTTATATCCTGTCGCGGTGGCAGTTTCCGCCATCACGACACTAACAACGCCATACTTAATCCGTTCGAGTGATTCCGCCTATGCCTGGTTTGAGAAAAAACTTCCGGCAGAATGGCTGGGACGTTTACGCAGTAATTCCGGACTAGAAGATCCCCAGTCTCAATCGTCTAACCTAATAAAAGAAATGCCACGTGTGTTTTTAAATTCGGTCATCGTGGTCGGTATCGCATTGGCATCGTCTACTTGGTTACAACCGTTCCTGATAATGGAAACTCAATCAGAACCTGTTGCCGATTTGATTTCCATTATTGTCGCGATGTTTTTGTCTCTTCCCTCTCTGTGGGCCATTTTCTCGAAAGCACGTTCTGTGGACGGCTTGATGCTCAGAATTGAGGATGTGAAACAAATGTCGTATCAGTCTGTGCTTGGCCTATTTGGTCGCGCCCTGCTGGCGATTTTCCTGCTGGGTTTTATCGTTGCGCAGTTTACCTCTGCATTTGTTACTTTTATTTCCGCTGCCGGCTTGTCGATACTTGCGGCGCTACTCGGCTTTAAGAATTTTTCAAAAACCTACGGCTGGTTTGAAGCGCAGTTTTTGAGTCACTTAAACGAAAAAGATAAAGCGCGCGTAACAAGCGAAAAAGAATACCCGATCTTAGCTCCGTGGGATGCCCACTTGGCAACGCTTGATGTTCACCCTAATTCATCGGTTGTCGGTCGCAAACTTTCTGAAATCGGTATTCGTGAATCCTATGGCGTCACTGTGGCCATGATTGAACGAGGGAGTCAGAAAATTTTGGCTCCTCGTCGTGACGATATCTTGATGGCCTTTGACCGAGTGTCTGTTATCGGTAACGACGATCAAGTCTCTAACTTTAAAGATATCATTTCCAAGAATTCAGATTTAAATGCAGGCGCAAATATAACAAATTATGGCTTAAAAAGCGTGTTCATGGCTGGCGCTAATCCATTTATTGGCAAAAGTATTCGTGAAAGTGGTATTCGTGAAACAACGGATGGATTAGTCGTAGGTTTAGAACGCGCGGGCCAGCGTATATTGAATCCTGATGCTTCGGTATCTATTTTAGATGGCGATTTATTATGGATCGTTGGAAACACTGAAAAAATCAAATTACTTAAATAGGGGTCGCGATGAAGGCATTTTGGTGGTTCAAAGAAAATTCAATCGCGGGCATGGCGCGTCCTGGTTTTAATTCCGTTCGCTGGTTTGATTTGCCCTTTGAAGAGGCCGTCCTTTTAGGATGGCTTGGACAATACTCTGAGGGCCCGGCTCCCCTTTCAGCGTTGGCTCATCATATTAAAACCTACGTTCCTAAAATTTATAAATATCATAAGATGGATGAAGTCAGCGGTGCACGTGCAACCGAAATTCTTTTGACTCCTGTTGGCGTGGTAAAGGTACTTAACAACTTAAGTTTACGTTTGCATGTATTAAAGTCGTTTCATGTCGAAAATGACCACGTGTATTTCAAATTGAACGACGATGTTTTGAATCACGAGATTGAGTTTTTAAAAAAGAACCATATTCGTTCAGTCATTACACTGACTGAACGACATCACCAAAAAGATATTTTAAGTAACCACTTCTCTACTCATCATATTAGCATTATTGATCTGGGTGCACCCGATTTGGAGCAAGCTAAACGCCTCGCTCAAATTGTTACGGCCGCGAATAAAAACAAAGAACGCCTAGCTGTGCATTGCCTTGCCGGTATTGGCAGAACATCCACAATGCTGATTGCAGCTCATATTTTGTTGGGTGAATCACTGTCAGATTTAGAAGTACGTATCGCCAAGCAAAATCCCTACTTTGCGTTTTCAGGGCCACAAGCCGAGTTTTTACGCTCAATTAAAATGTAGTCACGCAGCTAATAATGCAGATTTATGCGTGACCACCCAGCGTAATAGAAATAATCAATGCGATGATAACTAAAATTGAAATTCCAACAAACTTCCAATCTTTTTCACGCGTCCATAAAATAGTGAGCGTAAGGACACGTATCGCGGGCGTTAAGGCCAAAACTAAAACACCCAGTCCAAGCAGACGATCACCTAACGTCAGTGATTCATTCAGTAGGTCAAACATTGCAACAGGCACAGATTCAATATGGCCGTTATTGATATTTATCACTAAACCAATCGTCATTAGAACCATGGAAACGATTAGTCCAGACCTAAGTAAAAATTGAACTCGTTTTCTATCGGACGCAGGAGCCTGAGTATCACTTGCCAACGGACACTCCTAAAGATTTGAGGACCATTTGCACGGCTACGATAACTAAAATCGCCGCAAACATTTTTCTTAATAACTTAGGTGAAATTTTTTGAGCGAGTGTGGTTCCGTACAAAGCACCACCGACCACACCCAGGGCGACGGGCGCTGCGATAATCGGCTGAACATATCCCCGAGCAAAGTAAACAAACAAACTGGAAATTGCGGTCACCCCAATCATCAAATTGGAAGTCGCCGCAGCAACCTTCATTGGGACTTTCATTCCGAGCGCCATCGCTGGGACTTTGATAAACCCACCACCAACACCGAGCAAGCCTGACAGAACACCGGCGAAGAACGACACAAAACTTCCGAGAGGTACATTCTGAACATCGTACTGAATCTCTTCTTTTAAATACGGATCGTAATAAGACCCCGACAATTTACCGATCGTCTCTTTGGCAGTTTCGACAGTGGCTAGAGATTCACTGACTGCTGTTTTTTTAACGGGGTCTTTCGTGCACAGAATTAAAACACAGGTTACGATCATCAGAACTGCAAACAAAGCCGAAATAACGGTTGGAGAAACATAGACCGCGATCAAACCGCCAGTGATACCACCGAAGGTTGTCGCGACTTCCAGTAACATCCCCAAGCGTAGGTTCGTAAGACCTTTACCAACGTACACACTGCCCGAAGCCGTTGAGGATGCGACGACGGCAATCAAAGACGAAGCAATAGCGATTTTGATATCCACACCAAAACCCAAAACTAGGACGGGCACTACAATCAGCCCCCCGCCGATTCCCACTAACGCCCCTAACAGGCCGGCTAAGGCGCCAGAAACAACTAAGGCAACAACTAATGGGACTGACAAAATCATAGCTAAATAGTTTCACGATTATTTAGAAGCTTCAATGTTAAACTTTATTTTCTTGGAATGAAAAAATAGCTAAATATTCTATTAAATCAAACTTTTCAGCTTTTACTCTGGAAACTAATAAAAAAAAATGTACTCAACACTAATTTTTGTAATAATTCTGCTATTGAGGTCACAGGCAAGCTGAGTTTTTTTTACTACCCACTATCGCTGCCAAACGTTCGAAAAACCATAAATTCCGTAGCAGCAATGAAAAAGCCATGCTAGCGTCCTAGCATCATGAAATTGCTAATTATAGTACTGTGGTTCGGTCTGCATAGTTTTGCTGACGAAGCAAATCCAGAAAACAAAAAAGATCCCAAACAAACTGGTGAAGCCTTCGCTTTTTACGTAGAGAACGATACGCGCAGTTTAGGCGGTCCAGGGTCAGATCAAGCGTATACAAACGGATTAAAATTCTCGTACGTTTATGCTGAAAATAAAATTCCAGATTGGGCACGTGGTACAATTGATAAATACAAAATTCTGGATGAAAAAAATCCGGATGCTACGAAAGTGAATTTGGGAATTTCGTTAGGACACCAAATCTATACGCCAAATACTTTAAGCGAACCTAATTTAATCACAAATGATCGCCCCTACGCTGGCTGGTTGTACCTGGGGTTTGCGGCTAATTTAAAAGAAAAATCATCCGCTCAATTTTTTGAATTCGATATCGGCATTGTAGGTCCCGGTGCGCTTGGTAAACAGATTCAAAACAATTGGCACGACATGATTCCTAAAGAACGCGCGATGGGCTGGCAACATGGTATAAATGATGAACCGACTTTGCAGCTCTACTACCAAAAACGATACAAAATTGCGGAGTCTAAAAACATCGATTTACTGCCTTTCTATGGCGGTGGGTTCGGAAACGTGATGATTAGGGTTCATGCTGGCGCCATTGTACGTATTGGATCAAATTTACTCGACGATTTTGGGCCCAGCCGACCATCCTCAAATGACGGTGATAGTTTCATTTCCCCCATGAATTTAGATGAACCAAAGAAGTTTGGCTATTATGTGTTTGCCTCGACCCGAGGAAACTTTATCGTCCGTAATATCTTCCTAGATGGAAATACGTTTCAGAAAAGTCATCACGTTCGTAAATATCCATTTAACTTTGATACCGAAATTCGATCGTCTACTTACACACATCGATATCAGGCTTGGACTTGATCGACTCAGCAAAGGTTGATGCCGTTTTTCGACGAACATCAGAAAGAGACGAATCGGATTTGTATTTTTCGAGTAAGGAAACGGCCTTACTTCGGTTTAAAAAAAGTAGTTCTTCAAACGCGTGATTAGCTACGGATTCTTCTTTTTCTTTGCGGATAATAGAATCAATCAAGTCCCATCGTGATTCTGGACATACACGATGTACGCTTTGAACAGCGGCGATCTTAACGGGCACTGATGACGTTGTCGCTAGCTCTAATAAACGATCTTTTAACCACTGATCTTTGGAGTTCGCTAAATTTCGGATCGCAACGGCCTTAATGTTATCATCCTTGCTCTGTTTAATTTTTTCGATCATTAAATCTTTGATACCTTTAGCATCTGTGGCTAATGACATCGCTAGCAGCATAGCTTTTTTAGATAATTCAGAGTCTGGTTTGTGAGCTAGAATCAGAATTTGTTCCAAATCTTTCTTCTGCTTTTCTAAATCACTGCGTAACCGATACAGTGATCCATGAGTAGCTACCTTTTCCGCCGCAGACAAGGACGGCTTAGCTAAGATTTCTTCTACGACTTTTTCTCTAGATGCCGACTTTATAGTACCCAATGCCTGGATGGCGAAAACTCGTACGGACTCTTCTCTATCAGAGGTCAGCGTGCGCAGATCGGGTAACACGTTCTCGTCAGAAAAATAACCTAACGCCTGGGCTGCTCCTTCTCTGAGGTATTTACTTTCGTGGTTGACTATTTTCTTTGCCACCTCGAGAGCCTCACTATCGCCGTCCTGTCCTAACCGAATCATCGCGCCATATACAAGATTTTCAGGAACCGCCTTATTCTTTAATACATCAGCTAGTGCCGCGCGATCGGTTTTTGCGGCTTCCATCACTCCCTCATACGAAAAAAATTCTTCTAAAGTTAAAACGGGCGACTTGGCTTTAACAATTACGTTAATTTGTAGTCGCGACGGGTATTCACATTTTTGTTCTCCAGTGGTTTATTTAAATAAGAATGATAGAACTCCTATTGATTATATGGATTGGTGGCAGAATATCACTCATGGATCGTTAGGCACTGTGATTGACGGCACAAAAATCACTGCGGTTTACAAAGCGATTCACGCATCAATCATATTGCTTCCTAAATGTGTTGTTGAATAAGTGTCTCATCCTACCAATGGTCCACGCCACACGTCTCTGCAATACCGCAAAACTCCTGCTTGATTTAACAAGCTTGTTTAGGAGGCAGGCTTGGACCCTATGCTAGGATTGCAAAACGGAAAGGAATTCGTTGCACAGTATAGGCGTCTCGGGCGTATTTGGTGGATGTAAATAATGGCTAAATAAATTTGAGCTGTTTTGTAAACCACTAGACCGTCTTATTTCGAGAATTGCAACAAATTCTGGAGAATTGCGATATCCAAATCCTATAAAATAGAGATAATGAATATCGAGACAAGAACATCAGCGGCCACAGTCTTAGATTTTCTTCGCTAAGTCCGAATTGCTGGCCACTTAGATAACATCACCACTTCCATAGTAGAACTAGAGGAAAATATCAATGCTACTGAATTACTCAAAAATGCAAAACAAGAAAAAGACCTCTCATGCGTTCAACGTCTTGGATTTTTAATTGATAGATTTTCCAAAAATAAAAAAGTTTCGCGCGAACTCAATAAATTTATTAAAAATTAAAAACTTAGCTTTATCTTTTTAAGGCCAGATAAACGTAAAGACATAATTGAGAAAAATCAAAAATGGAATATCTAAGTTAATACTAATACCTAAGGCTTATCCTGCGCTGGCGGCGGCTTCGGCGTATACAACGATACATACCCTACCATCTGTCTCGCTCCTTCTGGTAAAAATGATCGATTTGTATCGTAGGGCTGTTCTTTTTCAACAAATAAAGCTTCACTTTCTTTTTCAAGCAAAGCGGAATATCCATAACGTATGGTCGTCGTGTAATCATTCTCTACTTTCACTTCCTTTTCGAAAGAATACCATACCAAGGTTTGCATCACTAGTTGGTATACCTCCGGAGATTTAGGATTCGATGAATCCATCATTATATACAGCAATTGCGATTGATGTCCTTCTTCAACCTCACTAGGGCTCATGGTTGGCCAATTGGCCATTAATACCATTGGAGTAAAGCTTAGCACGGGCCCTTGAACAGTGGGATACTTACTGACCGATAGACTTAATTTTCTATTACTATCTACAATCGGCATTTTAAATTCATGCTCGAACGTTTTCTTATCGGACGCACGAACTATTTTTAATTTTATTACTAACGTTTTATCGTCAGTCGTGACCGATATATCGGTTGTACATTTCGAACCGCTTAATCCCGTAGTCGGGTCAAACTGACAGTTTTCAGGAAACTTCTGTGTATATTGATAACGCTTTAACATTTTGACGATATCGTCCACATTGATTTCTACTTTTTTCTCGACATGGGGTACATTTTCACTATTACTTGAGCGTGTCATGCTATCAAATCGACGATCAAAATCATTGTTAATTAAAATCTCTTTAAATTTATCTAGAGATAGATTGTCTTTTTCTTTAATTAACCACGACGTCACATAGCGGATCTTTTGGTGATCTATATCATCCAGAGGCTTGAATGGTAGAGGACGGAACATCGTCCAACGATCCATCAAATCAATATTGCCCTGACAGGTATTCATGGCCTTACACATGTCTTTAAACGAAGTGTACTTAAGTAAATAAAGCGCCATTACTATTTCATGCAGTAGTAACTTACCTTTTTCAATTTCTTCCATTTTGTTATATGAAGCCGATTCAATAAAGATCTCGCGCTGAGTATGAATCGCCGTTTGGTAAGTTTCTAGGTACAGTCCTTTTCTTTCTTTTGGAATATCTTGCAGCTTGCAATCAATGATGTACCAAGTTTTTAAGTGCGGAGCCATAAAGATCGGAGAGACTTCGCCCCCCTTCCCTAATTTTTCAAAAATTGGGTATACAAAATTTTTAAATTCTTCGAGTTCGTTGATATCAACTTTATAGCTTTCAATCATTTTACCATTACAAGTGTCACCCCCGCCACCATCACTGGGACCCGAGCGGGATACACCGCCACCGTCATCTGATTTAACAGACGTATCCGGAGCACCCGGTGTACTTACGGTTGTCCCGTCACTGGCAGAACGTCCACTTTGATGACAAGCAGATAAAAATAACAAAATAGTTAGCGTGAATAACGATTTAAGCCAGTTCATAGTAAATTCCTTTCTATGCAATTTCTGGGACAAAGGACCGCCATTTATAGCGGTCCTTCAAAGACTAAATTTCACTGCAATAAGTAAATACGCCGTGAGCCATCAACAACACTTTAAAACTATCCGGAGTTTGTGCAAAAGCCATATCTTCAAAAAGTTCTTTGCTTGGAAGCGTGCTAGCATCCTGCTTTACCTTAGCAACCATAAGACTAGCTTTGTTATCTTCCAGACTATACCAAATTGCTAACGTGCCTTTTACGATTTGATCGAACATTTCCGGTTTTACTTCTTTTTGTTTGAGGATCGTTCCATTCGGAAGCACAAACACCATATTTTGAGTTTTGGCTTGAACCAATTCAAAAAACAACATTTTATCGTACTGGCCTGATCCTTTTACTGTCTCAACGCTAGCAGCACACTGAAGCTGACCGGCGTTTGCGATAAATGAAGAAGCCAGAACTGCGATCATAGTTACTAATACCTTTTTCATAAATTCTCCTTTGAGTTATTTGTAAGCGACTTATTTATCGCTTTCTTGGACGAAAATACGCAATCCCCCCTCAAGCTTCCAGATTTGTTTAGTAAATGTTACGTATATTTAATAACCATATGGTAAATTTATATGACTTAAGCTATTATAATCGCATGAACGTATTTGAGTTTAGAGATTATAAGGTATTTTTAAACCATTGGATAAAAGAGCATCCTAAGGGTGGTCGAGGTCAACTAAAGAAGATGGCCGATTACGTGGGTGTATCGACCACATTGATTTCGCAAGTGCTGAAAGCAGACAAGCACTTCAGCATGGAAACCGCCGCCGAAATCACCGAGTACATCGGGCTAAACAACAAAGAAACGGAATACTTTCTGTTATTGATTGAACACCAACGAGCTGGCGCATTTAAATTAAAAAAGATTTTAGAGAAACGCCTTGAACGCGAACAAAGTGCAGGGGCTCAGTTGAAAAATCGTTTAAAAACCGATCGCCAACTTAGCGACGATGAGAAAATGCAGTTCTATTCTAGCTGGATGTACTCTGCCATTCGCATCCTAAGCGCCGTCCCCGAAATGATCGATGCAAAAACTATCAGCGAGCGACTTAACATACCGCTGGGTCTAACATCCGAAATAATTAACTTTCTTTTGGAAAAAAATCTGTGCGTAATAGAAAACAATAAGCTGACCTACGGAGCCTACCGCACACACATCGGCAAGGACTCGCCCTTCGTTGTTAAGCATCACCAGAATTGGCGCCTAAAAGGATTTCAGCCGATGGAACTTCGTCGAGACGAAGACCTGTTTTTCACGCAGCCCATGGCACTATCTAAAGACGCTGCCGAAAAAATTCGCCTGATGCTGCCGGGAATTATTGAACAGCTGCACTCCATCGGCGGCCCTTCAGAAAGTGAAGTCGTACGCTGTTTAAATATCGATTGGTTTGAATACTAACCGACCCGACCAGCACCACTCAAAAGCTGTTGTGTGCAACGAATTCCCTTCCGCTTTGCATTCGTAGGCAATTTAATCTTGCGACACAAGACTACACATCGACAAAAGGAAACGCTAATCGCGTGGTACCCTGCAATCCCGAACTTAAAGAAGAACTTCTGTTGTTGATTTCAAAAAGGAAGGTGGGATCTCATGAGCCGATCTTTATGAATGAACAACGACAGCCGACAGACCACAACAACTTTATCAAACGAAAATACGATCAGGATTTAGAAGATTGGACAAAGAAGACAAGTAACAAAACGATAAGATTTCACGATCTACGTCACACGGCTACGACGCTTTTAATCAGTGGCGGAGTGGACCTTAAGACAGTAAAGGAAATCTGCGGTCACGCGAAGATTGAAACAACAATGATGTACGCACATCTAGTTGGAAGAAGCATCGAGAAGGTGGCCCGATCGTTTTCAATATCATTTAAGAGAGAGGAAGAATTCACGGAAGTTCCCTAGTGTTCCTAAAGGCGTAGACCCTTTGTGGACCCTTTTTGTGATTCTTAAGTTTTTATGGAATTAGTTAAAACAGCCAAGTTATTGAAACTCCAAGTAAAAACTTGGAGCGGAAATTTTTAAGCTTCCGCGGATCACTGTGAACCTCGAAAAAGTTAGTTCCTTCAAGGGTTTGCTCGTTTTTCTTTAGCCCAGGACTCTCTAACAAGCCAAAACAAGCCCTGGACCCTTTTTACAACACTATTTCTCGGTATTTCAAGACCTTTCAAGTTAGGCAGCTTCCTGCGTAGTCTCAAAGGTTTTTGAAATATGCTCTTCAAGCGTTGTATGCGCTGGAACGAATAAATCGCCCAAACGTTCAGTTTTGCTTCTCTCAGTGATACCAGCCAGACGCACATAAATTCGAAACGTCTTCAAGTTTGACCAGCCGCCAATTGCCATGACGGTTGCTTGATCGACCCCTGTAGCCAGCATGTGAGTTGCAAAACAGGCACGAAGTGTATGGAACCTGACCGAGCGTATGCCGATCTCTTCGCAGAACCTACGAAGCACAATCGCTTGCTCGCTTCTCAGCCACTCCTCGTGACGCGGAAACAAGAACGGACTTTCGGGATCTGCCTGCATAAGCTCTGCGATTATCGGACGAATGGCTTTTGCAATCGGAGCCGTTCGCCAGTAACCAGCCTTTGTACTCTTGGCTGAATCCTTAAACCAGTCCCAAGACTCTTTGATTCGGATAAACCCTTCTGGAAGAAGCACATTCTCTTTTCTTAAAGCGAAAAGTTCGCTTGATCGCATCCCGGTCATAAGCGCTACCGCCCAAACAGCATACCAGGGGTGCTTTCTTGCTTTTGCTTCGACAAGCAGCTTTTGAATCTCTGAGACGGTCAAAATCTCAACGTCTGTATCCTTTTCACTGAGATCAAACATCACTCCATGAACAGGACTATGTAAAACGTCTTTAATAATGCCTTCTTGTACTCCATATCTAAATACTAGGTTGATGGTAGTTTTAATCTTATGAATGGTTGAGACTTTTAAATCTTCACCAACACAATTTAAGAGTAAGTCCTTTCCATCTTTAATCGTAAGTTCCTTACAAGGCCGGTCCATCCAATCCTTTGTCCAAACATTGAGTATGCACATTGCGGTATTGATAGATTTGTCTGTTATTGTTTTCAAAGTGACGGGATTTCTATAAAGCCTTAAAGCTTCCTCGTTCCACTTTTTAACAACAACGTTCCAGCGGCTTCCTCTATTTTCCTCGTCGCACAATGCTTTTGTTGCGACTTGAATCAAGATTTTTTCGACCCGCTGGGCCTCAGATAAGGTTTTACATTTTTTGTATTTTTGAATTCGAATACGGGGATCAATCTCGCTTCTAAGATGAACATAGACCTCGTAACGAGGTTGCCCAGTAATCTTATCAATATAATTTCTAATTGCCATTCTAATATCCTCCATAAGTTACAGAGGAATTTATTAGAGTGTCGATTTCAGTTTTGTTAAGGTAAACTCGGCGTCCCAGTCGGTACACTCGAAATACACCTCGACAAATTAAAATCCTAACAGCATTTTCCGTTCGGCTAAGATACTTAGCCGAATCTTTCACAGTCATCCATATTAAGTTATCAAAGAGCAGTTTGTCTGATTTACCTTCTATAGAAGGTAAATCTATTGTTTTTTCTTTCATAAATTTAATTCCTTCACTCCCATTTCGCAAGGGAAAACGAGCAAGTTAATGCATCGAAAAATGAACAATTTTGTATTTCAAAATTGTTCATTTTCATTGGCAACCGTGCAGCGAAATTGCACACATATAAATGGACATGGCTACCGCTATTTGAACGCACTTGTTTCTAAAATCGATTCTTCGCCGTCCGCGCTTGGTGAAGTTCCAAAAATGAAAAGAACTGCTATTAGTAGAGCCAAAATATTCAACGCTTCCTTGAGAAAATGAAGCAGCGGGACAACTGAAAAATTGATAGTCTTTATGGTCAAGCAAAAGACCCCCTTATTTGATTAGTGTTATAATTGCTAACGATTGCGACTCGATGAGCGATACGGCTTTGTCTTGTTTTTCTTGTCGGGAGGTAAGCACCGCGCAACCAATCAAACAAACGGCAACTGCTGATGTCGAAAATTTTAGAAATGAATTTCTAATCACTTTTCACCTCCATTGCTACGTTTTAATGATTTTTTACCTCCGGATTCAACTTGAAGTCGGACCCAATCAAAAAATGGAATGTTCGGGTCTTCTTGTTTGTACCTAAGCTCAAGCCAATCTTTTGAACCTTCACGTTCCTTCTGAAGTTCAGGAATTGGTTTTTGCCAGTAGTCTTCAATTAATTTTTCGAGATACCTAGAGCAACTAATTTTTCTCTTATATGTTTGGTCTTTGTTGATTTCTTTGCGCCCATTCTCAATAATTTGCCTGTGCTTTTCGCTTACTCTGATAACTTTCCCAGAATTTTCACTTTTTTCAGTTTGTCCTATTTTTACTTTTACAGATTCCATTTACTTTCTCCTTTCTTAGAGAGTTCTACCTAAAATAAGGTCTTTTAATAATTCCTCGATTGAGTTGAATTTAATTCCGAGGGCTTTTTCCCATTCAGATCTTTGTTCATTTTCGAATGACCGAGTCTGACCTTCTAGACCCCATGAAAGTGATTCTTTTGATGTCACCACTCGCACATTCGGAAACGATTTTAAAAAGTCTTTTTTCTCATTTAAGAATTCATCTATTGGTTTAAGGGGAACGATGACATTAACAGGCTTTCTACCTTTCAGAGTTTGATCGAAGGCTTTTCCTGAAGATAAAAACGAAGGTGGGTCCTCGAAAATTAGTAGGGGATCTTTTGCATTTTTAACTACAGAGAAGAACGTCCCGCCGATTCCGTGTCGTTTGCGTGTTACCCAGCGACCATTGATAATGTAGCCTGTAAGACTTGCATTTGGATTTTCCTGAGAAATGAATTTGTAGCGCCCTCCAGAACACGCCTTAAATCTTTTGTCTTTAGAAAGTGTTGACAAAATTTTTGACGTTTCAAAAAGAGCGCTTTTAATGGATATTTCTTTTTCAGCTTTTGCTTTACGAAATGGCTGAGGCACATAGAAGGCTTTAAAGCTCGGTGTTCGATCTTCAATAAGATTTTGGACAGCTTCAACCATTCCTGTGTTGTCAAATCTCTTCAATGTTTCTAACCAAGATTCTTGATGAGTGTAATTTATAAACTCAAGCGAACCACCTCGCGTTTTAGCCTTTTCGTTATGCCAATGATTGCCTTTGATTTTCACATGCTCTCGACCAGGCATATGCATTTTTCCATCTGAATCAACTTCAAATATTTGTCCCAGATTCTTTCCATACTCCTGAATATCTAGTTTTTGGATTTGCTTAATGAGATCTTTTGGGATGATGAGTCCCTCATAGCGATACTCCGGTATGTTTTGATCTTTATTCTGCCGGTGAACTTTCCAATGGTTCGAAAAATTTATTTTTTCGATTGGCGTTTTCTTTAATCCTGCTTCATAAAAAATTTGATAATTCTTTTTAAACTGTTCAATCAACCCAGATTTAGAGAACTTCGCGCCAAGACCGTTGGTATCATCACGTCTAGCTTTTCTGTCGGGGTATTTGTACGAAATGTGTTTATTTTCAACTCTTACCTGGATTCCGAACTGATTTAGAACTCCAGCGTATTCGTCAAAACTAGTTGCAATACCACGAGCAAATTCTGCTTTTTCTCTAAGGTCTAAAACATAAGAAAACCCACTTCGCTTTTTTAAGTCTTGGATTTCCTTGGGAGCTTTATTAAAAGCTTCTTTTGACTGTGATTCAATGATAGAAAGTCCTTTTTCGATACAGAGCGAATCACTTATATTTCTTAAATCATGTACATGTCTTATTTTGTTCCAAATTCTTTCGCCATTGTCCAGATTTACAGGATTAAGCATGATATGGTTATGAATGTGACCTTTATCAGTATGAGTGACCACAGCAAACTGATACCCAGGGAACATTTCTTCGATCATTTTTCGACCTATCTTTGTATACTCATCTGGCGCTAACTTTTTACTATCTTCCTCATTGAATGCTTGAATGATATGGAATGCTTTGAAATTTTCTTTTACTCCATGGACCATTTGAGTTGCGATAAACTGTTCAACCACGAAACCCTCACTGCAATCATTTAGTTCGAGCGGATCATCAATATCTCGTTTGCCTAACACGTACTCAGCGATACCAAAAATATTCCTATTTGTTTTGATTTTTACATACGCCATTGGACCTCGTTATGTATTGAAGGATCAGGCTGATTTGTTCCTCAATTTGAGCCAAATCAGACTTTAATATAGGAAGGCCACGGTTAGAGTTTTTTGCAAGTTGATTGATATTATTACCGATTCGGCCTAGTTGGGCTAAAATGCTTTTTGTACCTTCATTATCAATTAATGGCTTTGTAGGTAGTCTATTGAAGTATGAATCACGCAGTAGTGTCGGAATACTCTTCCCCAAAATAAGTGATTCAGTGTCCAAACGATTTTGTTCATCTTCAGAAAAGCGAATAAATGTGCCAGGACGATTTTTTTGTAACTTTTCTTTATTTTCTGAATTCATTTTTTACCTCCTGTATAGAACATTTCTTAAAAGCTTGAGCGCCTAAAAAAGGCGCGAATTCCCGGATGGCAAGCATGGACTTGGATATCCCAAGTCCTCTCTTGTTGGGGTGAACCCCAAGCCCCCTTATTGAGAACTCTTCAACCGTCATGGAACCATCCCAGCAACTCTAGCAACCGTGGTTGAAGCTTCTGTGACCTGTTGAATGGCGACTGGCATGTGATCTCCGCGACTACTTAAGAGCCATTGCCCGGCAAAAAAGCCAACCATAGCTGACAGTCCAGGACCCACAGCAATTTGCGCCCAGCTAATTGCGGAAGAAATATAATAGGCCTGATCGCTAATGAGCATCGCCGAATAGAGCGAGTAAGAGTCCGTCATTTGCCCGAAGAGCTTCATAGTTTCAGGAACCACAAAAACATTCGTTAACAAATGATAGAGGCCTGTCCAAATCGGTACCCAAAGACAGACAGACAAATAAACCATGAACCACCAAATCACCACTCGCCACCTCAAGGCGATAATGAAGAACGGTAGCAAACAACTTGCAACGAGAAGCGCGGCTTTAGTTAAACCTAAGATCATCGGTGCCACACGTAGTTGTTCGTTGAACTCTTTAGCGCGTTCAACAGCAACTCCAACTCCGGCAGATTCTCGTAAATTCAGACTTCTAAGAATTCCCTCGTGACTAACAAGTCTTCCTAAATACTGAAGGATTCTTCCATAAACGCCTTGCACTTCGCCGCCATTGATTACTCCCATTCCTTTTTCATTCTTCTCGATATAGAAATTCAGAAGAGCAGACGAAACTTTGAAGTTCGACATCTGCTCAGTCGAAATGGGAGATGGTCCTTTCAATTTAGATAAAACGTTTTCTTCCCAGCCCATTGATGGCAAAGCGACTTGATGCAAATCGTTTTGAACTTCTTGTCTCAGATCAAAGCAAGTTTTTCCTCCGTCTAGTTGAATCTCCGAAAGTGCGTTTGAACTTGCTTCCGATAAATTTAACAATCCATCTGCTCCAGATTTTCGATCATTCACGGACTTTTCAAACGAAGGTAAGAGTCGCTCAATACAGTCTTGTGAATAAAGTTCCAACTTTGATCGTAGTTTTGGATCATCGATCGTCGTTGCACCTGCAAGCAATAAAGCTTTGTAATACAGGTTCGGCGATTCGGCATTGGAATGCGGGCCCTTCATTAACAAGTCTGTAAGCTTCGTCATCAGCCAACTAATTTCCTCAGCACTACGAACCATTAAATCAACAGGTAAACTCAAGCGAATATCCTTATCCACTGAGCCTAACCGTGAAACAATGTAGGGACTGTCCTCCCAAGATTCCTTTGTAAACGTCTTAACCATCGTGTGGTTGCTGACTTTTAGACAGGCCAGTCCCAGAAGATAACAAACAATGACTTTCACTAAAGTTCCCACTGATACATACGAAGAAGAGAAAACCGTTGTTCCCATCTGCCTAGCAAATAACTGAATAACTGTAGTTAAAAATAGAATTCCGAAAACAAGCAAACAGAGTGCGCGCACAAAATGATCGCTCGCTAAGAATCTAACAATTTCTGTATACCAATAGAGACCCATATAGGTGAAGTAGGCTTCAACAGCAGTTAATGCATGCATAACTAAAACCCTCCAGAATTGCAGAACGTGGGGTCCGAACAATCAAAAAACATTTCTTTCAACTTTCCTTGATTTATTTTTGAAGCTTGGCTCTCGAGGTTTCGTCTCGTAACACCTGATTCGTAATATGAGCCGTCTTCTTGGACTGAAGCCAAAACTGTTCTTAACTGGTCAGTTCCGGATTTTCGTAGCTCAAGGGTTGCCTCAAGTGAATCCTTCAGTTGCTGTCGAAGCTCCATTGCTTCTTTTTGCCGATGAGGCGGAAGATTTGGATTTCGAGAAGCTAAGGCTAAGACCTCAAGACTTTTTTCTGCGTCTTGCGCAACGTTGTTTGCGGCAACGACTTGAGCAAGTCTTCGAATGGCATCACGTCGTGATCTATTCGGCAAATAATAGAGTTTCCTAACTGCTTCCATTGCGACGTCTTGAGGTAGTCCGTTTTCAAAAATATCCTGGATCTTTTTTCTGGTTGCAGAACTAAAACTTCCTTGAACTTCATCACGTTCAAGGTCATTCATTAAATCGCTCAACTTTTCTGAAACGGACGCAGACGCCTCACTAATATATTCGCGAGGGGTTGTAAGCCTTGATTTAGGACCAAACTCAACGCTCACTTTTCCTTCGGAAACTACCGTGTCTCCCACAAACGATTTGGTCATCTGGATGATTCTTTCAGAATCGTCTCCTCGTAAGCCAGCCCATTTAGCGGTCGATTCAATAAGTGTGTTAGCCTTTACAGGACCGTTTTTTCCACCGGCCCAGTCTTCGAGTTTACTCAGTCTATTTCCGCATTCTTCAAGAGCAGCCTTTACATCTCGACCGTTTTCACTCATTTTCTTGCGCACACATTGTTGTTTCGACATATCGTAGTCAGCTACGCGACTATCAACGTATTTATCGATCATCGAACAACTGTCGAGATTCAATTGGCTAAGAAAGTGCGATGACATTCGCATATGCTTTGCGATGGCACAATACGAGGGTGACAAATAGCAAAGCGCCAGCATTCCACCGGCACTTTGAATTTGATTTCCAACGCCTTTGAAAAAATCGTCGCTAAGTAAGTCCTTTAAATTTGCTTGGAGATTCGTAGCGACATTCATTTCGCCACAACTTGCACCGACTTCGACCTTCGCAGACAAATCAATAACCTTGTAACGATCAAGTGAGGTGGGGCTGGTATCAGACAAGTCACGGAGTCCGAAAGAATTTACCTTCGTTGAATTGCGGTAAGAAAAATCTGCTCGCGCAAAACCTGAAGTCATTAGAATACAAAAAAGTAGAATCTTTGATTCTAATTTCATTTTTCCTCCTTTTTAAAGTCCGAAACTAAAAATACCTAGGGGCTTTCTTTGAGCCTTTGCTAAAGCTTTTAGCTCGCTACGTTGTTGTTTGATTTCCTGTTTTTGAGCCTGACGGAGCTTGATTTCATGGATCTGAATTTGTTTTCCAAGTTGTGGACCAAGAAACAACTTCCGATAATCCTTCTCGCTTTTAATCTGTTCGCGACGCTCGGACATCATTTTCCCAAGGACAGAACCCTCTTCCTCTGCTGACTGAATTGTAAGACTTGCTAGTCCATACTTGCTTCCTGCCAGCAAATTGTTAAGGTAGCGAGTGTAATTCAAATTGGCCGTCTCAATTGATTCATCCAAGATCTGGTGAACAATGGGATCTTCCTTTTTATATTGTGCAACCATGCCCTTAAACTGATCGAAAGAAAGACCGTCATGTTCTTCAATAATCGAACGAATTTGGAAAAGTGTTGATCGCCTTTGATCTCCTAAACCTTCTACTTTCATATTATTTCCTTTCTACGCGATTCCGTTTGGGTGGTTCAAAACGAGGTATTCAATCGCTTTGACTGCATCATCATCGTGTTTCTTTAGACTCTTCAGCGCTTCGCGCCCTTCTTTTGCATTAGTGGGCGACTGCCATCGTTCGTGAGGAGTCTGCTCATAAACCAAAACGCCACGCTTTCCCGTGGATTTACCGACATAATAGATTTCGCTCTTTACGCCGCGCTCGGTTCGCAGTGAGGTAATGTTCTCTTTATCCGCTTCCGTAATCTTTTCTGAATAAGTCGAAAGCTTTTGAACATTATCCTTGTCCATCGGAAGAAAACAAAAATGCTCAGCAACTTGAAATAGAGCAAGGCATACGGGAATCTCGAAAAAGTTTTGGGGACGGTTCGTTGCGCCGTATATCCAAAAAGCGTCCTTCCGAGCAGTTTCAGCCTTGTTGATAAAATACTGAGTCAACAGCTCGCTCTCACGACCCAAGGCCGCGATTTCGTCTAAGATTGCCCAGATTTCCCGAGATTGATTTTCGGGAAGTAGCTTTAGCTGTCGTATTTCTTCAAAGATACTGCCTACTGTTAAATTCAGAAGGACGGGATCGTCTTGAATCTGCCCTAAATCATAGACGTAAAACCGCTTATCAAAATTTAAACGATCCGTTGAAGGTCGAAAATAATTGGCGTAAAGGCCGTCGCCGTAAAAGTTGCGGAGCTTCACAAGTAGATCCTCAATGGGCTTTCTGAACCGTTCGAAGCCTTCAAGTGCAGGAAGGTAAGCCAGTTCCGCAGCTAACGAGTCCATATCAACGCAGATGGCCTCGTTGTTCTCAAACTCAAACAATTCGCCCTCGACAAATTTTAATCCGGAAGCTAAGACCTTTTTCTTAAATGCGAGTCGAACTGCTTGCGAAATAGCTTCCTTATGCTCGCTCTCGATAACAAAACTTGGAGAAGTAAGGCGAATAGCTTCGCAAACCCAATTTGTCAGAACCGATATTTTCTTTTGATCGTAGACTCCACGAAACACACTGGCAGGACACGAACGCCCATGATTAAAGACGTTCAATTCGCCATTATAAAATTTAACATTCATCGTCTGACTTGTATTAAAATCCAGTACGAAACAAATAGGCTCGGGGTTAATTGCTTTGAGCCCGTTTATAACAGAATTTATGAATGCCGACTTTCCTGACCCAGAATCGCCGAGGAAAATTCCATGTTGGCTAGTTTGACCTTCGACAGTAGAAAAGGGAACTAAATTGCGATCTCGAGATCGATAAATCTGTAACGGCTTATCGGTTCCTTTGAATGAGTCAAAAATAGGAAGGAAGTTAATAATTTCACTTCGATGAAGTGGTATATGTCTTTGAGTACCCCATTCACTTTTTGGATCGAAATGTAGTGGAAGTCCAGCCCTCAAGAGATCAAAACCAATTTCTGATTCAATGATTGAATTGCAGTCGAATGCTTCAACTGCAAATGTTGAAACTTTGTTTGCCCGGTCGTTTAGTTCCTGATCCGATTCACCATAGACTGTTACGCTCCAAGTGAGGTGGACACACGGATCGCCTTCCGCCAGGCGTTTCTTGGTCGATTGAATATCATCAAACTGCCGCCTTGATTTCGGCGAAAAACTGTTTTTTGTACACCATTCTTTAATTCCCAAAAACTTTGCCGTTTTCCCTTTAGATGGAAAACTCATTCTCATAGATAATGTGAATGGAAAGTTTAATCGGACAAAGAGGCTTGAAGCTCCTTCATAGTGATCTGAAGGTACAAGAAAGCTAATCGTTCGAGACTTAGTATCTCCGATCAATCCCGCAGAATTAGCATGAATGGTTTCAAAGAACATTTGTTCATTAAGAGGAACTTCATTGTTAATCGAACCTAGTGCTCGAGAACCGGCGACTCCAAATCCAGAGCGAACAATAGTTCTTAATTCAGTCGCATCAATTCTTGAAACTTTAATTTGACTCAAGCTCTCTATTCTTGAAAGAATTTTTTCAAATTCATCAACGCGCCTTTCGAATTGGTTTAAACCACGCAATACAGAGCCAGCAATATCCTCTGGAAGCAACTCAGCTACATTCAAAGGCGATGTGTCCGGAATAAACCGAAGCGACAGATAGCAACTACGAGCAAAGAGGTCCTGACTCGCCATTTTTGAAATTCGCATATTTCTCAAAAACTCTGCGACTTTATTTTCTGGCTCGTAACCAAGACTTGTTGCTTTTACGACAGTATCTATTTCAAGCGGCGTTTGTGTGAAATAAAACTGCGCCAAACAATTTGATGGAAGGGTCAGAATCAAATCCAATTGGCTTTTTAAGTCCTTGAAGTCATTCACGGACATTGGTTCATGCTCTTTTAGCGATAACCTATAGACGACCCCAAGACTGGTATCTTGAAGAATGAAAAGCTTTTTATCTTCCCGAAATTCTCGATACGGCAAACTATCAACTATATTTTGCTTTGGCTGATTTGAATATTGGGATGTGAACTTTTCTAATAAACTCATGTTCTACCTCACTTTGATTCAATTTTTTTAAGAGCAGAGTCGTCAAAAATCCAATCTGGCTCATTCACAACTAAAAGGAGCCTTCCGCCAACAAACCAGTCGCCAGATGACAAAAGCCGACCTCCCATATAAATTTTTTCAACTCTTTGTTTTTTTCTTCGAGGCATCTCTGCTTTGGGCTCGCTAGGAATGAGCTTTCCATATTCAGCCCTAGCTTCCATTTCACGAGTACTTTCCGGTAGTGATGAACATCCAACAAATGGACTAACGGAAAAGATCAGTAACAAACTCAAAACTATTCTCACCTGAATCCTCCTTCTTAAAAAATTCATAGGGAAGTTCGATATCGCTTCCTAAAACAAGCCACGCCTCTCTCCCAGAAGTAACTTTCATCGTGGGTCGCAGTCCCTTAAGATAAGATAAATAAAAATCGGCAACCATGCTTCCAACTTGTTGACCGCTCTCTTTCAAAACAACTGACGGTGACTGGTCTTCAATACCTTTTCCGCCCATGGACTTAGTATTTCGTTCCAAAGACTGGCCCAAACCATCAATCAGTGCTTTTGCAAATGCTGATTGAGCGACTCGGCCTTGATTCAGGTTCACTTCCGCCCTGAGAGCAAAATCATTGTCCTTTGTATCTGCTGCCCAACCGACAAGTTTATCCTTTTTGAAATACATTCCCGATTTATTGTAACAACTGATCGAATGCGGCGACATTTGAAGGCGTTCGGTCGAAATATCGCCCTCGGCCTTTGCCACAATGAAACAGCCGCTTAAGTCGATTCTCTTATTGTTTGGTTTTACAAACGCATAGTCGACTTGAAGAAGAGCCGGATATGTTTCACCCATTGGAACCTGAACACCGCTCAGGACTTTTGTTTTAACATAAGATCCACTTGGAACGACGACACCAAGAGGCTTATCTTCTCTTGCGACCGTAACGGGGAAACTTATGGAATATGGACCAGTTTTTCTTTGGAAGGGTTTCGAGCTTCCAATTCGAGAAGGGATTTCCTTTCCAAATTCAGCTGGCGCTGAAGGGACTGGTCCTTCTTGAACTGTGGCGGAAACTTCCTCCTGCGGTTTTACCGCAGGGTTAGTCGGCACAGCAGGCGCTTGTTCTTTTGTCTGTTGTGGCTCGCGATTAGATACTCCAGTTCGAACGTCTTCTAAAATTTTTTTCATCTCAGTCATCTGACGTTGAAGTTCTCTGTTATCTCGCTTTAGACTTTCTTGAGTTTCTTCCACAATTTCAATTTTGTTTTCAGCAAGATGCTTGTAAGGATTTTCAACAACATGAGCTTGCGAAAATTTATCGTTTTTATTTTCATAGATGTAATGAGTTTTCTGCTCTTGACAACTAATCCCATATATAACAAACAGCAGAAGCGAGCCGCCGACAACCGCTACCCGGCGCTTGTCTTTCTTTACCCAATCGGCAAAAAATACCGAATAGTTTCTAAAATAGGTTATTAACTTTTCTTTCAATATCTGCTCCTTTGTTGATTACTTTTGAGTCTTGGGCTTGTTTTCTAGAACCTCGATTTGATCGCCAAGATCACAAATCCGCATTCGATTGATATTTGCACTCGGGTCAGAAAGTACCGTCATCACTGTCTTGCTTGAGCCCTTCCCTGAAGGAGCGAGTACATTACTGCGAACATGAATCAATGGAGACCTGCTTAGGTCCCGTGTTTTCAAGACAACATTCTCCTCTTTGATCAAAAACGACTTTTTGCTCGATTCGTTTAAGATTTCGATCTGAAAAATCTTGAACTGATTATTTTCTAAAACATGAACCAATCGTGCGTTAGGCCCATTTCCAGAGCAGCTCACCATGAGAGACAGATTCTTTTTTGAAAATCCTGCCGGGCTTTCACCTTCCAGAATTGCTCTCATTACGGAAAGATCTGCAATCTGACCCTGATTCTGAGCATTCGAAGATTTTGTCGCTTCGTGAGTTCTTCGAGGTTCAAAGTCGTAGGAAACAGGAGCTTCAGTGTTTGCGGTAATGTTAAGTTTCAATCGAATAATAGTCCCGTCGTTGAGAAGAACTTCAATTTTTTGCGATCCTTCGCTAACTCGGGGACGAACTTCAATTTCACGGTAGTCTGGCTGAATACCATTCGCACTGGCTGCTTTTACCGAAAACATTGAAGCGTTATCAACTCGCGCAATCGCCCTCGGAAATCTCATAAACGTAGGAACAGTTTCCGAGCTTGATTCGCTTTTCACATAACGAATCGACACTGAAACCTCGTCCGCACCGAAGGTTACTGTCTTTGCATTTGCACCTATGGTAGTTAGGAAAACCATCAAGATAAATTTAAACACTCTTAACCTCCGTTCCCGTGGAGTTCAGATTCTTTTGCAGGACCTCGCGTAATTTCTGTAAGTTGCAATAGCCATTGATTGTTTTCGTAGTTCGTTACGACCTTCATTTCCATCGTGATTCGTTCTTCACGCTCTTTGCCAACAGTGGCTCCGAAACTTGGACGAATACGCACAATTGCTTCTGCTAAAATTTTACCGTCTTTACCTACTTTGATTTCTTTGCTCGAGACCTTGAGCTGTTCAGCTAACCCCTCGTCTTTGACCATTCGCCTGTAGTCCTTCGTTTCTCGTTCGAATTGCACTCGAAGCTCGGGACTCATAAAATCTTTAAGGATTCGATAGTTTTCTTCGATGTTCGATCCATCGACAGTCCCCATAAGATTCAGATAGATCACCAAAGTACTATGGAGCTGACGCTCACTTATCTTTCCAACGTCGACTTCCGTGATCTGGTCCAATTTAGAAGGAACGAGAGCAATTCTCTTTTGGGAAAGCTTGTCGCTGGCGTCAATTAACCTTGCTACGAAAATCAGATTTCCCACGAGCGATAGAGCAAGAATGGCCTCGATCCCCAATCGAACGTGTTTTTTTGCTGCTTCAAGCACAATGTAATTCGGAACGTTTTTTAGACGTTCCGCTGTTAGTTCTTTCAAGCGAAAATAAGTTTGACGTCGACGAGCGCCTTTCTTTACAAAATCAACTCCGAAGTCGTAGGATGACTTCACCTGCGACTTCAGTTTGTTCAATATGGGAGTTAAGCCCTGCGGCTCACTCATTGTCGTTACTGATTCCATCCTAAAACTCCTTTATCGACTTAGACCTTTAGTGTTTTTTTCCATTGCAATCGGACTGACGGTAATTCCAAGTTCTTTAGATAGAACTTCTGAATCAAGGTAGGTGACGTGCTTATCGTCGAGATTCACAACTAATCCGCGAATGCTACCGTCGTATTTCACCGAACCGGTTGCGCCTACAAATGTTCGACCTTCGCGCGCCCCCATTGATTTCATTCGTGCAGTTGATTGTTCAGCAACGGATTTTTCAAACGCCGGAGCTTTCTTCGGCGCGAGTTCGACTTCCTTCGACTGTTTAAGAACAATCTTCATGTAGTCACGTTGGAAATTACTTTTGAAAATCAGGGTATGGTCTTCATTTAGGTGTAAAGAAAGATTTCCTAGTTCTGGATTGTATGAGAGCCCTTTGAGTTCAACATAGTTCTTTCCTTTGAATTTTCCTTTCACTTCAACAGGAACCGAAATAAATTGCGGTTTATCCTGTGCCTTTTGATTTACCTGTGGGGTTTCCACCTGTTTTGTATTTTCTTTCTGCATCTTTTCCTCCCTTTATAGATTTACGTTGCAACCAATGACCGAAATGGTCCAAATAAACGAAATCCAGCAACATCCCAATGTTCACGACCATCGTAGCGAACCATGTCCCAGCTATGCATGTATCGTTCGGTTAGACCTCGCTCAAGGCCACCAGGCTTCATGACTCTTTGTTGATACTTAAGCATCGGAAACATCGACGACGACTTTGCACTTGTAATAACCTCGTCAATTGTTTCAATGACGCCCATAGAAACAAGAATCTCACCGCAATTACGGCACCGAAAAGCGGGAATGTCTTTTATCCAAAGATCGCGTTCGGCGTGCTTTAAATCCACAAACAGAAAATCTAGTTCACGATTCTGGCAGCGATCGCAGGTATCGAAATATTTGTCCAAAGTACCTCCTTTAAACGATTAATTTTGTTGTCTTATCTAGTCCTAAGAATCCGGGAACTTTTATGGGCGTATACCGATTGATCTTGTGAAGAATGAATCCTTTCGGAACCTTTTCACGGAACGGGGGCCACATAACGACGATCAAAAACAAGATCGCGAGAAGCAAAAGTGGTTGAACGTCGATTATTCCAAAATAAGCAAAACACAACACTGCCAAGATCGCTTCTTTTAGTTCCAAATAATCGAATACCATGACAGGCTCAGGCAGCGTCTTATGAATCGAAATACCACTTTCTCTGCGAACTTTTTTGTAGTCATGCATAGCGCAGCTCCATGACTGGAGGCGAATTCATTGTAAGAATCGAATCTCCACCTTTAACTCCAATTTCTTTTACAATCTTCGGTGTTAAGAGAATTATTAAAGCAGCGCCGAAGCCAAGCACAAGAAGCAGGAAATGACTTCGCACTAAACCGACGCATCCAATTATTAAAAACACGCCAGCAGCAAAGGGTCTAATCCATCCGAAAGTGATTTTATCCGTGGTTTTAGTGATACTTCCTAGCGTATCGAGTTCGCCGCTGAAGTCAGAGCCCGGTATATCCACGGCATGAGCCCGGAACGCGACTAGAATTACTCCAAGTACGATAATTGAAATAAATAGAAGTCTTTCATCGTGCCTTAGTTTTCCGATTTCGCTTTTTATAAATTTAAGCATAAAGCAGTACCTTTCCTTCGCAAAATATTGCGAGAATTATTTTTTAAAAAAATTTCTTTACGTCGTTGTTAACTCGGATTCTTTGATCCGACCTTGATTGCTTTTAGAATTTCTTTGATGGATTTTCTTCCAGTCATTTGATAGGCTTTTTGTGTCTTCTCATCAATAGCCACCAATACCGGTACAGCCTTAAGATTTAGTTTTTTTAATTCTTCTGGCTTCGCAAAACTCCAAGGCAGATTGAGCCCTTTTACTTCGCCGTCTCCTTTGTCAACTCGAATTGCCTCTACATAAACACCCCTTTGAACCATTTGATTGATAGTTTGAAACATCGCATGACAAGATGGACACGTTGATTCGAAATAGAAAATATAGTGATAGTTTCCCAATTTCTTTTCTGAAACTTCAAGTACCTGAACTTCCGCCGTAGGCGCAGTGTTGCCTGATTTAGCAATGTATTGAGATCGTGCTAACTCATATCGTTGAAGTAGTAAGTTTCTCATTTCCTGCCATTTCTCAAAATTCAGAATATTTTCTTTTGTTGGCCGTCGCATAGCTTCTACGAGCGGTGCTGGAGGCATATAGTCTCCTTCTTTGAAAAATTGATCGTTTTCAACATTGAGCTGCTCATTCCAACTAAATGGTTTCTTTTGAGTTTCACTTGGTACTTTTTCAGGAGACGGTTTTAATGAGGGTTTCTCTTCATCAAAAAATTTGACTCCTTCAGAAAAAACTCCAGCATTCGCATTCAATGCGACTAAAATCGTAAAAATGGCTTTTCTAAAATTAAACATTTGATACCTCCTCGATACCAATCACACCCAATGCGGCTCTTTCCAATGCGCATTGCTTAAGTGATCTAAATCCCGGATTCATAAATCCATCTCGAAATTCTCGAGCTTGGCTTTGGTTAATTGACTCGTACATGAGAACTCGTCCAGTAGCGCCCTGGTGACAATCTGGGTGCGAACATCCGTGAACATTTCTTGTAAAGAATTGGACTTCCGAATGCGCCAGCGAGATCGCTTCTTCCGAGAACTTAGAAACCAATTCGGTATCGACTGCTATTTTACAATTTTCACAGAGTCTCTTTCTAAGTGTTAATGCAGAAATTAGCCGGACATTTGATTCAATCAAATCTTCGGCTATCCCAAGACCTTTCAGCCTGGTTAAAGCTTCAATAGCTCCATTGGTATGAAGTGTTGAAAGAACAAGGTGCCCTGTTGAAGCAGCTTTAAATGCGAGTTCAGCGGTTTTCTCGTCTCTAATTTCTCCCACCATAATGACATCCGGGTCCAATCGAAGGCTTGAACGTAAGGCCTCATCGAAAGTGATTTTTCCGTTGCTTACTTCAATCTGCATCAATCCTGGCCCTTCATATTCAACCGGATCTTCAATTGTGATAACCTTTGAAGACTGACGGTCGATTGCCATCAGAAGTGAATACAGGGTCCACGATTTGCCACTTCCTGTCTGGCCGCACATCAAAATCAATCCACTACTTGCTCCAAGAGCTTTTTGAATTTCATCTTTGAACACATCATCAGCACCGATTGAATCAATCGTCGCATTCTTCGTTTTTTCTTCATCAATCAAACGAAGAACTATCGTTTCCCCATGAATTTGTCCGTTAGACTGAGCGCGAACTTTCAAATGTAAATCAGCAAATCTAGCAGCTCCGCTGCACGGCGATCCAATTACCGTCAAAGGAAGTCCTGTTTGCGCTTTTACTTCAGTTAGAAACGACTGCGAAAGTTCTCTTTTAATCGTCTTTACTGTTGTTAAATCGCCATTTACTCGAAAACGAATTGCCAAGCCGTCAAGCGTAGAATCAAAGTGAACATCACTTGCATTTAGAGACTTCGCTTTTGATAGAAGACTTAAAAGCAACTCCCTATAGGGAGTTGGACCGGAAATTACCGGAGCAGACGGTTCGGACACAAGGGTGATTTCCTTAGTTTCACTAATTGGTGCTTGAACCATTCTTCCAAGGAGATCCATCTGTTCGAACGTAAGGATTTTGACTTCGAAATTTGGCGAGTGCTTTTCGGCTTCTTGAACCAATCGATCGGTAAAACGAGATAAATAAAGAACGTTCGGACTTCTAAGCAATAAGTATCCTGCCTCTAAGCCGATAACCAATTTGACAAACATTGACTGGTCGTTTCGTTCCGAAATTACCGAGTAAAATTCTTTCTCTGATTTTACACCGAGAAACGCTTCAAGTGCCGAATCGCAATCATTTTGAGATAAAAGTCCAAGCTCTACCAAAATTCTACCCAATTTTCGTTTTGCAATGGGTTGAACAGATAGGGCTTCTTCGAGCTGTTCGACAGAAATTAAATTTTTATTGATCAAAAATTCTCCAAACATTATTCCATCCCCTGACACATAGTTTTCATCGCGTTCTTCGCAAATTCAGCTTGCGGAATACTATTAACGTCCTTGCAGCACGAAACTCGCTTCCAGACGACAAACAACCAAGAGTCTTGATTCAATTGTGTTAGGCGACCCATCTCATTTACCCCGTTTATCGTTTCAAGCTTTCCAACCGACTGACCCTCACGAAAGCAACTTGAACTCTTTGGAAATATCATTTGCCACTTTTCATCTGGATAAACTGCAACCGAACGATATACTTCGTTAGCAATACTTCGAATTCGTTCTGCTGCGAGAAGCGCTCCGCCAACCGAGCTATTTGATTCAACAAACCCTGTTCTTGGAAGCAAGACACCCCATCCACCACAAATGTCGCTACTCACAGGTGGAAAAACCGAAAGCCCTGCCATTGGAAAACTACAAGTGGCTCCGCCAGCAGGCGAACCATTGGCAATCTGACCTGCACCAGCCGCAGATATCGATCCCTTAATTAAGCAAGCTTTCGGGCTTAGCGACCAGGCTTTGAATTGTGGATCGTTTAAATCCCCTGATCCAGTCTTCCACTGATTGCTAATATGTTCGCTCATTGCTCCAAAGCAGAATTTATCTGCTTCCGTCCCGCCGCACGGCATGCCGGAATAGGCAAGACTGGCAAATGGGGTTTGAATAACTCTCGCGTGATAAAACCTATTGTCCATTTCCACTGATCCGGACGAAAACCACATTTCCTTGAGAGAATTTAGCTGTGCGCCCGCAATGGGTAGATCTGAAAAGAATGATTGCTTAGGTCGACTCGTTACTTCAATAAATGTCGTCGGCAAATAATAGGTATGATGCGAGCAAGGTCGCGGTGGCCAACCACAGGTGCAACTGCTTTTCACATGCTCAAAGCAACTCTCAAATGCAGGTGTTTTTACGACAGAACACACTGATGGAAACGCTTGGGACCTTATCGAAAAAAGAACAAAACAAGCCATCGCCGCCGCTCGTGCTGCCTTCAAGACCTTTTCATGCGAAATGCGCATTGAAGGGAAAAAGGCGGGCTTCAAACAAATCTTGTCATAGAATTCTGTATCAACTCCATTGAACACCAAACCAATGGCTTCGAATGTTTTTAGTCTGCTCATAACTTCTCCTGTAATTCTTGATCGCTTTTGTTGGTTTTTATTTACCGATTGGCTTACAGTCGGTTGAGATGTAAACAATCCAGTTCCAAAAATCTGTTTTGTAGGTCTCTGGCCGGATTCCGTATAACTTTCACTTTCGATTTCCTCTTGAATCTCGCCGCCAATTTCTTTGTAGTGGTCAATGGTCCGCTTATCGGTAGTGGCGCCAACAATCCGGGTTCGAAAATTCGCCAGTAGAACATCGGTACCGACATCATTGCCTGTCGCCTGAAGTAGTGAACTATGACTTTGTGTCGCCACAATCGTTACCCCTAAGGCCTCACGACGTTTTGCTGCGTAGTCTTCGTCTCCTTCAATCTGTCCACCGCCAAGACTAGCGAAACTTTGATATTCATCGAATACGCCGATTGAAAGACGCTGGGTCTCCAAACGTTTCGAATTTTTAATTCTTTCCATAACGGATTTTTGGTACATGAGTTTCATCAAAACCGATAGCGGGCCAGAAACACCCGGCATATCAATACCGAAAACAAAGATTTTTCCCTCGTCGACTACTTGGTCGAAGCCCCAGAAATTGATTTCTTCCCGTGAAGGACAAAATACTTTTTCTATTTGAGCTGCACGAATTTGACCCAAGAAAGTTGTTGCCGTTTGAGCAATACTGTCTTTAATCTTAGAATCGAGATTCATAAATTCGAATTCAAAGTAGTCTCTTGAGATTTCCATATTTCGCCGTTCATCCCATTCGTACTTTTCGTTTTGGAGATAAACCTCAAACTCTGTTGCAAAGTCTCTGTTTGGAATTTCAATCATCTCTTGATAAAATTCCTTGAGAGTGAAGTAACCGTCGTACTTCGCCGCACAAAATATAACTAAATTCTTAATTAGTGCGGAACCCTTTAATCCCCAAAACTTTTGATCACCTTGTTCCGAGCCCACAAAGTTAATAGTGGCGGCTCTGATAAGACTTGTTACATATAAAAAACCAGATTCCTTAAGCATATGTTCACGGTAAATCGGATTTGTTCTGAATCGACCGTCAAGCGTGAAGTGAACTACCTTTTCATCGTGCTTGAGTTCGCTTGCAAGTTTTAATACGGACCTTGCGAATGTGTCTTTTGGATCAATCACGACAATTGAGGGGAATGGAGTAAAATTTGACATAAATTGCTTCGTCCATGGAAGAAGACAAGCCACGGATTTTCCTCCACCAGTACTGGCAATTAGCATCACGCCCGTTACCAATCCTGGTCTTCCAATTGTTATCCATTCTTCTGCTCCATCAACTTGTTTTGATCCAAGGACTAACATGTTCTTTCTCTCTGGAATCGCAGGCATGCCGCCAGTAAGGAGTTTTTGAATTTTTAAAAAAACAAACAAAGCAGCCAAAGCAAGCTCGACACCTAAAATGAAAGAGTTCGTATTCAGGTAAGAAAATAGGATTGTACCTTGAACCGACGGCACGACCCTTGGTAAAGGTTTTATGTTCTCGTATGGCTTAAAATAAAATATAAGGCCTAATATCAGGAGCCCACCGATCAATCCGAAAACCACCATGCAAAGTTTTACTCTGCTCGAAAGCTTTGTTTTACTTTGACGAAATTGTACGATCTTTCCGCCAAACTTACCAATTCCTAAGGCAGCAGCGATCAACCAAACAGAAACGGCCGAAAACAATAAATTTGAAATTAGTACTATTGAAACAAAGTCACCTTTTTGGTGAAAGTACGTAGCCAAGGCATTTGAATTTTGATCAATGCTTCCAGAAAGTGAGAAGAACCACGCCATAAAAAATACGAGTGGAACAACACAAACCGCTAATGCTGAATTTAAATCGTTATTTTTATTCATAGTTTTCCTCCTTTCGTTAATTCATCTAAATTGCGCGCACGAACACCAACAGGCACCGCCGGTTTTAAGAAGATAAGGTCCCCAATCTTGAGTTCTTAAAGAAGGACTTTTTTCTTCTTCATTCGTGCAGTAAATTCTGATGGATCGTCTGTATATTTCGTCTTTGCAAAGCCCAGTCTTACATTCAAGTTGTGGTGGATAATCACTTTTAGCCGCAACCGAATAGTTTGATGAAAGTGCAATGAACAAAAAGATCATCACTTCCTTCATCTCGAGATTCCTCCAAGATAACGACCCGAACGTAGAAAATGTTCTAGGCGATCTCGTTCAAGCGAATCCGAATTCACATATTGATGGTTGTTTTCATTTTTTCGTTTAAAAACATCCGCTAGTTTTTCAAAAATTTTGTAAATTAATTTATGCATAGTATCCTCTATATAAAAGATAAGGCTCCTCCATGAACCAAATCAGGTTTGTATTTTTAAAACATTGGTTTCAAATAAAAGCTCAGTTGCGACAGCGTTCGAGCAGTCTCGAAGTCAATTGGCTCAATTCCTCGTCGTTTAAGCGATTTATATTCTTCGTGCGAGTGAGCAACTGCGCTCATCGGGTTATAGACCCAAGTGCCTAATCCGAAATGCCACATTTGTTCTCCTAGGTGTTTCGATTGTGCGAATAGATTTGGAATTTTCATTTTAACCGCCCGTAGATAAGTTTTCTTCCGGCTTGAAATCCAGAAACTAAATCGAGACGAACTTTTTCATCGTCGCAATAGTTTTGAATTAAGTTTTCAAGCTCCACGTCTCTAAAAATTTCACGATCATTCAATTCATTGTTATCCATATTTCCTCCTAAATTTTCTTGGCATGCGTATTCAACGCTAACCATGCTGTGACCAACTCCGGGTCGACTAAACTGATTTTTTTATTCTTGTTACTTAGAACTTTTGCTTGAATCGTGCTCGAGTAATTGCAGTTCGCGCAGTAGTTATGCGATTGAAACCACTCCAGACAGTGCTCTAAGCATCGTGGACATTTTCCGCAGCCCATTCTTTTCCTCCCCCGATGGATGCGCTCATCGTTCTCGCAGACACTCATTGCATTCGCGAAACCAACTCGTGCCAGCAGCTAAGTTATTGAATTTGTTGAGTTTGAAAAAATGCCAAAATCAAAGCAAATTAATTAAATGGCCTTAGTCGGCCGAACCGATTGAACACGGCTCCAATGAACGGCCAGAGTTGGCCAAAGACGCTTTTTCTCTAAGTTTATGTAACATCTCTGGGCCAGAACTGGCCATTTTGATACAGATTCTGCTAATTCTTCATTTTATGATCTAAATGGTAGGGAAAAATTCGCAGCTTACGTTCATTATCAAAACGAGACGATTTAGGTGATTCTAACTAATAAAAACCGTTAAAGTTTTTTTCACTCTCGACGATAGTTCAGTATGGCGATTTCTGCAGCTGATCTTGTTTCAGTGCCTATAGAATATATTGTTCCCAACGTCACTTTACCGGGGGATGTTTACTTCAAGCTAAGCGAGAGCCATTTTGTCATCATTGGGAGAGAAGGAACTCGCGAACATTTTAAAAGTCTGCATTTTTATGAGAAAATCAAGGATGCGGTCTTCATTAAAAAAACGGATCTAAGAAAGTTTTCTTCGTTAAAAGTACTTAGCGCCAGTGAAATTATGAAAAACGACGACGCTCCTATTGATCAAAAAGTTGACGTCCTGTCGCATACAATGGCCTCTGTATTTACAAATATTCAAGAACTTGGTTTTAGCAACGAGTCCTTGGGTAATACTAAATTCATCGCAGGCTCCGTACTAAAAGTCATCAATGACACGCCAAAGTTGTCTCTGTTAATGTCACTAATGAACTCAATATCCGCTGAAATCATTAGGCACTCAATGGCCGTAAGTATGATTTCTATACTTATAGCTAAATCAAAGGGATGGAATAACCAATCACTTCTGGAAAAAATAGCGCTTGGAGCGGTTCTGCATGACATCGGCCTAAAAGAATATCCTGCCGAATTTTTAAATAAGCCTCGGGCTAGTTACACAGCAGAAGATTTAGAATATTATCAACGCCATGCCTTTCGAGGCATTGAAATTTTGAAAACCGTAGAAAATATACCAGATGAGGTAATGGCAATCGTGGGTGAGCACCATGAAAATGCTATAGGGCAAGGATACCCTAGGGGAACGCGAGATGTTCGACTGCATCCGTTCTCAAAAGTTGTTGCTCTGGCCGACGCATTTTGCGAACTGACCTTTAAAGACGTTAACAATCAAAATCCCGTTGACCCAGACCAAGCGTTGCATATTATTGAATTCAGCCTTGGTCAGCCGTTCAACAAAGAATGCTTTGTTGCGCTTAAAAACGTCCTATTGAACGGAATTAAAAGAGCCTCAGTTAAAATTGTTTAAAAACTTGTTTCATTGTTTATCTGTTTCTAAATAAGACAAAATACGAAATCAAAAAATTGGCCTTTTACTCAACTCACCACTCAATATATAATTTATTTAAAATTAGATATCAAAAGTCACTAAGGTCTAGTTAAGATCATTCACTCTTTGTCCGAATATTGTTATGTGAAAATATTTAAGTCTTTCATCATCCTGTTAATCGGTCTCTCTATCTTTGGTGTTTCTTCGGCATTTAGTGCTGAAACAGCAACACGTCCCGAGCTGATCGAAATCAAGTCTCGTTTAGAAGACTCAATTGCAAGACGATACAAAGAAAGAATATCAACCCGAATACCTCAAGAGTTATTCAATGTTGCCGTTCAAACGGAGCTAGCAATTCATGATCCTAAGTCTGGACAACATCAAGCTAGCGAAAACACGGATGTAAAAAGCAAAAGCACGTCGGTGGACATGTCGGATTTAAATTTAGGAATTATAGAATCAATTGCCACCGTGATTGATGGTCAAAACCCAGAAAAAAGACTCGACATTGCCAAAAGCTTTTTGGAGCGTGTTGAAATTAAAAAAATAGAAGTCATCGTTGGATTTAGCCCAAAATTGGGTGAGGAATATAAAAAAGCATTCAAACCTTGGCTAAGCACCACGGTAAAAGCTGATTTTGGCAATATCGGTTCAATCAAAATTGCTGAGCTTGCACCGATTCCAAAAGAAGAGACCCCAATTCCTCCGCAACTTGAGGAAAGACCAAGAGTTTTAACATTTGAAGAAAAGTTTGGAAACTACCAGAATGCAATCGGCTTTGGTTTATTTTCGCTAATCGTCCTTATTGGTATTTTCTTAATAAAGATGATTCCCTCTAGAGACGTTAAAGAACAAATGAGTCTTTCTTTGAAAATTCAGGAAATGAAAAATTCTCAGTTGAACTTACAAGGCCCTAGCAGCGGCAGTAAAGCACTTGCTGAGTCCAAAAAATCTGAAAAGCAAGATATTCAACTTAGCGCTAGTTTGTTGTTTGATACTTTCAAAGAGCATCAGCGGAAGGTTGCGCTAATTGCCCTATCAAGTCCAGCAATAGCGGACTTGGTTTTTGATCGATGGTTCGAGGAAGGCCTTGATGGTCGAAAAAAGGTCGCTTCACTAGTTGACTGCGTACTTACTTTTTATGGAAATAACAAAGGCGATACACAATTAAACCCGCCAAACTGGAATTTGCCTGAGAGAATTAAAAACGACAAAGAACTTCCATCTGTTTTTACTTCGTTTTCTACGTTATCGCTTCAAGAAAGAACATCTTTAGTCGAAAAGACCTATTGGGACCTTCTATCTGTAAAAACTTTGGGTGACAAACTAACAAGCTTACCATTTTCTAGCGTTGCTCAACTTTCAGCTTCAAAAATTCAAAAAGTTCTGAGCAAACAAGATAAAAAAGTCCAGTCACTTACGATCTTACATTTACCTCAAGAGAAAATGGAAGAGGTTGTCTCTGCACTCAGCTTTGAAGAAAAAAAGAGTATGATAGTCGAAGCCTTCACGATTCCTAGAATGAAGCCTCAAGAAATTGAAATGGCAGATCAGTCTCTTAAGTTTCTTATCAAAAAAGAAGAGGGCGTTGAAGACGGCATGATCGAGATTCAGTCGATGATACCGAATATGCTCATGTGCCTATCACCATATGAAGAAATTCAATTGGTTCAGCAGATTCTGCCCACGTTGTCAGATCAGGGACTGTATATTAAACAAAACTATCCGAGCTTGGCATTTATTTCAAAATGGCCAGAAGATAAACTGAAATTCCTATTAACCGGAGTTCAACCAAACGACGTATTGGCTCTTGTTAAGGCCGTACCGGAATCCTCAGAAATAATATTTTCAGTGATTCCAACTCGAACTCAAACAATTTTAAAAGATTCCATCAATAAGACCCTATCGCCTGAAGAAATTAACCGAGGTCTTGAAGGAATACGATTGAAATTATTTAGGGCGGTCAACGATGGCCAAATAAACTTAGATCAAATTTTTAGAGAATCATCAAACGAAAAAACCAAGGCAGCATGAGGTAACCTATGAATATTTCATCAATACTTGGTCTCATTATAGCAACATCAGTTTTTATTGGTGGGATTTTGTCATCAACAAGCAATTGGAAAATCTATTTGAACATCCATGCCTTCGTCATTGTGATAGGCGGAACTTTGGCTGCGACATTGGTCAGTTTTCCAATTAAACAACTCGTAAAGCTTTGGAAGGTATTTTTCGCTAAGGTTCTTGGCAAAGGAAGCTCACCGCATTTAAAGGTTATTGAAGAAGTTATCGATCTATCAAGAGGAATTCAAAACAATGAAAACTACCTTTCCGAAAATGTAGATAAAATCAAGGTTCATTTTCTTAAGGAAGCTGTACAGTTACAAATTGAAGGTGGGATCTCCGACTCAAAAATTGACCAAGTATTAAAAAAGCGAGCCGAGGTCCATTTCATCAGATACGAAGAAGAAGCCCACGTCTTTAAGACTGTCGCAAGATTTCCTCCTGCATTTGGACTCTTGGGAGCTGTGTCTGGTATGATTGCATTAATGGGCGGATTGGGTTCCCCGGATTCATTTAAACGGGTATTCCGGGTTTTCTGT
>DDVI01000046.1 GCA_002345205.1 Bdellovibrionaceae bacterium UBA2316 | reverse complement strand
ATCAAGATGAAATGGTTATAGAGCTTCGATCTTATTTAAAAAAGAATCAGAAAAATCCAGAGAAAATAAAGAATTTTTTCCAAGCGGAAAAAGTCAAGTACGCAGCTTAAACAGTCAATCTATGCTGCAGTCTTGGTAATATTTACAAATCGGGAGAAGGAAAACTTGCCTCGATTCTGACATACAATCTCCACGGCAATCACATCATTGATTCGCACTTTTCAAACTTTAGTTCAGGAATGGATCGAACTACGGTACAGTGCTCTTTTCAATAATCTCAAATGTCTGTTTGAAAATCAGATGACTTGGAGGTGGTGCCTGGATTTTCACCAAGATGAACAGCGTTGCATAGCTGTCGCCTAAAATGTTCGGCCACACCACCGTGTGAAATTAACAGCAATTATCCTGACGAAGCTTAAGCATCTTTTCGGACCAAGAATCTACTTCGCGTAAATACCGCTCGAATACTTTCCAGTCGATACAGTATCTAGAACGCGGCCCATCAATCGTTCCTTTGATTAGGCCTATTTCTTTTAGCGCCTTCAAGTGCTGACTTACTGTCGATTGAGCTAGCGGTAAATCGTCAACAAGCTCTCCGCAGATGCACTCCCGCTTTTCTGCTAGCACTTTTAAGATTGCAACGCGCGCCGGATGCGAAAGAGCTTTCGCAAAATCGGCGATCTTCAGATCTCGGTCAAGAAACTCATTTACTCTTGGCAATGCCATATATTCATCATATATCGTAAACATACGATTAAAGACAAGGTAAATGTATGAAAATTCTATTTATGTGCGTCGCAAACTCAGCACGCAGTCAACTTGCAGAGGGCTTAGCCCGCCAAATTTTTCCGGATGCCGAGATTCAAAGTGCGGGATCTCACCCGGGAAAATTAAATCCTTTTGCCATTCAGGTTATGAAGGAGGTTGACGTTGATATCTCAAAGCAATACTCGAAGTCCGTCGACGAGCTTTCACCAAAATTCATCGTTGGGATCAATTATATCGTCACTCTATGCGCTGAAGAAGTTTGTCCGATTATGGTTGCGCCAAAAGCAGAAAAACTTCATTGGCCATTTCCTGATCCGGCAAGCAAAGAACCTCTTTCAGATGAAGTCATGCTCGGTCGCTTCCGTGATGCACGAGATAACATTCGTGAGCGTCTGTTGCAGTTTAAAAAAGGATTGAACCAGTGATCCAACGTCTAATCGCCGAATTTCTGGGGACGGCAGCACTTCTGATCGTTATTGTTGGTTCGGGAATCATGGGAGAGTCTCTTTCTAACGGAAATGCTGGGATTGCATTACTAGCCAATTCAATCGCGACTGGGGCTGGCCTCTATGCTTTAATTCAAACTTTTGGGCCTATCTCGGGAGCCCATTTTAACCCAGCCGTGAGCCTCGCAGAACTGCTTTGGAAGCGTATGACGCCAAAAGAGTTCGCCGGATATTCTTTATCGCAAATTTGCGGCGGATTCATAGGAGTTGTGACTACGCATTTTATTTTCGGCCAAGCACTGATTCAAATCTCAAGCCGCGACCGAGGAGAACTTCGTTTTTTTGTTTCGGAATTTATTGCGACCTTCGGCCTTGTACTCGTCATCGCGCTCTCAGGGCGTCGAAACGTTAATACAACTCCGGCGGCAGTTGCGTTGTTCATAACATCGGCTTACTGGTGCACGTCTTCCACGTCATTTGCAAATCCGGCAGTGACAATCGCTAGAAGTTTTACAAACACCTTTACGGGAATTCAATTGAGCGGAGCCCCCGCGTTTATCACAGCTCAATTCGGGGGCGCCATATTGGCGGCCTATGGTTCGCGCTTTTTTATCAAAACAAAAACTTAATAGATATCATTCCGCTACGATATGTCCTGATAGCATATCCATTCCACAGGCAAAAGTAATGTCACCTTTTTTTAAAGTCCCAAGATCAACGCTGATCTCCTTGTTCAAAGGCAAGTCTTTCTTAATTTTCTTTTCTTTAAATTGAATTGCAGTCGCACAGGTATTGTCGGTTGTTCTTGTAACTTTCATCACAACATGAGCGCCAGCTTTTGCTTTAATCTGCGATGGCTCAAATCCATTCTCAGTAACTTGAACTTTGATCTCTTCTTTTACTTCTTTGCCAGCAGCATGAGCTGTGCCAAAAGTTAAAGTGATCAGCGAAGCAAAAAATAAATTTTTCATAAAACCTTCCTTTAGATGTTTGGAGCAATATAGGCGAAAGCGAAACCGATCAAATAGATCAAGATGCTTATGCTGTAGAAAATCTTACTTGTTTTTCGGCCCTTGATACAAGCGTCTCGCAGTTTTGGATCAATAGGACACGGAGCATTCCGATTGAACCACATCAAGAGTCCATTTCCAGCCAACATTATTCCCGCAATGCTAAAAACGATCATTTTGTTTTCAGAGATCCAAATTAAACCCGGAATATTAGATGCAAGACCGGCCATTACCGCGCCCAGACCTAAGCTTACGATTAAAGCCGGAAGTGCACAGCAGATCAGTGTACTCATTGATCCAAAAAGCGTGAAGTAATTAACAAATCCATCACGAAGCTTGCTCATTTTTTCTCCTCAAAATTTGCTTCGTAGCCCGAATCCTTTAAAAGCTCCGTAATTTTTTCGTTTGTTAGTCGCTTTCCATCTTTGAAGTTGAGCTTAACGTACTTGTTAGTAAGGCTGACTTCGACTTTTGCAACTTCGGGCTGAGCCATAAATTTTTTCTCAATCCCTTGAGCGCAAAAAGCACACACCATTCCTTTAACACCGACTATGAGTTCTTCTCCAGCGAAGGCAATATTAGTTACGATCATCAGAAGAGTTGAAAGAATTAATTTTTTCATAAAAGACTCCTTAAAAATGCACCATATAGTTAAAAGCCCAGCCGCCATCGAATCTTGCCCCGACTTCCCAGAGAGTATTTTTGATATAAAATCTCAAAAATTGAGTCATTTCGATATTGGACTCATCTAGGTGTTTTTCTCCCTGCAAAATTAGCCAAACATTCAGATCACTGTAGTCTGCTAAAAAAGGCGCTGTTCCCACTCGTAATTTTGAATGATTGTAGTCACGATCTGGGAGAAGAACATTGTCGCTATTCGAGCGATTTAAATACAGATGATCAAAATAGATGTAGTATTTTCGACTTTCCCAATCAGCGACAAATTCACCGAGGCTTACACCATAATTTTTAGACGCAAATTTTTCATATCCAGCGCCACCACTGAGATAGATATTTCCCTGGGAATCTTCATTATTCCATCGTTTTAAAAGAAAGTTCACTCGCGGTATATAAAACTCAGATTTCGAATCTCGAAGATAAGTTCCTGCCACTGCAAAATGTGGTGTCAGTGAATAAGTCAGTAGGATCTCATTCATTTCAGGCGAATTGTAAGACATGAGCCCGACAGCATCTTTATAGGAAACTGGGTGGGCTTGGGCCAAAGGCGAAACCAAACATATCATCGCTAGCCATTGGATAAGTATTCTCATTGGTGTGACTCCTAAAAATGAATACGAGCGAGATATTAAAATTGTGACAGCCACCTGGTGAATTCATTAAATGATTGAAACTATTGGGTTTTTAAGTTTCAATTTGAGATGTCACAAATGTACCTTTATTATCGTAATCCCTATTGGAAGGATTGATGTCCACAGACTGGAAAACAAAGTCAGATGAGGCGCTTATGCAGAGCTATCAAAATGGCCATACGGCTGCTTTTGATGTTTTGTTTGAAAGGCATTCGAGTCGTGTTTTCGGTTTTCTTTCAAAAAGATTAATTAAAAAGAAAGAAGCTGAAGATCTGTTACAAGAAGTCTTTTTCAAACTTCACCGCTCGAAACATTTGTATAATTCGACTCTGCCTTTTTTTCCTTGGCTGTTTTCAATCACGCGTTCAGTCCTTCTGGATTTTGCTAAAAAGAAAAATTTAGAAGATCCAGTTGAGAATGCTGAATTTGATAAAGTAGCTGCAACAGGTCCTTCGGTAATCGAACAAGATCTAGAGGGCATGGTTGCTGCTTTACCTCAAGCTCAAAGCGAAGCTCTATGCTTGCGGGTATACGACGAAAAAACATTTGAAGAAATAGCAGAGCGTTTATCGACTTCTCCTGAAAACGCCAGACAGCTTGTCAGTCGAGGAATTAAAAAAATTAGACAGGCTTTGGGAAGAAAGGAAAATTAGTATGGATTTAGGTCAAAAAAATGAATGGCTCAAAGAGTTTACTGAATTTTCAAATATTAAATCTGAGCAAGTTCAGGTTCCGGCATCTGCTTATTCAAATCTTAAGAAACGATTGTTCCCAAGTCCTTGGATGGTATTCGGAAAGGTTGCTGGCGTTCATGCCATTGTAGGATCTCTGTCATTAGCTGTTTGCAATCAGTTCGGACTGAACCCTTTTAATACTCAGCAGTCTCTTACAGATTGGTTTATGAGAATCGCAGGTCACAACTTCTGTATGCTTCTGTGTGGTGTGTTCTTTATGATGACAACCTATTTGTTAGCGAATGTGGTTTTAACACTTGAAGAAGTTGAAGCTGTTAAACGCTATGAATGGCTGCAAACAGGAATCATAGGTCTTGTTTCATTGGCGGCTTTCCATTTCTTTGGAGCCGAATTGGTTGGAACTTTTATGCTGTTATGGATAGTTGGTGCTTTGATCGGAGGATTTATTTCGATTGAAGGTAGCTATCGAATCAGACGAGTGCTTTCGGTTGTTTAATATTTATTAAAGAGGGTCCGTTCGTAAGCACGAACCCTCTTTGTGTTTAACTTTCTTTAGGTTTTCCAACAGCCTCACTTATCGCCACCATTTCCGCAGCTATTTCGTTTACAATAAGTGAAAACCCATATTGAACTTCATCGAAGTCCGCTGGACAAGCGTGGTTGGGATCTTGAGTTTCCAGAAAATATCCAAGACATCTAACTTTGTAAGCCAAGATTCTTAGTTTTTCGAAATCAAGTTCCCGACTCATTGACCACCCCCAACAAGTTGTTGGTTGAGCCACTTGAACTTAATGCCACCTCGCTGATGAGCTTTGGCTGCTTCACGGCCTACGATGCCAGTGGCTTCTACTAAAGTGCCAGCGGCACTTAAGAGAAGCGCTGCCATCACTAAGCCACGCATGAATTGAACTACTCCTGTCATAAAACCTCCATTGTGTGAGGCTCTCGACAAATCAAAACGGACTTACGACCTCAGAAACAGCTCTAGAAAAGTAGCCAAACGGTAGCCAAAAAGTAGCCAACATCTGTGATACTTCGTGATTTGGAGTGATGATTCTCAAAAATCGACTTAGCTAAACTGTTGAAACCTTTGTTATTTATTTTCGCGGAGTTATCTAATCTTGAAACCAAACTAAGAAATAATTTGGAGGTGGTGCCTAGTTCTCAGTAAAATCAACTACTTAAGAACTAGGTGACACCCAACTGTCACCTTGTAAAAGTCTCTGTATTTTGGCCTATTAGGTGCTGCTATTTTGTGTACCGGGATCCGCAAACAAATTTACAACTCTTCCCATTACGGCTGCTTCCGGTAGAAGTTTCAAATTGTTAGTTGCTCCTTTTACCTCGATGCCAGCTAATCTTATATATCGTTGCATTGTTTTAAGATCTTTCCATCCGGCAATTTTCATGACGACTGCCGGCGCCACACCATCTTTTATAAGTTGGGTAGCAAAGCACGCTCTTAATGTATGAAACCTAACCGAAGTTATTCCTGAACCAACGCAAAACTCTCTCAAAATTTCAGCCTGTTGACCTTTAGTCCACAAATTAAATCGATGAAGAACAGATTTTTCATTTCCCCGAGCTATCTTTTGTTCTTTTAATAAAGAAACCAATTCTTCACTCATAGGAACTGCCCGCCAATATCGACCTTTTGTTGGACCAAAACCAGTTCGGTTAGTCCAATTTCTATGAACGTAAATCATTCTGTTCTCGAAATCGACACTATCCCATTCAAGAGCATATAGTTCACCACTACGCATTCCAGTGAGTAAAGCCAATGCCCAGTGTGGATACCACGGATGATTAATTTCTTTGGCGTAACTTAGCAAAGTCCTAATTTCATCTAGAGTCAAAATTTCAGGTAGCTTTTCCTCATCCTTCCGAAAGCTTTTATAGCCTTCTGTTGGAATATGATGAGCCCCTTTAATTCGCCCCGACAAAAACCCCCAAGAGAATACGGCATCAATAGCAGTTCTAAGCCGTTTTCGTCTTGAGACCGAGACCTCACGTTCAACTTTTTCCAAAACTAGCCACGCCTTAGCCTTGTCAATTTCGTCAACTCTTAGCTTAAGCCATTCGAGAGTGTAGGTGCGAATAACAAATGCATAATCGCGAATCGTCTGAGCATTTAGCTGTTTTGAGAAAATATCGCCGCTTAAAGAAGATTTTTCCCATTCATCTAAAAGGTTTCCCCAAACACAGCTTTTATTTTCAGATTCAAAAAGTTCGCGTTCTGCTTGCAAGTTAAGTTTTTTTTCCACTTTTTGAGCTTCCGTAATTGATTCAATTCCAAAAGCTCTCTTTGTAATTACAACACTCGGATTGTTCATACTTTTTCTAACGACTCTGATTTTATAAAGTTTTTTATTTTTCTTTTCATCAAAATAATGGTTTATCGCCATTTGAAATCTCCTTTTCGAGAAGATTCAACTAAACTTTTTAATTCACTACGACGGAATAAAAATCTACCAAATGGTTTATAAAAAGGTATTTTTCTTTGACAAACCAAATTTCGCAATCGTTCAACACAAGGACTACCATCTTTTCTAAAAAATCTTAGATAGATTGCAGCTTCAACAGTGCATAACCATTCACTACCTTTGTAGTCGTCATTCGATAAAGTACCTTTCTGTGTATAATTCATACTACACAACCATTTTTGCCTACAGAGACTATTCGATTTTCAATGAGCTGAAAGTTAAAAACTTTCGATAGCTGTCTTGATTTTACCTTATTTTCCATCATTTTCAATCCGATTGTTTTCGTTCAATGAAACCCCAGAATGATGATTAGTCGCTGACTTCCTAGGTCTTTTTATTCGATCAAAATTAGCCGTTTCTGACGACGGCGTCGGCTCTGTATTGCTTAGTTCATCTTCGCACAGGTCGCTACTGCCGTCTGAGCTTTTCGTTCGGCTAAGACGATTTGGCTTACCAAGGTTTTTGCTGACACTTGGCGTTTCATATTTTTTAATGGCTTCCTGCAATGTCAACTCAATACCATTCTTTTTAGCATCAATAAGGTCTTGCGTTGCGAGTTTCATTACTTTTACTGGATCAAATAATTTCCTATAAATACTGATTTTGCCTTTGAAAGGTGGAACAAATAATAGTTTTTTTCCAAATTTCGAAGATACTCAATCATATTTTTATAAGAAATTGAAAAATCAAAATCACTGTTGTTTCCTGGTTCCTGATTGCTAGAGTATATTTCAGACGGTAAATGTTCTAATCTGATTTCGCTATCCTCAATAAGAATAGTTAATTTTTCGACTAGATTTTCAAGTTCCCGGACGTGGCCAGGCCATTTATATTTTTCGAGTTGAGCCATTGCTGCTGGATGAATCGTTTTGTTAGACTTAAATTTTTTTAAAAAGTGCTGACAAAGAAGTGCGATATCTTCTACTCGCTCAGTCAGTTTTGGAATTTTTAAAGTAATCACATTGAGCCGCTGAAAAAGATCAAATCGAAATTTTCCGGATTCAATCTTTTCTTCAAGGTTAACATGGGTAGCGGCAATCACCCGGACATCAACCTTGATGGGCTTATTAGCTCCGACTGGCTGAACTTCGCGTTCCTGAAGAACACGAAGAAGTTTTACTTGCAAATCCATTGGCAAATCACCGATCTCATCTAAAAATATTGTGCCTCCCGATGCGAGTTCAAAAGCACCTTGACGAGATCCAGTTGCTCCGGTGTAGGAGCCTTTTTCATGGCCAAATAACTCACTCTCGATTAACGAGTTATGAATAGCGCCCATATTTCGCGCGATAAATGGTCCGTTTTTTCTTTGACTTAAACTGTGAATGCTCTTGGCAACAAGTTCTTTTCCCGTACCAGACTCACCACGAATCAATACCGTAGCTGTTTCGCTAGCTGAAACTCGAGTTATGGTTTTTGCTAAATCAGCCATTACTTTTGATCGCGATATAAGGCCAATGCTTGCGCAAAGTGACTCGTTGTCTGTGATGGATTTTGATACATCATACGGCTTATGAGTAATGATATATTTTTGTAAAAGATTTTGAACACGCTTTTGAATCACAGTAGCTGGGCTACTTTTCTGAATAAATTCAACTATGGGCGTTCCAATAAATTTGATTGGAATTTTCATATCCGTTTCGCCTGAAAAAATGGCAACCAACTGATGCGAATTAATTTCCCAAAAACGTTTAGTTAACACAAATCCATCTAAGTCTTTTTTGTTTAGATTGAAATCACAGAGAATCAAAGCAAATCGCTTTGGATATCGCGCAAAATAGTGAAGTGCTTTTTCAGCGTCGGTTTGAATAGACACTTTAACATTGGCTAACTCACCAAGCATGAGCGCCACTGTTTCAGCATCAGTGCGGTTATCATCGACAATTAAGATTTCGAGTTCCATAAATCCCCCTACAAAACTTTAGAATTGCAACAGGTGAACCAAATCTAATTACATAGCGGAAAAAAGGGGGAAATTGAAACCAAGTATTTGAAAATATAGCAGTAAATTAAAATCCCCAAACCCGCACCGTACAGGCATCTCAGAGGATGGATGCACGGAACCCCGTTATACCATAGCTAGGCGTTTTTCTCATTCATATTACGGAATCCATTGGGAAAATCCGAAACTCGGCTGTAATTTCTTATAGAGTTGAAAGATTTTCAAAGTAAACGAGGTTTCGTTCAATTGAATTAGTTTGGTTTATTTAATGTATAATCTCGAACCATACTGGAAACGGAGATCGTTGATACCGAAGGATCGCATTTCTATGCACATATCTGCTTTATTGAACGTATCGAAATTCTATAAGCGACAAAGGCTCCATTGTTATGGAGCCTAGTTGATTTAAATTTTCTTAAAAACAAGGGCTTTCTAGCCACGTTTATACGAAGTTACTCCTTAATTAGTTTTGAAGGATTTATTCCGATATTAAACTTTGCTCCCAATTGTGGGTTGTTGCAGACGATATTTTTTCCTGTTATTTGCTCAATTCTAAATCTACATATGCTTCGGTCAAATGCAATTTTTGATGTGAGTGACTCAACCGATAATTGAGTTAGGTCATCAGTATTTAAAGCGTAGCCGCTCATTATGTCGGATATCGGTATATCGTAATTTTTGGTTAAGCCAGTTGATACCATAAGTCTTGTTTCGTGTGTTATAATACCCTTAATTTTTACTTGAAGGTGATATTGATCATTTAAATAGGAATTAAGCATAGAGGAATCTACTTGAACCGAAATGTTATTGAAGCAGAGGTTGGTGTCCAAACCCTGACGATATAGATTGCGGCCACATTGCTGAATCTTTCTTAAACTTAAATTATTGTCATTCAGAAATTGCATTGTGACAGACTTTTTTGAGAAATTGTTCACGAGCGAGATCCGTACATTTGCTTTGTTTCGAATGACCGCTTCTAAAGTGCCGCCCGATAAAACAGAACGTATGTCAATTTTTTGAACTAAATCAATTTTATCCGGATCAGTATAAAAACCTCGAGTTAATTTCATATTTTTGATTCTAACTTCAATTTCGGTAACATTGTCGAAATCTGCTACGATATCTCTCAAGCTAACTTGGGAAATGACTTTTCTGTTTGAGGCTTGCTCTTTGTTGAAAGTTACAACACCACTTTGCCCTCTATTCAATGAATTGAATGACGGTAAGCGCTCGCTAGAAACCTCCAAATCAATTTGCATCTTTGCTAGCTCGGGGTCAGAAATTTCCTGAATAACTACTTGTAGGTCAATGCCAAGATCATTGCAGTAAGCGATAGGCAGCTTAAGCAGGTGAGCATTTCTTTCGCACTTTTCACTTTGATTCTTTTCGAAAAGACTATACCAACGCAAATAATTTTGGTTATATTGTGTCGAGCCCTGAATTACAGTGCCGGAAAAAGCTAAAATGGGAAATCCAACCATTGTAGTTACCAAAAAATTTATAAAGCTTTCCATTCAATTTCCTTATCAATGTTTTAAACCGCTCCAAATTTAGGGGAACTGAGCTAAACGAGTCTACTGACTATATGCAAAGCATGCCAGGTAATTTTTTTACTAATTCCGACTTCTTTTTATACATACAACATGATTTATTTCTGTAAAACTCAACTGTTAACTAAAGCGCAATTTTCGTAAGCCTCGCTCAGATTCATTTAGGAAGTATGTGCGCTTGAAAATACTCAGGTCAATTCAATTACCACTACTTCGTTAGGAACATTTTTAGTCACCTTGACCATTTATCTACAGGCGACAAATTGCCATTTTCTGATAAACTTTATCTTCAAATTCCGGAGGTTCTCTTGATTAAAAACGTACTTATGTCACTTGGGTTTTTTGCAGTTTCTTATGCTGGTCCAAATCTTTTGCCCGGATCGCCGATGGGAAATATGATTTTGGCCACGAATTCAAAGAAGTCTGCAGCTGTTTCAAAATCAGAATGCGCTTTAAGTATAGACAATTTTTTTACTAATGATACGTCGGCGATTTCCGTATTGTTAAATAAATTTCCTTCAATAGTTAATGGCGAAGAGTATTTGATGAAAATTGAGTTATGCGACAGATCAGACCATTGTTTCAATAACATGACTAGCGTAACAGGGGCACTTTCAATTTCTAATCTAAACAAAGTCATTTTGAATATGAAAAGGAAAGAGTTATATTGTAATCAAAATTTTGACAATATCAGTTTAGGTATTGAATTAATTAAAGTATCCTTATACCAGTACGGCATAGTTAGAAATAAACTTTTAGGCTCCAACTCGGTCAATTTAGGACAATTAAAAAAATCTAATTTTATAGTTCCTCTGACTCAAAAATCCGATTTCTCGGTTGTCATTTCTTACAAAGATTAAACATGTATGGCCATCTAAGTAAACCCTGTGGAGCATCGAGACACGAGTTGTGGCTCGCATTCTGGAGGGCTTTCTGGGCCGACCGTTTGTTCTGCTACCGACCCCACGGGGTTGAGCTAAAAGGCTCGCAATCCTGATTTATCCGAACCTGGTTGCCGAAAATCGTCACCGGCGAATGGGCCAGACTAGACCGTCCCTGGGTAGCAACGTGGTCAGAAACGCACCTATCGGCCTCCAAATGGCTCAGGAGCGATATCGCGCAACCAGGGCAGAACGATTGGATTTTAATCACAATAGATTCTTTTCATCCGACGCAATCGAGTATGGGAATGTGATAGTCTCGCGGAATGCTTATCCATTTTTGGCTAAGGGCTTCGACCCTGATAGCAATGTGCTTTCTGACTACAGTGGCGAACGCCGCGTTTGTTTGTGAAGACCTTTTTGTTCATGTCCAGACGAATTCAACGGCAGAATATGCAAAAGCTCTCGCAAGAGTATTTCATCACGCTCAAGTTGGAATTTGGTTTAAACGTCTTGGGGAATCACAGGGATCAATTGACATCGTTGATTCAGTCGCGCAATCGGCTGTACGTATCGAAATCAATCGAGCAAAAAATCACTCACGTAAGACCGATTGGCACGCACTCGATGTTGCGGAGACGAAGCGATCGATCAGTCTGTTGGGCGAACACTTGTTTTGGTATGACAAAGATGCTGTCGTAGTCGAAGCCAACCAGCATCAGACCCGAGTCATCGTCGAGCGAAACGGCGCACCCGAGGAGCCCTTCACCTCATTACACCAAATTGGACGATCGGACTTGCGGCACACGAATCACTTCACAATTTCGAACAAGACTCCTGGAGAAGTTTGCGATGGCCAATCGCTGCACAGAACCCAAAACACTCGTACGACCCTCCGGCGCGAATTCGTCTAAACAACGAGTTGATCGAAATTTCGCACAGGATCGAAAGTGTACTTTCAAATCACTTTAGTAAACCTGGAACGCAATTACTCCCCAATAATGCTGTGATTCAAAGAATTGTCGCTGATGTCCGAGCAATTCTTCTACGAGAACGGGCGAGTTGGAACGATTTGCGAGTTGTCGCAATTCGAGAGTCGACAGCAAGTTTTGTTGAGATGATGGCGATCGCAGCGGCTAGAGGACAAGCATTGCTGGAGGCAACAAATGAAGGCACTTTCATTGCCACGGCGTACTCGGTTCGAAAACAGAAGTTAAATTTTGAGCGAAAAACTCGTGTGAACGAGAGTTCGATTTACATCGGATATGGCTTCGGCGCAGACCTCTTGTTCCTCGCAAGCGCTCGCGGAATCAGCCAACGACAGCTAGCTGAAACATTTGAAAGAAGCCCTGATCCTTTCGGCGATATTTTGGATATTATAGTATCAGCGCCCTAACAACGTGGCAGTCACAAACCACTTGTTTCGAAGAAAAATAGCGCTCGGAATTATCGGCGCCAAAATCGTAGATACGAATTGTTTATTTAGGGTCGGCTGAAAGGCCGGCATTTTGTTCGGTGGGCTTCAGAAGGCAGAGCTTTCGATCTCTAAATGCGAAAGAAAGGAAATTCATTTGCGCTCGGTCGCCTTCTCGAGTCCATCTTTGAAAAAGCTGACGGGAGTTTCGACCGTACCGACTTGACCAAAAACCCTCCGAAACGCTCCCCATTGTGGACCGCTTCGGACGGCGACGATGTAAAACACACCCTCTTCAAAGTAGCCCACCGGGCCTCCCGACATTCCATTTCTCGAAAAGCAGTTTGAGAGAAATTTTCGTTGCCAAAAAGTTGTGGCGAAAATCTTGCAGTTCCCATCGACGACGAAGCTACTTGTAAGGTCACCTGCGCCGTCAATAGGATATCCAACGCTGAAAAGCGACTTGTTCCGAAGATCCTCGACACTCACCGATTTTAGCTTCGGATAAGGTCCGTTGTAGGGAATTGGTGATTCCAATTCATATAAAGCCCAGTCATCACCTTTCGCCACCAATTTGGTCGGCGCGGCTCCATCAGTTTTAAATGGGTCACGACTCAGAATAAATAAGGGCTTTTCACCCAATTCGTCGACACAGTGGCCTGCCCCTAGCACAAACTTCTTATCTAAAATCGTGCCGGTGCAGCTGTATGGGAGATCTCCTGGGCCTCGAAATCGGCCAACAAATGGGAATTCACGGTTCTCAATTTTCCGAATTCTCGACACGTCCCCTACGCCGAGGACCTTCTCCGCCACGCTCACCAGCTCGACTATGTCGTTCGAAACGCTGATCTGTTCCGGAAATGATGTACAATCACCCGAAGCATGCGCGGAAAGCGAGACGAGCAGAACTGATAGAAGTACGATGATCCTCACCTAAAGCATATCGGATTCAATCCTCTGACACTGGACTCGACCATAGACCAAAAACCAACGGATTTGACCCGTCGAAATCAGGAAAGTTCGAGATTCCGATCAATTCTCGCGTGATCGCCCCCGGCCGATCACGTGGCCAGAACTTCAATCTCGAATCTTTGAAGCCGACTTCACCACCACTCGACCAGCGCCTTCACGAAGCCCACCAACATGGCTGGGGCCATGTTGAGCTGATCTCGGCTTTAGTGACCGACGAGAAACTTCATCGCGACACCCATCGCATCAGCCGTCGGATCCGGGCGGCGTCGTTTAGAACGACGGCGACAATGGAGCGAATAGATCTGACGGCCAAGCGTACGCTCACGAAAGCAATGGTGCGCGATCTGATGGCGCTACCATTTTTAAAAACGCCTCGCAATGTTCTCATCACGGGGCCGACCGGCATCGGCAAGACGTATCTTGCCACGGCCATCGGCGAATACGCATGCCGCTCGGGCTACACCTGCATCTTCGTGGGGATCCATGTGCTGATGGAAAAGCTCATGATGACCAGGGCCGACGGCACGTATCTGAAATACCGCGACCGGCTCATTAAGACAGATTTACTGATCATCGATGACGTGGGCCTAAAGCGTCTCCCGCCGGAGATCGCCATCGATCTTCATGATCTTCTCGAAGAACGTCAGACGCGCTCGACTCTGATCACGACACAGCTGCCGCTGAAAAACTGGAAGGAGATCATCGAAGATCCGCTGGCTCTGGAGGTAACGTAAAAAAAATTGTGTCTCCCCCTTGTATAAGGTTTTCTTATGGAGACACAATTTTTTTTACGTTACCTCCAGAGCCAGCGGATCTTCGATTATCTCCTTCCAATTTTTTAGCCGCAGCAGACAGGAAGAGCGGCGCG
>DDVI01000045.1 GCA_002345205.1 Bdellovibrionaceae bacterium UBA2316 | reverse complement strand
CCTGCGCCATTGTCGAAATCGCATAGCCATAAACCTTTTGGACGTAAACCTAATTTTTCAATTTTAGTCTGCCAAAGTTCGATTAGTTTATTTACTTGCTCTTCAAGTTCCACGACCTTCTGATTCTTTTTGTCAGGAAAAGCTTCGAGCTGGTTAATTAACTTTTTCACCTGTCGACTAGAATCCTCAGTTAACTTGATAACTAGCGGAAGAAGCTCATTTGCTTCGTCTAAAGTGAAAAGTTTTTTTTTGTTGATAGCAAAAATTGTGGACACAAAATGCTTATCTCTGAGGTCCATTTTTGTTTCAAGGAAATAAGTGGAGTAAAATAGAAATTTGTACTTTTTTTAAAGTAGACTCTTTGCGTTGCTATGAAAGCAGGCATGATAACTATTCCATTGTTTTGGACATTTCGAAAGCCTGACCACCACCCAATATCAGTATCAAGAGCAATATTACTGCTATCAAAATATATTTGAAAAAGCTTCCTATCGTAAACGATTCTTCTTTTTCTTCTGAAGTAAATTTCTTTTTTTCAGGGGGTGGTTTAACGATCGATTTTTTACCAGGAACTGAAAATTCTTCACTACTTTTAGGAAGCGTGCGTGGCTCAGATTGTATTTTTCTCTCGATTTTTTTTTGTTCCTCTTCGGTCAAACCGGTTAGGAAAACTCCCCGCCCATTACGATTACTTAGCTGCGTAGTTTTTTGTCGATTTCTAAAGAATCGATCGTCTTTGTTTCTATCTAGGTTGTTCACATAACGAGTTCCACCTGCTGAACCGTCATCACTGCTGCCAGCGCCTCCATCTGAGGAACGCCTTAGAAAGGCACTCTTTCCGATACCACTTCTACGGCTTCTCGAACCCGCGTATGACCCTGCTCCGCCGTTTCCGTTGCCGCCATTTACGTTACTGCCATCACCGGAACCACTACCGCTGGTTCCATCGCCACCATTGGCATTATTGCCATTGCTACCGTTACCATTGTTACCATTATTTCCATTTCCGTTTGGATTGTTGTTTCCACCAGAGCCTGGTCCGCCACTTCCTGGAGTACCGTTTCCGCCCGTCATAGAAAAACTACATTTTGGGTCTTGGTCTCGCATTGTATTTTCCGTACGAATTGCGGGAAGCTCACCGGAGGTCAGCAAACACGCGACATAAGTTCCCATGAAGTTCTGCAAAAAATTTTGCATTGGTTTAAATAGATTCGCCATCGCCAGCAATATCATGCTGATCGTAATAACCAATAAGAGTATGTATTCGATCATACCCTGCCCCTTATTGTTTAATCGTAATGAAGACGAAAATTTGGACTCGACCATCACTCACTTTCTTGTATAATAATACCAATGCCTCTACTAAATTTCGATTCTCAAAGAGCAAACACGTGTCTAAAAATTATTCTATGCTGTCTCTTTGCCATTAATTCGGCATTTTCAGAAGAAGAGTTAATTCTAGACGAGGTGGAAGACACAAAAATTGAAGGTCCAGCGCCTCAAAATAAGACAAAGCCAATCGAGAAATCCCCGGCCCCAACGCCTCAAACCGGGATCGCGCCCGCAAAGCCTTCACCAACGTTAGTTACAACTCCGCCGACTCCAGCAAAAGAAACCTATGCAACCCAAGCCACTAAATTTATTCTAGAAAAAAAGTACTCGAAAGCGACGGAAATCCTTTGGCAAAACATCGAACATTTATCTGAAGCAGAGCTTGTGTTGTTAACAAAGGCTCATTATTTAAACACCGATTATTTTGAATCCATGAAAGCCGCTAATCTTGTGCTTGCAAAGAACGAGCAAAATTTCGAAGCATTAACTTATCTAGGCCTATCACAGCTTAGAAAAAAGAAAGATCGCGAAGCTAAAGAATATTTTCGCCGGGCGACTGAGGCGAACCCCGTGTATATGCCCGCTATTAACGGTCTAGTTGAAATATACGAAAAGGGTTCAAACTATTACGAATTACGCCTAATTTATCAAGATCTTATAAAGCGTACGGGAGAAAAGGCAGAATACCTGACCCATCTTTGTGACATTAACACAAAGGATGGAATTACAGACCAAGCGCAAACTTATTGCCGTAAAGCAATTCAAGCCGACCCTAAGGTTCCACAAAATTATTCAAATCTAGGAATCGTCTATAAAAACATTGCTGACATTCCAAAGGCCAAACAACAGCTTCAATTAGCGGCCGATAAGTTTCCAAAATCAGATATCAACCAATTAAACTATGCTCAGTTCCTAGAAGAACAAAAGAACTTCATTGATGCCTTTAAATACTATAACCGCTGCGTGAAGATTAACGATTTCGTTGAAAAATGCTGGGTCGGTTATACATCATCCAGTTACCAAATCCAAAAATTTGCGGAAACTCTGGTGGGTCTGAAAAAATCGTGCGTATTTAACAAAAAATACTCGTTTATTGGTCGTAAAGCATCCTCCTTTGCACGATCGGTGAAGCAAGGCGAGTGGGCCAAGAAGATTGATGCTTTAGCTGAAATTTGCGGAAATTAGGGCTTTACGTACTTTCCACGTGGTGGAACAATTCTTTAACCGCTGGCACGACCGATTTCGTCATTTCGAAATGGAATCCGTTTTTACCTTGGGCCTTTATATTCTCTAGGATGACCTGCAATTGATCAGAATCCTTGTCAGACCCTGTTAGCAGCAATAATGTTTTCGGCTCGCTAAAACGCAATAAACGAAAATCAACGATTGGATAAATTTCTAAGTTCAAGTTCTGCAATAACTCAAACACATCACCAACGAAGGGCGTCTCTATGGAAAACAAGAAATCTGCGACTTTGTTTGAGCTTAGGCTTAGGTAACTTTCGATGATTTGGGCTTTCAAACCAGGAATCCAGGCTTTTTTGTGGCCTGGGTTTAATTGCAAACTAGAAAAATGTTTTTCACTTTCTAGTTTTTCAAAGTGAATCATGACCTGTGACCATTTACCAATGACTGAACAATCTAAAATATGCCCGCCATGAATCGCTAGCTGGTTTGCAACCTTAAGTGCCTCCCCATAACTTTCGGTCCACAAGACAAATAAGTTCATTGCGCCTCTGTTCATTACTCTTCTACGATCTCGCCGATTAAATCGTATTCTAAGCTATCTGTAATACGCACTTTCACGATTTGTCCGACGTCCGCTGTTCCAGAGTTGATTAATGTCACACCATCAATTTCAGGAGCTTGCTGTGAATTACGACCCTGTAATAACAGATCTGTTTCTTCGCTTAAGCCTTCAACGACAACGTCTAAAATTTTACCGATCATACGTTTTTGTAGTTTCTTAGAAATCTTTTGCTGAGTCTTCATTAGTATATCATGACGACGTTGTTTAGTTTCATCGTCTAATTGATCCACCATTTTACCAGCGGGTGTATTTTCCTCAGGAGAATACGAGAAACAACCCACACGTTCGAATTCGTGTTCTTTGATGAACTCAACTAGTTCGTTGAACTGTTCCTCAGTTTCACCGGGGAAACCCACGATAAACTGAGTACGGATAATCGCTTCCGGCATCAATGTGCGAATGTTTTTAATAACATCCACGATCTCTTCTTTGGTCATTTTACGATTCATTTTTTTAAGCACTTCATTGTTGATATGTTGAAGTGGCATATCAAAATATTTAACGATTTTCTTAGAGTTTTTAATGAGTTTTAACGTCTCGATATCTAAACCGTCTGGATACAAGTACAACAAACGAATCCACTGTAAGCCTTCGACTTGGTCAAGGGCTTTTAGTAACTCATACGGAGATTCTTTGGCTTCTGGATTCTTACGTTTTAGATCCCAACCATAATCTGTAAAGTCGTGAGAAATAATGATGATTTCTTTTACGCCTCCGGCAACTAATAATTTAGCTTCGTTCACCACGTTTTCGATCGTACGTGATTGTAAATTGCCACGAATCAAAGGAATCGCGCAAAATGCACAACGTTTTAAACATCCTTCAGAAATTTTCAAATAAGCACGGTGCTTTGGCTGAGTATTCACACGCGGAGTAGATGAGTCTTGCAAATACGTAGGCAAATTAAAGAACGTCTTCTTTTCGCTACCTTTTTTGTTTTCATCTAGAATTTTGTCGATGTTTTGAAATTCGCCCGAGCCAACGAACAAGTCTGCCTCTGGTAATTCATCTACGATATCAGATTTGTATCTCTGAGTTAAGCATCCCGCCACCACAAGACGCTTGATTTTACCTTGTTTTTTCAGTTCGCCCATTTCAAGGATTCTTTGAATAGATTCCCGTTTTGAATCTTCAATGAAGCCGCACGTGTTGATAATAACCGTATCCGCTTCGTCTTCGTCAGCTACGATTTTGTAGCCGTCTTTCATTAGTGTTCCCACCATGATTTCTGTGTCGACCAAATTTTTTGGGCAACCTAGGCTAATAAAATGAACTTTGTTTTCTGTGGTTGGCTTTTCAACTTGTTTCATAAAGTAATCACCTGTGCGTCTTTTGGAGGCGTGTAATTGAACAATTTTGATTTATCTTTTTTTCCGAATTCGATGTTTCTAAAATTCATATCCGTTTGGTTGCCAATATCGTCTTTATAAGAAACAGCGCTGATCTTTTTATTTGCGATATGAATAACAAGATCTTTAACTTGCAAATCACTGCCTTTCGGCTCTAGGAAATATACCTTTTCATCCTTAAGAACTTCTGTTTTTAAAACTTTAAAATTCTTCTTCACTTCCGAAGTTCCCAGTAGCGTAGCTAACAAGATTTGTTTTTTGGTATTTTTATCAATTTTCGACTTTGCGACTTGGACGGGACCCGGTAATTCAGCACTTGGATGTTGAACATTCCAAATTGTTTTGCCATCAAAAATGATTTGGGTCTTTTCAGGAGTTTCTGTGTCCCAACGAAATTTAGATTGTGACAAATAAATTTTGCCCACGAATTTAGTTTCTTTGTTTAGCACTTTTGATTTTACAGTTTTCACAACATCCATGCTAACAATTTTTGACGTTCTATATTTTGCAACAACAGCATCTAATGGCGACACGGTTGAGGATGACGGCGCAGACAACGAAACATGTGCACACAACGCAATGATCGAAAGAATTGGTAAAATGAATTTCATCATTCCTTTATATATCAAACACTTAGGGTTTTCACTCTCTAATTATTAACGATATCGCTTTTACATGGCCGAGTTTCTTGAGATGAAACTGTGCTGCCTGAACGGTCGTTCCCGTCGTTATTATGTCATCCACGAAGTAAACGTGAGAAAATTTTTCAATTGGAGCCTCGCTCAAAGCAAACTTGGTTTCTATTGAGGTTTGTCGTTCGCTTCGTTTAAGGCGCTTTTGTTCTTTAGCATCCAATCGCCGCAAAGCCATGCGCATCGGGATTCCCGTGAGTTTAGATAACGAATCGGCAAACCAATAGGCATGGTCTTTGATCCCATTTATGGCTGGACACGGGACCAAAACTGCAGAAACTCCAGGAAATTCGGATTTTAACCATTCAGCTAAGAACCGCTCAGCATAATATTCCCAAGCCCTCTGTTGCCTTTGGCCTTTAAGTGCCAGAGATAGTCGGTTAAGGATTCTGTTACGATCCTTCTGCCATTGAAACAAAGATAGGCTGGTTACCATTTTAACTTCGCGACTAAAACTAAAGCGATTAAAAGCTGTTTTAAAAAGCAATTCTTCGCAATGAAAACATAATAATGACGGCCGAAAACCAAACGATCCGCAGTGAATACAAGTGTTCAGTCCAATAGAAAGTAGTTCTGGGTACATACCCCTTTGGCCATGCGAAACACTTGCCACTATTAAGGATTATGATAGGGAAGATTTTTAAGAATCGTGAAACCACGATAAATCTGTTCAAGCAAAACGACTTGGGCCACCAAATGATTCAACGTAAACGGCGACAAATTTATTTTTAGAGATGCACGGGATTTAATTTCATCACTCACACCATAAGGTCCGCCGATCAGAAAATAAACCTGCTTTTTACCAGACCCTAAAATTCGGTTGATATGTTCAGAAAATTTAATTGAATTCATCGTCTGGCCTTTTTCATCGAGCAAAACCAGGAAGTCGTCGGGCTTTAACAAATCCAGAATGACTTGTCCTTCTTTTCGGACACGAACTTCACGCTGATCCCGATCATTTGTTTGTACCTTTAATGTCTTAACTTCAAAAGGGACAAAATGACCAATTTTTTCGGTATAAACTTCGTTGGCGCTTTGAAACCAAGGTTCTTTACTTGTTTGAAAATTAAGTAGAACAAGTTTCATTTACGCCAACATCACTAAGAAATTTATTTTAATAAGTTGTTTTTGATCGGAGTCGCTTCTTGCCAAAGTCTTTCTAGATTGTATTCCTGGCGAACGAAATCATAGAAAATATGGATAATTAAGCTTCCGTAATCGATAACTACCCAGCGGCCTTCTTCAGTACCTTCAACACTTTGAGGTAATAAATTGAATTCGTCTTTTACAGCACTCGTTAAAGCTTCAGCCAATGAAACTGCATGACGAGTCGACGTACCTGATGAAATCACTGTGTATTCTGATGGCGCCGATAATTTAGTTAAATCATAACTATGAGTCATGATCCCTTTTTTATCGTCCAAAATCTGCGCGCAGAACGCTGCAAACTGTTTATAATCTTTAACTTTCTGACCAAGATCACGGTATAAATTGTGTTCTTTTATGTAGTTTTCAACACTTAACGGAAGGAACTTGGTAACCGGACGACCCGTGCGAAGTTTCTTTCGTAGTTCAGTTGACGAAATTTCGATATCTTCTAGAGTTACAAACTGGATGCTGCGACCCGTAGTTAGCTCGATGAAATTAAACTCTAAATCGGCAGTTACATTTTGTAAAAATTTTGGAAGATCTGATTTTTCATGAGGAATATCATGTCCCGGACGAGTCGTGATAATCAAATTTGTTTCTTCTAGAATCTTTTTATAGTCTTTCCACTTATCAAAGGATTCCAAATTGTCCGCGCCCAAGATTAAGAATAGTTCTTTTGGCTCGTACGTTTTTCGATATTCAGCGATCGTATCTTTCATGTAGCTTAACCCTTTACGAGTTAGCTCCTGAGTGTCGACTTCAAAATGTTTTTCATAACCTTGGACAGCCGCTTTGATCATGTTTAAACGGTGCTCTGGCGCTGGTCCGTCCAATTCTTTTTTCAAAGGATTCTGAAACGCCGGGATGATAAAAATTTTATCTAAACCCATTTTACGTCTAACAGTTTCAATGGCGTTGATGTGACCTAAATGTGGTGGATTGAATGTGCCACCGAATAATCCAATTTTCATAAGCTGTTCTCTTCCTGTTCAAAAAGATTTTGTGTTAAGAATGTCATCAGCTCGGCAATATTTTTACCTGTATAAGCAGAGATTGCGATCGGTTTAACGTTAAATCGTTTTTGAAAATCTGTTTTTAATTTTGTTAATTGCGCTTCTGATAATGTGTCGATCTTATTCAACACGACAAACTGAGTTCGGTTTGTTAATGGAAAGAAACCGTCTTTATCTTGATTGGCTTCATCGTACATCTTTAGTTCGTTATTGATATCTTCGTAATCTTGCAATGGATCGCGCTGTGAAAGCCCTGAAGCATCTACTAAGTGGATGAAGAATTTTGTGCGTTCAATATGTTTTAGGAATTGAATACCAAGGCCCACGCCTAAATGTGCGCCTTTTACCAGGCCTGGAATATCTGCAACTACGAAGGATTTAAAGTCAGCAACCTTCACAACGCCCAAATTAGGAACCAATGTTGTAAACGGGTAGTCCGCAATTTTAGGTTTCGCTGCCGAAATTCTAGAAATCAAAGTTGATTTACCCGCATTCGGGAAACCAATAATACCTACGTCGGCAATCAGTTTTAACTCTAAAGTTACTTCCATTTCTTCGCCACCTTCACCAGGTTGGGCGTGCTCGGGGGCTTGATTCACAGATGTTTTAAAAAAGTGATTACCTTTGCCACCACGACCACCTTTTAGAAGTACGCATTCATCCACTTCGGCTAAGTCGGCTAGCACTTGACCTTCCATGTTTCTAACTATTGTACCTTTCGGTAGAAGCAAAACCATGTCCGCGCCGTTAGCACCAGACGACTTAGACCCTTCACCGGGAAGGCCGTTTTTTGCGATGTATTTTTTGTTTGCACGATAATCGACTAACGAGTTCAAGTGAGGCGTTGCCTTTAAAACAAGATCGCCGCCCTTACCACCGTCACCGCCATCGGGTCCCCCACGAGGAGTCATTGCCTCGCGACGGAAACTTACTGCACCCGGGCCACCGTGGCCGGAACCAATCACTATTCTAATTTCGTCGATAAATCTCATAATATGCGAACCACTTTTACTAAGATGTAATAGTTGTTTATGCGAGGCACACCTGACGAAGGCGTATGTTTAGTACGTCGAGGCTAGGCGCCCCCGAAGGGACCAACATCGCAGAAACAGCTATTACGTCTTAGTCTGTATAAATAGAAAAAGGGAGTTAAAAACTCCCTTTGTAAAAACTCTATGTGAAAAAACTTGTTTTAATTAAACAGCTTGAGGGTAAACAGAAACTTTTAGTTTCAATTTGCTCTCACGTTCAAACTTAACAACGCCTTCGATTGTAGAATAGATTGTCCAATCTCTTCCTACACGTACGTTGTTACCAACATGAAACTTAGTTCCACGCTGTCTAACAAGGATTGTTCCTGGCAATACTTTTTCGCCACCAAATCTTTTTACGCCTAGACGCTGACTATTTGAATCGCGTCCGTTCTTGGTACTACCGCCCGCCTTCTTCGATGCCATACTAACTCCCTCTTACCTAATTCCGTTTATTTCTTAGTTGCTTTTTTAGATGTCTTTTTAGCTTTAGCTGATTTTTTAGCTGCCGCTTTTTTTGGAGACACTTTTTTGGCTGCTGCTTTTTTCGCCACTTTCTTAGAAGCTTTCTTCTTAGAAGTTAACGCTTTTGTTTCTGCTGCAGAAACAGATTTACCGCTGCCAATTTTAGATTCAACACGTTCACGACGTGATTGAACTTTATCTTGAATTCTTTGTGCTCTTACCGCCGCCATGTCAGTAACTACTGGTTGAGAATCAGAAGTTGCCGTTTTGCCATCAGAAGTAATTGATTTAACAAAAATTTCTGTGAAAGGCTGTTTGTGGTTTTTGAATTTTCTAAAAGAATGACGACGTTTCTTTTTGAATACGATCACTTTTCTATCACGAGCTTGTTTAGTTACTACTACAGTTACTTTAGCACCTTTTACAAGAGGCTGACCGATAACAGTTGTGTCACCACCAACTACAAGAACTTCGGTAATATCAAATTCAGATCCTAAGTTTTGTTCTAATTTTTCAACTTGAACTACATCACCAGGTTTTACAGTGTATTGTTTTCCACCAGTTTTAATTACTGCGTACATTATTATCCTCCACAGGATTCGGGATTAAACCTCGAAGTAAATGCCATTCCGACGGCACCCTGTCAATATTTTAATCAATTAATTTAATGAACTCTATAACAAGCTTTTAGAAAAATCAAAACATCAAAAAAAATTTTCCCCCAAAACTTCCCCGCGAATAAAATTTGGTTCTAAAGGCACCAAATGCGAGGCGGACAGTTCAAAAAAGCGCGGAGGCGTACTTTTAAGTACGTCGGAGCGATTTTTTGGGCTGTCCAACGAAGTCAGTTGGTGGTTTTAGAACCAAACCTCAGTCTTTGATGAACAACTCGTATTGTTCGATGTGGTATGACGGCTCAATCTTGAAAGTTACTGATTTCTTTAACTTTTTTTCAAGGTGTTCAAGCGTTTTGCCCTCGAACTCATAGATCCAATCTACAATTTCACTTCGGCAGTGAACCGCAAAGGTACTCTTTGAATTATTAATCATATCGATTTCACGCTCTAGCTCACGGAAAATCTCGTTCGCTACGGTCGATTTGCGCTTGATATAGCCGTGTCCATCGCAGTAGCTGCATGGCTCGCACAGAGTCTTAATCAAACTAGGTCTAGTGCGTTTACGAGTCATTTCCACTAAACCTAGGGATGACATCGATAGAACGTTCACTTTACCACGATCTTTAAGAACTTCTTCCTTCAATCCGTCTAAAATTTTTTCACGGTGGCTTTCTTTTTCCATGTCGATGAAATCGATGATGATGATTCCGCCACAATTTCTAATTCTTAATTGATGGGCAATTTCCTTAACCGCTTCTAAATTCGTTTTTAGGATGGTGTCTTCTAGATCTTTTTTACCCACAAACCGACCCGTGTTGACGTCAATAACAACTAACGCTTCAGCTTCGTCGATAACAATGTAACCACCTGATTTTAGCCAAATTTTTCTATCTAACGAACGTGAAACCTCGAGCTCCACGTCGTAAAGGTCAAACAGAGGCTTGGGCTCTTCATATAGAATTATGTTCTGTTTATATTTTGGCATTAACTGGGTTACGAACTTACTTACTTTTTTGTGAATATCGGGATCATCAACCCAAACGCTAACGACTTCTTCATTCATTAAATCACGTAAAGCGCGTAGTTCGACTTCAATTTCTTGATGAACCAAACCCGGTGTTTTCTTTTTATCGTAGTTTTTTAGAACTTCTTTTGAAAGACGATCTAAATAATCCACGTCTGATTTTAAATTTTCTTCAGAAGCGCCTTCTCCCGCCGTGCGCACGATAACGCCGCCAAGAGGATTAATTTTTTGAACTAAGTTTTTTAAACGATCACGTTCTTCTTCATGTTCAATTCGACGTGAAATTCCTAGGTGACGAATTGTTGGCAAATACACCACGAATCGACCCGGCAAAGAAATATGCGTCGTCAAACGTGCGCCCTTTGTGCCTAGTGGATCTTTAGCGACTTGAACTAGAAGCGCTTGGCCTTCTTTAATTAAATCCTGAATCGGAGTTTTATTTTCACTTTTCTGAGGAATGCCTTCTTCATCAAAAACGGTTTCTTCAAGGGGCTCTTCGCGATCTAAATCAGGAATTGGATAACTATCAGAGTCTAAATCCTCACGAATGTCACCGACGTACAGGAATGCGGCTTTTTCCAGCCCAATATCCACAAACGCGGCTTGCATACCCGGAAGTACACGTAAGACCACACCGCGAAAAATAGACCCTACCATAGTCGGTGAGGTTTTACGTTCGATTTTAAGGTCCGTAAGGATACCTTTATCTACATAGGCAACACGAGTCTCATGAGGTCTAACATTAATCAAGATTTCAGCTGCCATGGTCTATCCTTTTCAAAGGTCCTGCAGAGTTTAGTAAAACAATAGTCCAGTGGAGTCCAGCAAAAGAAATTAATTTTAATAACTTAGACCTCTTTTGCCCCTATATTTTTCCTGATTCTTCCGAAGAAAATTATGAGTAAAAACTTCGCGAAATAGCTAAGGAGTAGGTTATGGCTGCAATAGACGACTTATTTAAAATTATGGTTGAACAGAATGCATCGGATTTGCATTTAACAAGCGGGGCTCCTCCGTATTTGCGACTTCACGGCAAAATGATGCCGCTTAATTACAAAGAATTAACGAGCCAAGAAGTTCAGGGTTTACTATTTGAAATCTTAACTGAAAAACAAAAAAAATCGTTTATTGAAAAATGGGAACTGGACTGCGCCTACACAGTAGCCGGTTTAGCTCGTTTTCGTTGTAACATCTTCATGCAAAGAAAAGGCTTAGCGGGCGTTTTCAGGATCATCCCTGAGAAAATCAAATCGGCCCAAGAGCTAAACTTACCTCAAGGTATTTTAGATCTAATCGATTGCGATCGTGGTTTAATCCTAGTTACGGGCCCAACGGGTTCCGGTAAATCTACAACCCTAGCAGCGATGATCCATGAAATTAACATGAACACCGAATCACACATAATCACGGTTGAAGATCCTATCGAGTTCGTTCATCAAAATATTAAATCGGTAATCAATCAACGTGAAGTTGGCTCACATACAAAATCGTTTTCGAATGCGTTAAAAGCAGCTCTGCGTGAAGATCCAGATATCATGCTTGTGGGTGAGCTTCGTGACCTTGAAACAATCTCGCTAGCCTTAACGGCTGCGGAAACTGGCCACATCGTGTTTGGCACACTCCATACTAACAATGCGGCGAAAACAATCGATCGTATCATCGACGTTTTCCCATCGAGTCAGCAAGCACAGATCCGCACGATGTTATCAGAAAGTTTGCGTGGAGTTGTGGCTCAAACACTGTTCCCGCGTGCCGATGGACAAGGTCGTGTTGCCGCTTACGAAATTTTAAAAAGTACCAAAGCGGTGGCGAATTTGATTCGCGAAGGTAAAATTCACCAAATTCCATCTGCTATCCAAACAGGTACCAGCTCCGGTATGGTTTCGTTCGAGAAATACATCGATGACTTGGTCAAAAAAGGGAAAGTGGCTCCGCAAGACGCAAAGCTATTCATGGGTAAAGACACAGAGACGACATCTGCGGCACCAAATGCCATAAAACGACCAGCGTCTTAATTAAATTACCATCTATAATTGAACGTAAAAAGAGGCCAACTTAGTTCGGGGCCTCTTTTTTTGGGGCCCGCCACTGAATCCATGATTGCGTAATTTGGTAACGGCTTTAGATCTTTTGCCGCCGATTGTTGTTCGTAATTGTCGTACATCACATAGCTAACGCCCGCTAGAAAACCAACTAATACACCTGTTGTAATATTATCTGTGTGTTCTTGCGGTTTTCCATAAAAGCTGAGTGTACTTAAACCTAAAATTCCGCCGCCGATACTGGAAAACAAAACTGTCGCAGTTGTTCGCTTGAACGTCGATTGTGATTGGGCCTGCACCACAGAAGCCCCCGCAAGTAACACTAGTGCTGTAATAAGCTGCATGATTCTCATCTGTATCAAGCCTAACGGTAACATTCATTTTTGACAAACGCTTTTGTTGTCTATTTAATCTAGTCTATGGAAAATTTAGCGTCATACATTGATCATACCCTTTTAAAAGCTGACAGTCGTAGAGCCGAATTCGATAAGTTATGTCAGGAAGCCAAGACTCATCAGTTCTTTTCGGTCTGTGTAAACTCGTACTGGGTTCCTACATGTGCTCAGCTTTTAACCGGCTCTGATGTTAAAGTGTGTACGGTGGTCGGTTTTCCTTTAGGCGCGAGTAACTCTACAACAAAAGCATGGGAAGCCGATTGGGCGATTAAAAATGGCGCAGGTGAAATTGATATGGTTATCAACATTGGCGCGCTTAAAGATAAAGATCATGCATTCGTTGAATCAGATATCAAAACGGTTGTTAATGCCTGCCAAGGTCATACTTTAAAAGTCATTATTGAAACCTGTCTACTGACAGATGATGAAAAAGTTTCGGCATGTAAAATTATCGAAGCCGCTGGAGCCCAGTTTGTGAAAACTTCCACCGGTTTTTCAACTGCAGGTGCGCAATTAAATGATATCGTTCTATTTAAGAAAAATTTAAGTAAACACATGCAAATCAAAGCCAGTGGCGGAATTAAAAATAAAGCCCAAGCATTAGAATTTATCCAAGCCGGCGCCAACCGCTTGGGCACATCATCTGGTGTAAGCCTTGTACACGGCATGGAATCAAAATCTAGCTACTAGGAAGTTATGTTACTGCAAACAGAAATTATTAAGAAAAAAAGAAACAAACAAGAATTAGAACTTGAGGAAATTGATTATCTTATTCAAGCCTACACTCGTGGTGAGGTGCCTGACTATCAAATGTCTGCTTGGTTAATGGCCGTATTCTTCAACGGCATGACCGAAAAAGAAACTTTTGGTCTGACTAAATCAATGATTAATTCAGGAATCACTGTTGATTTTTCGGAAGTAAAAAAATTCAAAGTCGATAAGCATTCCACGGGCGGCGTGGGCGATAAAACTAGCTTGATCTTGGGCCCAATCGTTGCGGCGGCAGGCATTCCAGTTCCCATGATTTCGGGCCGGGGTCTTGGGCATACTGGTGGTACATTAGATAAATTGGAATCGATTCCCGGTTTCAACACCCAGTTAAATTTAGAGCAGTTTATCGACGCCATTAAAGAACACGAAATCGCATTCATTGGCCAAACAAAAGAAATTTGTCCTGCTGATAAAAAATTATACGCACTTCGTGACGTGACGGCGACCGTAGACTGTATTCCGTTAATTTGCGCTAGCATCATGTCTAAAAAATTAGCGGAGGGCATCGATGGCCTAGTTCTAGATGTAAAATATGGTTCCGGCGCTTTCATGAAGAAATCAAAAGATGCGGCTATCCTGGCCAAATACTTAATGAAAATTGCGAAAAGATACGGCAAGAAAATTTCAGCTTACATCACTTCAATGAATCAACCACTCGGGCGCTACGCGGGTAATTCGCTAGAAGTGTTTGAGTGCGTGGAAATCATGAAAGGCAAAACTCATATTAACAAATATGGTTACGATTCGTACGCGGATACTCGGGAATTGAGCTTAGTTTTAGCAGCGGAAATGATGTTCCTTACTGGTAAATACAAAAATCGCCAGAAAAGCTACGCTCACGCTAAAGAAATTTTGGATTCCGGCAGAGCCTGGGAAAAATTCAAAGAATTGTGCGTACTTCACACGGGTAATATCGAAAAATTGCCGATGCCGACACACTCTCAGACTATCAAAGCTACGAAAAAAGGCTACATTAACTCGTTCGACGTGGAACGAATTGGTTTAGCGGCTATCAAGATCCGCGCTGGTCGCAAAGTTAAAGAAGACGTGATCGAAGGAACAGCCGGAATCGAATTCCATTGCAAGATCGGTGATGTCGTTAATAAAGGCGATAGTGTTTACACAATTCACGGTGATAACCCGGATTTATTTAAGCATGCACTACCTGACCTAAATGCTTCATACATAGTGAAAGCGACGAAAGCTAAAAAAGATAAGCTGATTCTAAATCACTTCACTTGATCCCCCCATGTTTTCTTAACCAAAAACTCCCTAGACTTCTGCCCACTTTTAGTGGTTAAATTACGGAAATCTCTAGGGATAAGGGGTAACTTTGAAAAACCAAGTATTAGATAATTTAACGGAAGCGGTTAAATACATTCGCAGTCAGACATCAATGAAGCCACAGATTGGTGTAATTTTAGGCTCTGGCTTAGGCGCCTTTGTTGATCAAGTTCAAATCTCTTGCAAGATTTCTTACAACGATATTCCACATTTCATGTCGACAACGGTTGAAGGCCACAAGGGTAATTTAATTTTCGGAACCCTTGGGAACAAGAACGTGGTTATCCTTCAAGGACGCAATCACTACTATGAAGGCCACAGCATGGAGTCAGTCGTATTTCCAACACGTACATTGGCCCTTCTTGGAATTGAAACGTTACTTCTAACAAACTCTGCGGGTGGTTTTGGCGATACAATGCAAGCCGGTGATTTTATGATCATCGAAGATCACATTAACTTGATGGGTATTAATCCATTAATGGGCCCAAACATCAAAGAACTTGGTCCCCGTTTTCCGGATATGACAGAGGCTTATGATCCATCGTTGATCACAACGATGGAAAAAATTTTCCAACAGACATCTACTCGGTATCACAAAGGTATTTACTGCGGCGTAAGCGGTCCTACATATGAAACACCAGCAGAAGTACGCTACTTAAAACTCATCGGTGGTAAGGCTGTAGGAATGTCGACGGTACCAGAGGCTATCGCCGCTAACCATCTTGGGTTACGCGTAGGCGCTTTAAGCTGTATTACAAATTTAGCAGCCGGAATTTCAAGACAAAAGTTATCTCACGAAGAAGTCACTGAAACCGCAAAGAAAGTGGAACAAAAGTTCTCCTCTTTCATGAAGCAGTTAATCGAGTCTCTTTAGAGTTCTCTGTCTAAGGATTAAACAGCTAAAATCAAGGTATTCCTTTTGAGTTGGTGTTTGGATTGCTATCTAAGCACGTATGCTTAAAGCCTGGTTATTTTTACTTTTTATATCGGTTTTGGCGACTCCGTCGCGGAGCCAAGCCAACCTGCCTCAGTCGATAAATATCGTTTCGGGTGTCCCTCTTACATTGCCCGAGAGTGCTTTAGAATCGATGGGAATTAAACCCCAGGAAAACACGGGGGGTTGGGGCGATGTTATGTCCAACGTCGCTATGGCTTTAGAATTGAAAAAACAATTTCCAGAAATAAATATCAGGCTCATAGTTACTCTTAACGATACTGATTCGCGTCCCTACGTTAACAAAGTCCGAAATTTTATTCCCAATATTTTAAGAGATGGCAACGATCAAACATATTTAAATCCTGATCAAAAAGAAGTTCAATACTATAAAGGCGTTGAAATTTACTTTGCGTCTGTATCCGAATCACTAGGCCTGGCAGACCCGTCTGCTCTCAGCGCCGAACAAAAATCAAAGTTAAATGCATCGGTCGCTCATATTCCCCATGCCGACATGGGTCTGCAATACTCTGCAAACAATAGTTCATTCAATCAGCTTGTGGTAAAAGAACAAAAACTTCACATTTATTTTGAAGAGTATTCTCAAAATAGTGGTTCCCATGCCTATACGTTTTTACGAGACGGCCGAAGACAGATTAAGCTAAATGCGGGACCTTTAGGCTTCGGCGTTTACGGTTTTGGTTCTTCGGATGACTCGCACGGTTCCAAGCAAAATCGGAAATACATAGCGAACTGGCTAAAGCATCTTTCAACCACTCATCCATCGCTTGCAAAGTTCGATTTGAGTTGGGGTAGTTTTGATATTGCTTTTGCATACGCTGGCGACAATGAAATGGTAGAGGACTACGTAAAAGCGGTTAGCCAATTAGCAAAGAAGAACAAACATCAACCTATAGTTATAGCCTATAAAGGCAGTGGGGAAATAAAAATTGTTGGCCAGCAAATATTTATACCGCTTGGAGCTCATCCAAAAGAATTAGCTCATGCTTTAATTTCCGAATCATCTTATTCTCCTCTGGTTACTGGCGATGGTTCACTATCTTCTGCCTTAGAAACCACTACTGAAAAAAAATCGTTCATCTACGAAAATGTGGCCTGGAAATCCGATGCCATGAATGCTCTATTTAGCCATGTTTTTGCCGATTCTAAAACTCTGGAGCCCGCCCTGCTTGCGCTTGTGCCACAATCTAAAGACCTGGCAAAGTTAAAACTATCTCGGTCTAAACGGGTTAAACAAATTCAAAGTGCCCTCAAAAATTCAGAGGTTCATGCTCAATGGCATTCCTACTTTGCAAAGAGAAAAACGTCTTTAAATCTAGCTGACAATACAGTTAACATTTTCCAATTTATTAGCATCTACACTTCACTTGAAAAAAGCTTCAGTAAGGGGCTCTACTTTTCTGATTTTTACGTCAGCTGGTTGGTTGAACTCGCTAAAACGTTTTCTGCTCGAAACGGTTTGCCCTACGAGCGCCTACGAAATGAGTTAAATGACGGTGTTTATGGAAAATCAAAGAACCTTGTTGAAAAATGGTTTGCCTTGTTTACGCTTTGGGAAACGAGCCATTTAGTGAATGAAAAGGAAATTGCGCGAGTCCTACATGAAACTGCTGACTTCTTGGAGCAGAGAAAAACAGAGGTCAATTACTCAACGGAAGAAATAATATTTTCGATTTTCGAGCAAATAAATGGATCTGAAAAATCTAAATACGCTTTATATCTATCTATAAAAAATGATCGCCACGCCTACGAGAGTTTTACTAAGCTTCGAAGAAAATATAATTCGCGATCTAGCAAACCCCTTAAGCTGTCCAGATCGAACAGCTGTTTAGGTTTCTATTCAAATTAGCTATCCTTTTCGCATGTCCAGCTTTTAACCGGCACGAAACCATCGACATGCTTAAATAAAATTTGAGCATTTTTATCTAGAAAGAAGGTAACCTGATCCGTTGTTTCAGCCCAGTCTTGAACAACGACTTTGTAGCCTAAAACTTGGTTCGATTTACCTTCAAATTTATACGCAGAAACTTTTAGTGGGCTCGACTCACCGTCTTTAATTAATGACGAACGTGCTTCTTTTAAATACGCTGTAACGGCTTTTTGTTCTGCGGGATTAAGCCTTAAAACATTCTTATACGTAATCTGAAATTTGCTTTTTAACGTGTATGGGTAGCCGCTATTCATCGCGCGTACGTTTTCCTGACACTGGATAAGTTCCTTTCGCGACCGCTCCTCCGCTGTGGATGCTTGTCCTGCGGTCTCGAACGAAACAATATAGAATAGGAGTGTACCTGTAGTGAAAAAGTAGAATATTTTTTTAATAAACAGTGTGCTTAGCATATCATCCCCATAAAAAAGTCCCGAGTGTCTGTTTGTGGCACATTTATGTAAATCTTTCTTAGATCCAACTTTTATGTGCGCTAAAACGAACTCTGAAACCTGTCTACAGGGATTAGCAAGGTGTATGCCTAATTTCCTATGTGCTTTTTAAGAAACAATTCCATCGCTTCATAAAATTCAAAACGGTTTTCTTCATTTCTAAAGCCATGTCCTTCATTGTCTTTTACAATGTACTGAACTTTGACTCCGCGTTTTTCAAGTGCTTGTACCATTTGGTCAGACTCCGCTTTGTTGACACGTGGATCTTTTGCGCCTTGAACCACTAGCAATGGAGCTTTGATTTTATCGGCATTTAACGCAGGGGATGTTGCTGTAAATTGGGCTTTATCTTTCTCTGGGTGGCCAACCATTTCGTAAAACTTTTCCAGCTCGGTCGTCCAATACGGAGGAATTGTATTCATAAAGGTAAATAAATTTGAAACACCAACAAAATCTATTCCGCACGCATATAGTTTTGGATCTTTCACCAGACCTTGCAACGTTGCGTAGCCGCCGTACGATCCGCCATAGATACAAACTTTACTATCGTCCGCGATGCCTTCTTGGATTAGCCACTTCACACCGTCTGTAATGTCTTCTTGCATTTTCAAGCCCCACTGTTTGTAGGATGCTTGCAAGAATGATTTTCCATATCCTGTAGACCCGCGGAAGTTCATCTGCAGAACACCATAACCCCGATTAGCTAGAAACTGTACTTGTGCATTGTATCCCCAAATGTCACGGGCCCACGGACCGCCGTGTGGATTAATAATAATCGGTAAATTTTTTGGTTTTTTGTTTTTTGGTAATGTTAGATAGCCATTGATCGTTAAACCATCGCGAGACAGATACGTAACTGGTTTTGTTGGATTCAATTTGTCTTCATCTAACCAAGGTGCCACTTGTGCCAATAGTTTTAGTTCATCGCGACCAGAATCATACAGATAGAACGCACCTAACGAGCGATCTGAAATCGAACGAACTATGAATAGTTCTTCATTCTTTGTCGTTGAAACAAAACGCACTTCTTTACCAATTAGTTTCTCTGCCACTCTGTTATATATTCTTTCCATTAAAGGATCAAAAAACTGAGTTGTCGTCTTCCAAGTTACAAAACGAGCGGATGTTAATACCTTACGTTTTTTCGAATAGTTAAGGACCGAAACATCGACGTCAGGGTGTTGATAGATAATTCGGTTTTCTTTTTTTGTTCTGATATCGAACTCAACAATAGATTCCTTGTCGCGACCAAGATTGGAGGCGGCATACAGGTTTTTGTTATCGAATGTAAAGAATAATGGCTGAAAAGAATCCTTGTAAGGAAACGTCATGATTTTAGAAAACTTCTGAGCTTCTGAGTCGCGGTATAAAACATTATAATTAATACCTTCAGATTCAATCGCTATACGCAAGCGACCCGCGTGATCAGTTAACCAGCCCGTGATCGACCCCGGATTTTGCGCCAGCAGAGCGAGTTTTCCAGTTTTGATATTTAAGCGATATACATCAAATACTTTTTTATCACGCATAACGTGTGAAATCACTATTTCGTCGTCTTTCACGTTCTCCATGGGATCAATGATTTCAGCACGCGTATTTTCAAAATTAGTTACGTCTTTTTCTGTTTTAGAATGAATATCTACCGTAAATACGTGAAAATTTTCATCGCCGCCAAAATCGCGCGTATAAATTACGTGACCGCTGCCTTTCCAAAAGTAGTTTACGATATCACGGTCTATCGAACCCGTTAGGCGTATTTCTTGAGCACCGTCTTTATTTTCTTTGATGTGAATATTCATTCGGCGTTCATAGGGTTTCAAGTAGGAAATCCACTTTCCGTCTGGAGAAATTTGATAGTTTGTTGAATCTGGATTTTTAAAAAAGTCCCTGAGTGGAATTAATTCATTGGTCTTCGCCATTGATAGGTGCGCACATAAAAATACAAATAAAAGAAATCGAAGTAGTTTCATTAAAACTCCTAATTATAGACACCTGTTAGTCTAACTAGATCCGGTACCACAATCTAGTTGTAAATCGATCAGTGCCAAATGCTAGACACCTAAACGGTTAATTAGTTTCTTCTTTTTTTTCACAAATTTTTTCTTGGTAAAATAGCGACTCGATAGAGGTCCAGTTTTTAAATAATAGACTCTTTCCATGCGTCTTTTAAGTCGATGAGTTCACCAGAACCGGCCCCTTGCGAGTCATCAATATAGGGACCACCGCTAACGGAGTTACACATGGATGTTGTAAGGCGAGCATTTATAATTGCGTCCTTTATGTTTTTAATCTCGTGCGCCCAAGACGGCAGCAAAACGACCGAAAATGTCTTTGTTGAAAAGTCGACGAATCCTTGCAGCGCTAAGGAAATCGAAAATCAGTACATCGTTCATTGGGAAGATGGCACATTCACTACAGAGCACGGCACTTCACTTGAAAGTTTCAAACAAGACTTCGTAGAAAAGAATTTACAGTCGATCAAAAAAATTCATTTCGATCACAAAGTTCAATTCTACACGCAGAGTGAAATGACGGCGATGTCAGAGCCGCTAACGCCTAATAATACTACCGCGACAGAACAAACTTGGGGTCAATCCATGGTTCAAGCTGATTCTGTTTGGCAGAAAAATGCGTTCGGCCAAAACGTTGTGGTCGGCGTAGTGGATTCGTATGTCGATGTAGCTCATACGCAGCTAAAAAATCAGATTTTAATTAATTCGAAAGAAATTCCCAACAACGGTAAAGACGACGATGATAATGGTTACGTTGATGACTATTCCAGCATGAATTTCACGGGCGTTGCAAATTACACGATCCAAAATGAACACGGCACACATGTAGCCGGCATCATTGCTTCGGATCACAGTGGTTTAATGAAAGGGATAGCTCCGAATGCTAAAATCGTAGCAGCCCCATTTATTTCAAACGATGGTTCGGGTTCTTTAGGGGATGCAATTAGTGCTATGAACTATGTGGTTTCACGCGGCGCCAAGGTTATTAATGCCAGCTGGGGCGGCAGTGTATGCGTCTCAACTTTGAAAGACGCATTTAATGAAATTTCGGCTAAAGGTGTTTTGATCGTCGTTGCGGCTGGAAACGAAAGTCGCGATCTTGACTTCAACCCTACTTATCCTGCGGCGTTTAATATAGCAGGGCAAATCACCGTAGCGGCGTCAAATATGAATGACTATATGACGTCGTTCTCTAACAGCAGCTTTAACTTGGTGCACTTAGCGGCTCCGGGTGATGCCATTATGAGTACAACGCCAAATGAAAAATATAACTACTTAAAAGGCACAAGCATGGCGGCTCCGTTTGTTACGGGTGCAGCCGCTGTTTTAATCAGCGCTTTTCCGAAAGCAACACCCGCACAAATCAAAGAAGCTTTGATAAATTCAGTGGATATTACGCCTAATCACGAGTTCAGAGTGTCTTCACGCGGACGTCTTAATTTGTTAAAGGCTTACAATTACTTAAATCGTTAAGCGCAGCGCCATGAACCCTTGTTCTGAGGGTTCATTTTGGTTGGATTAATCCTCTAAATCATATAAAAAATTGCGACGAGGTTTTTATGCGATTTTTTATTAGTGATTTAAAGAATCATATTGGTGAGCAAGTAGAGTTAAAAGGTTGGGTTTATCAAGCCCGCTCTTCTGGAAAAGTTAAATTCTTAGAACTACGTGATGGTACTGGAATCGTTCCGTGTGTGTTCTTCAAAGGCGAAGCCGAAGACGCTGCGATGGAATTGTTCGATAAAGCCACACAAGAAAGTTCAGTTAAAATTACAGGCACGGTTAAAAAACATCCTAAGCATGAAAATGTTTTTGAAATTGCTGCTAAAACGCTAGAAATCATTTCAGCGTCAGAAAATTATCCCATTTCTCCGAAAGACCACGGTACTGATTTCCTAATGGAAAATCGCCACCTGTGGCTACGTTCAAAACGTCAACACGCAATCATGCGCATCCGTCACGAAATCATTTCTGCGATTCGTGATTTCTTTGATGGTCGTGGTTTCACGTTAACAGACGCTCCGATATTTACGCCCAGCGCGTGTGAAGGAACTTCAAATTTATTTGAAACTAAATACTTCGACGAAAAAATGTACTTATCACAATCGGGTCAGCTTTACATGGAAGCAACTGCTGCTGCCTTTGGTAAAGTGTATTGCTTCGGCCCCACGTTCCGTGCAGAAAAATCTAAAACTCGTCGTCACTTGATCGAGTTCTGGATGGTTGAACCCGAAGTCGCATTTAACGATATGTACGACAACATGGAATTAGCAGAACAGTTTGTTGAGTACATCGTCCAACGTACGATCAAAAATCGCGCAGAAGAATTCCGTGTCATCGAGCGCGATATGAGCAAACTTGAAAACATAAAAGGCCCCTTCCCGCGCTTACATTACAAAGAAGCGGCGGAAATGATTAAAAAAGAAAATCCAGAATTTATCATTGGTGATGATTTCGGTGCGCCCGATGAAACTATTGTTTCTTCAAAATTTGATAAACCAGTTTTTGTTCACCACTACCCGCAAGCGATCAAAGCTTTCTACATGAAAGAAGACCCTAAGGAACCGGGGTACGCGATGGGTTGCGATTTGCTAGCAACTGAAGGCTACGGCGAAATCATCGGCGGTGGTCAACGTGAAGAGAGTATTGAAAAGCTACTCACTAAAATCAAAGAGCACAATCTCGATGAAAAAGACTTCCAGTGGTATTTAGATGTTCGTCGTTTTGGCTCATTCCCCCACAGCGGTTTTGGGTTAGGCCTTGAGCGTACGGTTACTTGGATTTGTGGTTTGCCTCACGTTCGTGAGACGGCACCATTTCCTCGTTTATACGGTCGCAGTTATCCTTAAATTTAATAAATATTTTAATTTCTGATTTTTAAACTTTGTTCCTGAGGAGTATCGATGGAAACCAATTTGAACCTCTTGAAAATTCAAGAGCTTGAAAGAAAAAATGAAGACGCCATGAAAGGCGGCGGTGAAGACCGCGTGGCTAAACACAAAAAAGGCGGACGCCTGACGGCGCGCGAACGATTAGATGTATTGCTTGATCCAGGCAGTTTCGTTGAAACAGATCGCTTGATGACTCACAGATGTACTAACTTCGGCATGGAGAAAACATTAACTCCGGGTGATGGTGTTATCACAGGGTACGGTCGCGTAAATGGAAAGCTAGTTTATGTTTCCAGCCAAGACTTCACTGTATTCGGCGGATCCATGTCACGCACGCAAGCAAACAAGATTTGTAAAGTTATGGATCTTGCTGGCAAAAACGGAGCTCCCTTTATTTCTATTAATGACTCTGGAGGCGCGCGTATCCAGGAAGGTATTGAATCGCTTGGTGGTTACGCTGACATTTTCACTCGCAACGTAACCAGTAGCGGGGTGATCCCGCAAATCACGGCAATCATGGGTCCATGTGCCGGTGGTGCGGTTTATTCCCCAAGTATTACTGACTTCGTATTCATGGTTAATAAATCTAGTTACATGTTCGTTACTGGTCCTGATGTAATCAAAACAGTAACTCATGAAGATGTGACTAAAGAAGATTTAGGCGGCGCTAGTATGCACTCTCAAAAATCAGGTGTTGCACATTTCGCTGTGGACGATGACAAGAGCTGCTTGTTGATGATTCGCGAATTGTTAAACTTCTTACCTGCGAATAATCTTGATGATGCCCCGATCTTGCCAACGAATGATCGCCCAGACCGTATCGTTGAATCTTTAAATACATTAATTCCTGATAATCCCAAAAAGCCTTACGACATCGTACAAGTTATCACAGAGTGCGTGGATGAGGGTTATTTCTTAGAAGTACACAAAGACTATGCGATGAATATCGTTGTTGGTTTTGCGCGTTTTAACGGTCGCCCGGTAGGTATCGTAGGTAATCAGCCGCAAGTTCTAGCGGGATGTTTAAACATTGAAGCGTCTAGAAAAGCCGCTCGATTCATCCGCTTCTGTGATGCGTTCAATATCCCAATCGTAAGTTTCGTAGACGTTCCCGGTTTCTTGCCAGGTAAAGATCAAGAATGGAATGGTATCATCACTCACGGTGCTAAATTACTTTACGCTTACGCGGAAGCTACAGTTCCTAAAGTAACGGTAGTGACTCGTAAAGCGTACGGTGGTGCGTACATCGTTATGGGTTCTAAATTGTTAAGAGCCGATGTGAATTTAGCTTACCCATCAGCAGAAATCGCCGTAATGGGTGCGGAAGGTGCCGTTAGCATTATTTCACGTGCGGAAATTGAAAAAGCAAAAGACCCTGCGGCAGAACGTGCTCGTTTAATTGCGGAATACGAAAAGAAATTCAATAACCCATATGTTAGCGCAGAACTGGGCTACACAGATGAAGTTATTGAGCCGGCATTAACTCGTAAGCGCATTATCGACGCACTAGAGATGCTAAAAAACAAAAAAGATGTAAACCCGGCCAAGAAGCACGGAAATATCCCCCTTTAGAACACATTTAGAGGCTAAGGAGACATTATGGACAAATTACCTTTTAAAAGAATTCTAATTGCGAATCGTGGAGAAATTGCGATTCGTATTACTCGTGCCTGTCGCGAGCTTGGGATCCAATCCGTCGCAGTATTCAGCGATGCGGATCGCGATAGCTTGCACGTATTCTTGGCGGATCAAGCTTACAACATTGGGCCGGCACCATCTAAAGAATCGTATTTAAATATTCCAAAAATTATAGAAGTGGCAAAAGAAGCTAAAGTGGATGCCATCCATCCAGGCTACGGTTTCCTTTCTGAAAATTCACATTTCGTAAAAGCGTGTACAGATGCGGGTATTACATTTATCGGTCCAACGGTGGGTAACATCGAATCAATGGGAGATAAATTATCGGCTAAAGCTTTAATGAAGAAAGCTAACGTTCCAACCGTTCCTGGTTCTGATGGCGGCATTGACACAATCGAAGACGCGCGCAGAGTCGCTGCTGAAATCGGCTTCCCTGTGATCATCAAAGCGTCGGCTGGTGGTGGCGGTAAGGGAATGCGTGTGGTTCGCCAAGATTCTGAATTAGAAAGCGCCTTTCGCGCGTGTCGTTCAGAGGGTCAGAACTACTTCGCAGATCCAACAGTGTACATGGAGAGGTTCGTAAACGATCCAAAGCATATCGAAATCCAAGTATTCGGTGATAAACATGGAAATGTTTGCCACCTATTTGATCGCGAATGTTCAGTACAACGTCGTCACCAAAAAATTATCGAAGAAGCTCCGTCGCCCTCAGTGCCAGATTCCGTTCGTCAAAAAATGGGTGACGCGGCTGTTCGCGCAGCAAAGCAAATTGATTACGTAGGTGCTGGCACTATTGAATTCATTTTCGATAACAAAACTAAAGAATTCTTCTTCATGGAAATGAATACTCGTTTGCAAGTGGAACATCCGATCACAGAAGCCATTACGGGTATCGATTTAGTAAAAGAACAAATATACGTGGCGGCTGGTCGACCTTTAAGCTTTAAGCAAGAAGACGTTAAGATCAAAGGTCATGCGATAGAAACTCGTATTTGCGCTGAAGATCCGATTACGTACAAGCCACACCCAGGTGTGATTCGCGCGTGTCGACACCCACAAGGCCCTTTCATGCGTGTGGATTCTTATGCGTATCCCGGTTACGAAGTTCCTATTTACTATGATCCAATGATTGCAAAATTAATCACCTGGGGTGATACGCGTGAGGCAGCGATTCGTCGTATGCAACGCGCTCTTTCTGAGTTCGTATTAACGGGTATTAAAACAAACATCGTTCTTCATAAGACGATTCTGGATCATCCGACATTCAGAGATGCTTCTTACACGACTCAGTTTATAGAGAAAAATTTTGAAGTTATTGAGCCAATGATGTTTAAACAAATTGAAGACCCCGTGTTTTTAATTGCGGCGGCAATTACGGCCTACAACAGCCGTAAATCAAAAGACGTCAGACATCTAAATATTACCTCTAACTGGAAACGTATTGGCCGTAAAATGTCGATGCGATTAGCGTAGGAGTCGATCCATGTATTTTGAAGCAGAAATTCAAGGCCGAAAATATAAAGTAGACGTATCGGAAACTCGTCATTCATGGAAAGTGTCTTTGCAAGCACAGGGTTCTGAATGGCAGCATCACGATATTTCTAAAAGCGATTTTAAGTCCGCAGAAGAGTACGTCAGCTTTCTATTCCAAGGTCAGTCGTATTTAATCGACGTACTGGGTAAAGATACAGAGTACACGGTATTTGCGCGTAACTCGTTCCGTAGTATCAAAATTTTTAATGATGAAATGTTGTTACACGAATCATTAAAAAAAGGCGGCGGGTCTTCTGGTGCGAATGAATTGAAATCAGGTATGCCAGGTAAAGTAATCGAAATTTTCGTTAAAGCAGGTGATGTTGTTCCCGCTAACAAGCCATTGTTAATCATGGAAGCAATGAAAATGGAAAACGAAATGCGTTCTACTCGTGAAGTTAAAATCAAAGAAATCTGTGTTAAACAAGGTGCTAGTGTAGAATCTGGCGCTGTTCTTATTAAGTTTGAAACTTAATTACCACCATAGAAAGAGTGGCACGTCGGTGCCGCTCTTCTGAATGGGATAATTCGTCCCCGCTTTAATTCCCCTAATAATGTTTGTCGTGTTAAAATGTGTTCCTCTGTCTTTAGTTTCAACTTTCTAAGTAGGTTTTCTTGAACTGGCGTTAAGATTTTGCCACTATCAACCTGCTTGCTTAATTCACCCAAAATTAATCCGTAGTGTGACAAGGAATTCGCTCGTAAAATAATTTTCTCTTCAAATTCAATTCGGATTTCAGCGTAATTCATCATGATTCGGGTTAAATCGTCTTGAGACATTGGATCTATTTGCCTTGTATTTTCCACTTTTACCATCAAGTCCAAAATTTTCATGTAATGCTCTGGCTTTAGATTCGAAAGATCGTCCGCAATAAATGTTCTTAATGCGGAAAGAATTAAAAATGTCGGCGAAAACTGACCTGACCAATGCAAATCGGGATCAATCAAAACGTGGTATATTTGGTTGAATGCACGTAGCTTTACTTCGGGATCAGTAGTCTTCTTGAAGAATAACGTCAGCATGTCCATTTGACTCGAATGTGGCTTGGAGGCTTCAAGCAGCGACAAGAATCTGGGCCAGTCCTGTGGGCGACTAGCCGGAAGCTGCAGCTCCATCTGATAATTTAGAAAACGCAGGAAGCTATCACCTGTATTTCGGCTGAAAATCGTGTGCGAAAGTTCTGCAAGTTTCTTGGTAACTGCGTTCGTTACGTCCGAATCCACTGGATACGCCGACAAAAGTGTAACAATTAGCGTATCGATTTCACTTCGCTCTAAATACCCCGATGGAAATTGATACGAACCAAATGTGTTAATGGCGGCTAAAATGTTTTGCTTCGCCTCTGCCATTTCAGCTTCAGAAGCGCCGCTTTGTTTTAACTGCCTTGCATCGTCCGATGATTTTCGCAAGACCTCGATAGATTGAGCCATTGTTTTAAGGTCCATTACTGGTGGTGCTTCGTAAGCACGGGTCGATTTGAGCTGGATAATTTTGGCGCCCGTATTCGCCTCTGCGACTAAGCTTAAGGCGCAGACTGCGAGGCATAGCAAACTCGCTTTTAAAATAAGATTGATGAGCAATTTAAACACTCTTAATTAACTTGCAATACGGGCGCGTCGTATTCGCCTGGTAAAACGCTAAATACCGATAAAGAATGAGGTTTTTAGTGTTGCTTAACGCACTTCGCTTGACAGGTGTAGTCTTTTCCTACAGATTTTTTAGACCCGGGATTTTTCGTATCAAAATGAGATT
>DDVI01000015.1:14954-17994 GCA_002345205.1 Bdellovibrionaceae bacterium UBA2316 | reverse complement strand
ATAGTCACGAAAGAGGTCTATTTTTTTATTAACCGTGAAAATGAAAGAAATGGTAGTCAGAAAAATCTATTTCCGGATACTATTCGACTTTTGCAAAAATATAATTGGCCTGGAAATGTTCGGGAACTAGAAAATGTGATTAAAAAATTATGTGTTCTAGTCCAGGACTCAACTATTTTGCCCGAACATGTTTTTAAGTATGGTGAACTGAAGATTGATATGAGCGACGATGATGTTCACATGATAAAGACTTTTGACGAATTAGAGCGTGAACAAAAAAAGCAAAAAATAGAACTGATTATGCGTGCGTATCGGATCGGTAATTACAACCAAGCAGAGGCGGCTCGAATTCTGGATATTCCACGGAAGACGTTTGCAAATCGTGTAAAGGCTCTTGGTATCGAACAATTAATGGATAAAAAAATTGAAGAAGAGAGGAATGGTAGTCCAAATACCAAAGATGCCTTAAAAAAGTCTTGGGATGTGGTTAAAGCATTTTTGGATTAGTTGTTGTTCCTTAGCTTTAGTCTGGGGTGTTGCGATGGTCGGCGGTATTTAAAGCGTTTTTTTCGCAAATGTTTCAATTTGAAACAATCAGTACGAGATAGGTTTTAGCTTCGGTTTTTGGATTTAGGTCGGGTCTTTTTAAATTTATACAAAGAGGGAGGCTTAAAATTCGTAAAATCCTTTAGTTCGTTCAGGTACTTGCCGAACAAATGGTCGTATGAAAATTAATATCGAATTCAAAAAAATATTTTTAGTTTGTATTACGATGGGATCGTTTATGTTGAGTGGCTGTCTCAACGGCGGAGACTCGGGAAGTTCGTCTACAACTTCGACTACTCCCACTCCGACAAATCCTACAACGACTACAAAGGATTTTGGATTTGCTGGGGTAAGTTCTGTAACAGCAATTGGTGGCTCATCTTTAAAGATCCAGTGGACGCTAGCTACAAATTCTTCGGTGCTAGGATACCGAATATATGAAATGGGTACGGACGGTACATTGACCGCTATAGCCAGTGTATCTAACACAACGACTAGTTATAACCACGCAGGGCTTGTTGATAGTTCATTTCATAATTATGTTGTTCGGGCATTCGATGCTAGTGCCAATGACGGTAATTCAAATTTCAAAGGTAATTATACGTTTTCTGGGGCGACGTCAGTGGTCATCACAGGGACAACCACTGCAACGATAAATTTTCCAGCGGCGGGTACTTTTGCGGATGTAGTAAATATTTACGGAACTTCGCGAGGCGTGACGACTTTACTTGGAACGGCGACGAACTCGGCGACGTCGTTTTCTGCAACTGGTTTGAAATCAGGTGCTACGTATACATTTACGGCAAAAGTTTCTTCCTCAGGAGTTGAGTATGACAATTTAGTAAGTCAATCGGCACAAACCACATCAAATACATCTACAAAATATAAAGGTGTGTTGCTGGTTCAGGCTTATGGCGATGCCCCTGGTGCTCCGACAGGAACTCCGCAATCAAGAAAAACGGTTATAACATGGAATGCGTTTACGGGAGCCTCTAGTTCCACGGCCTATTCTTTAGTTAGAACTGGCCAAGGTAATACGTTGGATTCAACAACAACCACAGCGTGCACCAATACGATGACGACAAGTTGTCAGGTTTGTACGGCGACTGGGACGGGTGCGAAAACGTGTAACGACACGAACGTTGCCGCCAGCCCTCAAGTCTATGATTACGCTGTAGTGCTGGTGCCCACAGCCGGGTGGCCTGAAGAGATGCCTGCGAGTAACTCAGCCTATAGAATCACAGTTCCGATCCCGCCAGCAAATATGGTGCTTGTGCATAGAGATGCTGCCAATTATGAAATGTGCCAGCTTATGGGACTTCCTAGTGATGCTTTGAACCACCAGAGATGCGTCTATACTGGTATCGGAGCGGCCCCTTATTCAACAGGGCCAAGCGCGTCGCCATTGAATTTAACATCAGGTTTTTATGATTTTGGTTATAACTTATTTGTAGACCGCTGGGTGGCCGCTTGCAATTGGACAAAAAGCCAAGCAACGGGTGGCACGGGTATGTGCGGTGCCGGAAACACGGCGGGCGACTGCTTTGGTACAGCGACCCCCACTGGTACAATTGGAACCCCTGGAAATGTCTATTATGATACCGACGGTGGAACTTGTTATTATCGACAGGCCGGAGGTTGGGTTGATTTAAATAGTGGAAGCCTAACCACCACAGAGCGTGCATTGGCTTATACTGTTGATCCAGTATCGAATGGTGGCTACAAGCCGCCGATGGTGAATATTAACCAGACAAATTCAATGTCTACGTGCCAGTCAGTCACTGACGGATACTACGGATCTAAACGTTTATTAAGAAATAGAGAATATCGAGCTATGGCAGCCTGGAGAACTTTGACAGGAGAGCCAGATATGTCGGGCACTGCCGATCCACTGACCGATGCACAAATTAGCAGTTATGAAAACGGAAGTGGTTCGACGGCGCATACGACCCTTAATTATTGTAATGCCAATACCCATTCTGGAATTACAGCCACTACTTTTACAGGAACCGAGTTAGCCCGAGTAGCGGCAGGTGGTCCGGATTCGTTTAATATAGGTAGTGTAGGAACTAAAAACTGTGTTTCACGCTATGGCGCCCAAGACCATGTTGGTAACGTTTGGCAATGGGTGAGTGATCAGATGACTTGCAGTACTGCCTCTCACACGTGTACGGGAATTCAATCGGCGGTAGATACTTCCAACGGATATTCATCGAGCTTTGATATCAATAGTTTCTTGTTCAATGGAATCGTTGGCCCAGGCGGAACAATAGCGGGTCAAACTGGACCCAACTATACAACTGAATGGTCTATTTCTGGTGCCAATTATGGAGCGGCCTATTTTAATTTCCCTTTAGGTTTGCCGATGGTCGGCACTGACGGCGGCAATGCTAAATCTGTTGCCGCTAATTCGGCAAAGTTCCACGGCGATTACATCTATTTATATACAGATAACGGCAATTCTTCTCGCGGTCTGTTTGCCGGGGGCTCTTGG
>DDVI01000015.1:0-14619 GCA_002345205.1 Bdellovibrionaceae bacterium UBA2316 | reverse complement strand
TTGCCCGCCGAGTGACGTGATTATTGACGGCAAACTTGCCGCTACAGCGGCAAGAAGTGGCCGAAGGACACTGGTTTGACGGCAAGAATCGCGATTAAACTATCCATTATCCTCCCCATTTTTTTCAATCGTCACAAGATATAGTTTTCTGGGAGTAGACTTTCCTTTCATCGCGTAGCGATTCGAAAATTTTTTTAAAAATTTTTAGAATAAGCGTCGAAAAAAAAAGACAATCTGATATTGTTAGAAAAATTGGTTAAATTTTGTACTTTACCTAGAGCAGGCGCTCTAAAACAATTGAGCTATCGCAGAAAAAATAAACGATTCAATTAGAATAGTTGAATTTACTATTTTCAGATAGTAAACCAAATTCTGTAAACAATTTAAAATCTAGAATTAAAAATATTTTTATCAAAAATGGAAATAGTTATGTGGGTTTCGATACAGCAGGTTTCTAAAATGTACGCTAAGCCTGAAAGGACGTTAAGACATTATGCAGCCCAAGGGAAAATCATTGTAAGAAAGAAAAACAGAAGCTGGGAATGTAATTTGGCTTCCGTAGAAAAGTTGGGTTGGGCTCGCACTGCGTATTTGGGTTCTGCGGAAAAAAATCCTGGCGAAAACAAAGAGACAAAAGTTTTAAATCCTGACATAGGTGGAACTTCCGAAACCGAATCCAATGAAGTAAAAGAAGCGTCAGATGAAATCAAAGTACCTAGAAAATTTGTACTTTCAAATCTTGGTATTTATACAGAGTTGCTGGCACTAACAATAAAAATAAAGAGCGATATGGTCGAAAACAGCGAAGCTCGGGTGCTTTTTGAAAATGCTTTCAAAAGTATTCAGTCTATCGGATATGGGTTTTATACATTTGATAAGACGTCTAAGGTTCAATATTTTAGTCAAGCTAGGAATTATTTAATTAATTTACTGATCCAGTTGGAAGTCAATGGGCTTGTCACTGATCGAGATCAAATAAAAAAACAGATTGAAGAGTCAATTCTTCCAGGGATAGGCGGGCTAATTCGCAGAGCCGAAAAGAATAATTCAGAAGGAAGAAAGTATGACAAAAACTCAAGGTCCGCAAATTTTGCAAAAAATTGAAAACTTCAATTTGGCACTGCTTCCAGTTTTGAAAAAGTATCCAAAAAATGAGCGATACACATTGGCCGAAAAAACAGAGAAGTTTTTTCTTCAAGGAACAGAGAGTATCTATTGGGGATCTTACGAAAGAAGGGAAAGAGCTTATCATTTGTCCAAGGCCAGAATACAATTTCAGATGGCGGGTTATTTATTAAGAATTGGTCGCAGAATGGGTTATACGTCTGAAGGTCAGTACGAAAAACTGTCGGTGGATCTTATTGAAATTGGGAAAATGGTTTCAGGCTGGATTAAAATTGTCGAAAAAACAGAGCACAATGCCAAAGACGTTTGATAATATTTTTGATGAAATTTCTGATTTCAAACGACTTCGGCGTTGTTTCTATAAAGCTTCAAAGAGTAAGTTTTATAGATATTCAATAATTCAATTTAATCACAGCCTTGAAGAAAATATATTAAAAATTTCAGAAGAATTGAAAAATGAAACTTATGAGTTTGGAAATTACAGGTGCTTTTACGTTCATGAGCCTAAGAAAAGGCTGATAGAATCAGCCTGCTTTAGAGACCGCGTCGTTCATCATTCAATTCACCAGACTCTAGAGCCTATTTTTGATAATCAATTTTCTACCTATAGTTATGCGTGCAGAACCGGACGCGGTCACCACAGGGCGGCTTTGCTTATGAAAAAGTGGATATCCGACCATCCGGAAAAGTATTTTTTAAAGTGTGACATAAAAAAATTCTTTCCGAGCATCGATAGAGACATCTTATTTAAGATAATTTCTAAAACAATTATTGATGAAAGGCTGTTGCGGTGTTTGAAGAAATTAATAGCCAATGCTCCAAACCATGGAATTCCTATCGGTAATTTGACAAGCCAGTTATTTGCCAATATTTATCTAAACGAGCTTGACCAGTTTGTAAAAAGAAAGCTTAAAGTGAAAAAGTATATTCGCTACATGGACGATTTTATAATGCTTGCGGATTCGCAGAATGAGGCGCAAATACTTCGAGAAAAAATTGAAGTATTTATTACCGAGTCCCTTAATTTGACTTTAAGTCCTCAGAAAGTGCAAATTGCCAAATGCAGAGATGGGGTTTCGTTTTTAGGATTTTTCATTCGGCCTAATGAAATGAGATTAAGAGGGGCGTTTTTCCGAAGAATGAAGAAAAAATTGAAAAAAGCAAGAATTCAAGCATTGCTTAGTGATAGCAAAACAACAGAAAGCCCCAAAAGGCACCGTGGTGAATTGCATCCTTATCTGATGACAATTAATTCCTATTTGGGGCATGTGAAATTTTGCACCAATAGTGCGACGTTAAAGAGAGAAATTTTAAAAGTGAATTTGGGTTTATTTAAGGAGTCAGTGATCTGAATACCAGACTGGGGTGGAAGACGTGGGTCTTCTCGCGGTCTGATTGCCGGGGGCAATTGGAATAATGGTGGCAATGTGGGTCGTTGGACGTCGAATTGGAATAATGCGCCCTCTAACACGAACAACAATATCGGCTTCCGCTGTGCTTTGCCCGCCGAGTGAGTGATTCAAAAAGTGAGCTTGAACCAGCGGGTTTTTTTTAGAATTCCGGTTCAAAATTTCATTTTGCCAGAGCCAAATTTAGAACTGCTAACTTTGGGAGTGCGAAATTGAAATCACAAGATCCTGATTTCCTTGTCAGATTAAGCGTTAGCAGAATCTGACGAAGGTTATGTGTGTAGGCGCGGGCTTTAATTGTGAACCCCGCGCCTATTTTTAGAAAAATAGGATACACTTTTGATTCATTATTTAATCTGGACTAAAAAGTTTAGTGGAAGTTCCACCGGCCGGACTTATAGAATACCATTCATATTTTGTGATGTCTTCGTTGTTCATTCTGTATAGGGCTTTGCTGCTATTGGGTAAAACGTAAATATCATCTGCTTTTCTTGCTGCCGATAAAGATGGATTGAGTTTAACTCTTGAGGTGCCATTCAGATTCACAGAATAGGCTTCACTTTGGCCTTGTGAATCCTGATCACCGAGATAAATGACGCGACTGCCGTTAGGAACAATGATGAATTTTGATATGTTCCCATTCATCACGGGCGTAAGGTTGAGTTTCACACGACTGCTTCCGGAAGTTGAAACAGAATACAATTCCCTAATGGTATTTGAATCTTGTCTTCCTAAATAGACGACAGATGAAGAGTTTGCTGTAAAATCAAAGGACTCGATTTTTCCACCAACTACTAATGAATCATTGAGTTTAGTACAGCACGAACTTCCACTGGCTGACCCGATATAGAGATCAAATTCATTGGCGGTTGTAGCATCTGTTAAAAATCCAATTTTAGATGAATCTGATGTAAATTTAAAAAGACTAATGCCGCTTCCCACGGTGTATGTGGGATTAATTTTGAATCGAGATGATCCATTTGAGTTGACTGCATAAAGATCAAATAGGGTGCTGGTTGTGGCGTTATGAGTAAACGCTATTTTTGATGAGTCTGGCGAGAATTGAAAATCGCCAATTTGTCTTGAGGATACACTGAGGCTCAGTAAAGATGAGGACCCGCCACTGACAGGTGATATAAATAAACTCTCGGTTCTAGTAGGACCGCTTCCGGTCATGACTACAAAGGCTACTTTGGTAGAATCGGGGCTGATCTTCAAACGATCCACAGATTGACCTGCAGAAAGCGTTAAATTAAGTTTTTGAGTACTTGCCCCTGTGGGAGTGACCGAAAAAATTTCAAATCTTCCAGCCGTTGCGGTATCTGCTATGTAGACTACTCTGCTTCCATCTAGGGAAACTGCGAAATCTTTTACGCTTTCCGTTCCTGTATTCAGTCCTGATGCAATACTGACCGGACTGCTGCCATCTGTATTCACGCTAGCAATATCATAAAGGCCACTTGTGGTTTGGTCGAATTGATAAATTACACGAGTCGTTCCAGAAACACTTTGAGCCTTTAAAACTTGGCGAGTGTTCGGCCAGCCGGATGGATTCAGACGTGTGCGTGACGTGCCATTGGGATTCACCGAGAAAAGATCAAAACTAGAAGCTCTTTCGAAATTTCCAATAAAGACTACCTTGTTGGAGTCACCTGACCAAGAGAAGTCTTGAACTTTCGGAGATCCTGAAGAATTTTGTGAAAGTAGTCCCCCTGTGTTGCTGTTGGGAACTCCTGCTGCCAATACGAGAGACGAATTGATTCCACTTAAATACGTGATTTTACTTGAATCTGATGTCGCTGTCATGATGGGCCCTTGATAGGGGTCATCTAAAATTGTTAGGTCGTATTCTGTTGTGGCACCAAGGGGTTCGCCCGTAATAGACGATAGTGTTAGTTTTAAAATCTTTCCGTCATCGGCATCGTTGTCCCTTAAAATATTCACTGTCACTTGGGCTGAGGACTGCCCTGCAGGGATATTCAAAGTAGTGCTCGGCAAAGTGTAGTCGACATTATTAACGGCTGTGCCACTGGGGGCAATACTGGCGGTGACAACGCGATTTGTGATGTGTGAAAGGCTTACGGTCACGAGTAAACTTCCTTGGCTTTCGGTGACGGTTTGCGAAGCAGTGGCCCAGGAAATAGTGGGAGCTGAATCATTATCGTTGATGGTAATCGTTGTCGGTGAAACAGGCAGATCGATGTTTGTTGGATTTGAAAAGTTAATTTTAAAATTCCTTGATCCTTGGTCAATGACATCATTTATTGTTGAGACTTGAATCGTTTTCGATGTTTCACCGATGGCAAAATTCACGCTGCCACTAGCTGCCGTATAATCCGTGCCACTGATAGCCGTGTTGTTTTGGGTAGTCCAACTAAAACTAGCAGCTTTTGCACAAGCCATTTGAAGGTATGCCGTTAAAGTAGCTGTATTACCTTCTGTCGCTGACACGTCAGCGATTGTAAGTGTTGGGTTATCATTGTCTTTTATAGTCGCCGTGCTAGAAGTCCCTGATCCGAGCGTGGCGTTTGTCGGACTGCTGATAGTTACACTAAAAGTCCTATCAGTTTGACAAGGTGTCGAATTGTCGAGGGTTGAGACACTAATAGTTTTGCTAGTTTCGCCAACGGCAAAAGTTAAGGTTCCGCTCGTTGTTGTGTAGTGTGAACCCGCAACGCCAGTTCCGTCGGATGTTGCATAATTCACAGTAGTAGAAAAGTCGCTGGCATTTGAGAGTGTGACCGTGAATGCGGCACTTGTTCCTTCATTGATAGTTGGACCCGAGGAAATAGAAACCGCTGGAGGACTGTCATTATCTGTAATGGTTAGCGTGTGTATAAGTGCAGCTCCGGCATTGGCTCCAGATAGTTGACTCAGTGTTAAGATCATATTTTCACTGGACTCATATCTTGAATCGTCAGTGATGGAAACTGAAATGCTTCCTGAGGTTGTTCCGGCAGGAATAGTGATTGAGTTTCCGAGGTTTGCGTAGTCGCTGCCCGCTGTAGCTGTGCCCGAAAGCGAAAGGGTTGCTGTGATATTTCGACCCGAGGCTTGATTTAGAGAGTAGTTAACTTGCACGGTTCCGGCATTCTCTGCATATGTTGACGTGGAACTAGTGAAACTAAGAGTTGGGAGAGGATCATTGTCAGTGATTGTGACTGTACCAGAACCGGATACAATTCCTTTCGTTGCGGCCACGATAGAAACTAAAAATGTTTCATCGTTTTCATTTAAAGAATCATTAAGCGTTGAAACTGGAACCAAAACCTGTGTCGTTCCCGACGCGATTACAAAATTTTGATTTGTAATCGCCGTATAGTCCGATCCACTGGCTGCGGTCTGGTCTTGAGTTGAAACACTGACTGTGCGATCAAATGGACAACTCATGTTGGAGCTTAAAGTCACAGAACTTGAACTGCCTTCAGTATTAGTCACTGAAGAAATAGAATATGTGGGAAGTGTGCTGTCTATGATCGTGAAGTTTTCAGCGATCCCAGAACTTTGAGTTGATCCAAGTCCCAAAGGAGGCTTTACAAGAATTGAAAAAGTCTCGTTGGTCTCACAAAAAGAATCTGATTTTAAAACGATGTTTATGTTCTTTGAAACTTCACCTGCTGCGATAATCACGGAGCTATCAGAGTTTTCGATGTCGTTGCCGGAGGCTGTGCCGAACTGAAATTCGTAGTCAAATACGAGAGGCACTTTTGATCCATGATCCAACGTGATTGTGAGAACCGCAGTTTGTCCTTCAGTTGCTTGAACAGAACTTAACGAAATCTGAGGAAACGCATCGGTATTTATAATTTCTGTTTCAAGTAGCGACCCATCGGTTGTGGTAATTTTTAAAAGTTTCGTTCTTGAGTCATAGAGGCCATCTGGAGGAATTAGAAAACTGATTTGGGCTTCGTCCTGATTTTCGGGGATTACGAATTCCGTAGGAGCCTGAGGTAGATCACTTGGCGCAAAGTCGCCACCGTAAGTTGCCTGTAGACGAATTTCCGGTTTGCTTGGTGAAGTCGTATTTTTATCACTAGAAGAATCTGTGGAATTTGTAGAGCCCGTTTCTGAATTTCTTGAAACTTTTAATACAAAAGTGTCGCCCTCATGGATTTCTGCGTTTGATATTCTTTCCATATTGATTTTCAATTTTGAGTCAACGATTCCACTTCCGCCCGAGGAGCAGCCCGTAAGAATTGTAAAAACACAAAATGAGAAGATTTGAAATACAAATTTCACTCTTAACATATCGGTATTGTTGGGCAAAAGCTTAGTTTCATGTGGGGGGTGGAAATTCATATCGCCTTCGATTAAATTACGTCCGTAGTAGGCAAGGTAATTGACCGAATAACGACTAATGAGCGTATCAAAGTGAGTCATTTCCTTTGACGCAAAAAGGACTAAAGTCGAGGGCATGTAAAATCACGCCAATGGAAAATAAGTTAGGTCACTTTCTCAGAAAGTTAAGCGAGATATTCAGTACTACGTCTAAGAAGATTTTAAAAAATTGAAATATTTTGATTCAATCACGTCGATTTCGAATCTAATTCCTTTTTCATCGGTAACTGATCCGTTGATTTTCAGTGGTCCAGTTCCGTATTCTTTTCCAAAAGTAAAGAGCACATTCTTTTCGAGGCTTTCCTCTTCATTAAAGTATGGTACATAAAATGATTTAATTGAATATGGCGAAGGAATAAATCCTTGGACCATATTCACTTGATCTATAAAAAGTTTAGGACAATTGAAAATTTCAAGATTGATTGTTCCTATATGCCCAATAAATTTAATCCATTCGCGAATACCTAGAGAATTGATTGCTGTCACATTCTGCAAATCTATGCTTAGAGTTTGACCGAACTCTATTTTATGCAATTCGGGTGGAAAGGTCTCATCGATTTGGCCAGAAAAAATGATTTGTGTAAGTCCAGGGTCCTGTTTTAATTTGAATTCAAGTTTTGACATATTATTCTCCCAAAATTATTACTGATTTTTGAATTTGTTCGATTTTTTTTTGTGGAATTTGGTAGGGGAGTATCACAGATACTCTTGTTTTTAAATTTGGTTTAACGGCGATCAGCATTGTGTCACAAGCGTTGAAAATAAGAGATGACCCCAATCCGGCCCCTTCTTTTTTTTGAGACATGCCCCCAGCAAAGCCCATTTCAAAAACGAATTTCATTTGCGAAAGCATTGTTTTTGGGACAAGTGATCCAAAGTTGTCTATGACGGATATAGCAAAAAGATTGTGGAGATCATTTTTTTCAAAAATAATCTGTGATTCTTTTTGCAACATTTGGATCGCCAAGGTGGGGGCATCAATTTGAGCGTTCATCATCAATTCTTGACTAACACTAAAAATGTCGTTGTTTTTGACCTTAGTTAAATCGACATGTGCTTCGTCGAACAGTTCATCTAAAACTTCCTCTCGGTCCGATTTTGTATTGAATTTTGTACTCTTAATTTGGCCGCCAATTAAGGAAATATCCGTGTTATAGATGTTTAAGACGTTCAATTTTTTTAAAAGCCTAAGCTTTTCCTCAAGTGGAAAAAGAGAATTCTGAATGACAGCGGTAATTTGTTTCTTGTTGATTTCATCAATCACGCTCCGATCATTTAGTCCATTAGCTACGCAAACTGAACTTTTAATTGGATGAGTTGCGACGATATTTCTAAATTCAAAATCATTCAATTGATAGACACTTTTAGTTTGAATCATGTGATAAGGATATCCGATTTCGTCCTGTGCGTTTAGCAATATAAAGAGCGTCGTCGGCTAATTTATAAAGAGTTTTCGGTTTTTCTGCGCTGGAATTTGATATTTGCCCTGAAGAAGCTATTCCAATGCTAATCGTCAGGTTAATGTCTAAGTCATTGAATCTTACTTTTGAGGTTTCTACTTTTTTTCGTAGTTCTTCGGCAAAAATCTTCATGAAGTCTAAAGTACTGTCGACAATTAAAATTGCGAACTCCTCTCCTCCGACTCTTGCAATTGTAATATCTGTCACCTCGGGCTTGAGTTGATTTATTGTTTTAGGAACGATTTCTCCTAAAAATACTAATACGGCGTCTCCCCCGGGGTGACCATAGACATCGTTTATTTTTTTAAAATAGTCGACATCAAAAAGAGCTAAATGAACGGGTTTGTTTTGTATAAATGCCTCATCCAGTTTGTTTCTGAAAAACATGTTGTTTCTTAAGCGGGTTAGTCCGTCTGTATATGATAATTCTTTGAGATTGAGGTTGTTAATCATTAAATAAAGTTGTTCATTCAATATAATTGCGGTTTGATGTGCGAAATCTTTTAATAGGTCTAAGTCTTCAAAAATAAAGACAACGAGTAAAAGTTTTTGTCCGAATTTGAATGGCACGAAGCTACAGTAGTAATAGTCTTCTAAATTATTTGCGCACTTCAACTTGTCTGTTATATATTTAGAAATTAGTTTATCACTTAGATATAAGCCTAAGTCCTGCGTTAGAGACGCCAATTTTTCTTCCGGATAGGAATCTGATTTAAATACAAATTTTACTTCATTTTCTTCGTATATGCAGGCTAGTGAAATATTCGAAGATTTTATAAAGAAATCGATGTATTCATTTAGAATTTGTGTAGGTTGATCTAAAAGTCGAATTCTTTGGAAGATTTCGATAAGTTGGTTCATTTCAGAAATTTTTTTATTTAATATATTTGTCTCGAAACGAAAAGATTTAACTAGATCTTCTTCAATTGTAAGATCTTTAAATGTTAAAAAATAAAGTTGTTGTGAGGATTCATAGTTGAATTTTTTGAAAGAGAATTGGCCTAGACCTCGCAGATTTTTTTTAGTTTCATATTTGCAAATTCGGATGCCGCTTTGTTGTACAAAATTTTCAACTGAGCTAAAATTCAGATCCAAACCATCTAGTTTCTTTAAAGCGTTATAAACTGTAACTTTTCGATTTAGAAAACGAACAACTGAAATTCCGGTGATCGTTGAAAAGGCCTCATTACAATAGTGAACATCTCCTGATTTTTCAAAGACGCAGACTGGATCTTGTATATCGTCGTATAATATAGGCAAATGATCGTGGTAGTTACTCATCTTATTTATCTTTTCGGTTGCCGAAACTGAAATTTATAGGTTATCAGCGAGGTTTTTAAATTTTTTCAGGGATATTGCTTTGTAATCCAATAGGTTTGAGTAGGGTCCTTTTTTTGAATTCGAATTTCAAAAGCATTGGATTATGCAGGAAATCAAGGGGGCAGTTGGATAAGGTTTTAGTACTGAATCTCAATTGGGATTTCATTCAAGAGTGCGTTTGAAAGTTCGTCCTCAGAAAACTTCTTTACTTTAAAATCAGATTTGAATTGCGACGTTTCAGTTTCAAATGTCCATTCATAGTAGCCTTCTTGGATTTTATCAGGTGGTATTTTTAATACTGTGGGTTCGTTAATCTTCATGTTCTTTTCTAGAACATTTGTTTGATTGAAATAAACTTTAAATGAGCACGAATTTGGACATTTAGCCATGGACCCTATGGCAATTTCCTTTGGATTTTTTACTAAAAAGATCGTTCCTTGAGTCGGAGTGGGCAAGTCATATTGGATCTCTTGTTCTACGCCATTGTTAATTTCTTGTTCGAGATGTGGGCTTTTTGAGTCCATTTGTGAATCATCTTCTGCTTGAGCCATTGAAGACTTGGTTTGCTCAGTATTCTCTTTTTTGCCATGGGATAAATTCACATTTTGATCATAAGTGGTAATTTGAATGCCGGATGTCTGGTCATTTTTTATAAAATAGGTACCTTTTTGCAGTATGGCCTTTTCAATCATAGCCCCTTTTTTAATAAAAATAATTTGTTCGTCTGTTACTTCGGCCTTAACGACTCCTTTACTAAGCCTAATCAAAGGTTTTCCGTCAATTTTGCGCAACCGAATGTAAGAGTCTGGTTCTACAAAAAGTTTTGCAGTGTCATTGATTTTGATGACAAGAGTAGATTCAGAATCGGTAAATAGTGCATCGCCTGAATATACGATTTGGTTTGATGCCGTTGGAAGCCAAAGCGAATCGGTGATCGTCTTTTTTGACGAATGACCAGATTTTGAACTGATTCCAGCCATCGCATCTAATCCTTCAGTTAGCTCTGGAATAAATGGTAGAAAAAAGGATTCGCTAGACAGCGCATATAAACTCAATGCCAAAAGAAATCCAAAAAAATACAAGGTTACTTTTTCTACAAAATAGTAGAAACCTCGACCTAAGTTAGAAGTCTTAAAAAAACTGACATTAGACACCATAAGATCTATTATTTACCAATGAGTCTAAGAATCAAGTTTTTAGCATTGTTAGTCGTTATTCCATCCCTTTGCCTTGGGATTTTTCTGCATTTTGCGATAACTACTTTTGTAAACGATAAGAAACTCTCTTTACTAGAGAATCAGTTTAACCTACTGAATTCGACAAATCTTATTTTTTTGAATTCTCAGAAACCTGAAAACTTAAGAGAAGCCATTTCTAATTTGAAAAAACAGGAGGGTTTTGAAAACCTGGTTATTATCACACCTACAGGAAAACTATGGCCCGAAGAAAAAGAAAGTCTTGAAACTGTTTATGGTTCAGAAGTTTACCAAAAGCTACTTAGTCAGACAAGCGGCGAGGGAAGCTTTGAAGTTAAAGCAAAAGATAAAGGGAGCTTGCTAGTATCTTTTTTGAGAGTAAATAATGATAGTCTAAATCCACTCATATTTATTATTACAACACCATCATCACTGGCTGATAGAGCTTCAGTACTTTTTTTATTCAAAGCAGTGGCTGCATTTGTTGCCTTGCTGTCAATCGCAATATTGATATCAATATTATATTCGAATAAACTGACAAATGGAATTAAGGTTTTATCTCAAGCAATGAGTGATTTTGGCGGAGGTAAGTTCGACACTGAATTACCAACTTCGAATGATGAGGATGAAGTTGCGACAATGACTAACCAATTTCAAATCATGCGTAAACAGATTAAAAATCTAATATTTGAAAAAGAGGAAAAGACAAAAATCGAAACAGAAATGAGCTTGGCGGGAAACCTACAGAAAAGTTTTTTTCCTGAGCCAGTCAATGATTTTGGCGGCGCTAGTTTTGCCGGATTTTTCCAGCCAGCCAGTCATGCTGGTGGAGATTGGTGGTACTATTTTCAAAAAGATCATTTGTTTGTTTTTCTGATCGGAGATGTTACAGGTCACGGACTAAATTCAGCAATGCTGACTGGCGTTGCTAGGGCCGCGGTAAGTTTAATATCGTCGTCATTTATTTCTCCAGTCGATACATTGGAAAAACTAAACCAAGTCATCTGCGATACAGCAGGGGGAAAATTAATGATGACTTGTGTTGTAGCGTCTTTGAATACAGAATCCGGTGAAATTAATATTGCTAACGCTAGCCATGAAGTTCCGTTTTCGCTTCCCTCCGAGGATAGGGACTTGATTAAAAAAGATTTAAAGTTTTTTATGTCTGATCCTGGGCCAAGACTTGGAGAAAATGCGAACGCAAAATATAAAGCCTCTAAATTTCAAATTGATGATGGAGAATCGATGGTTTTTTTCTCTGATGGGCTTTTGGATGTGCAAAATCCGGAAGGTAAAGCATTCGGCGAACGCAATCTGTTTAAACTTATATGCAAAGATCAGAGAAAAAGGAATTCATCTCAAGATCTTTTGGAGAAGATTAGAAGAAATGTTCTGCAATTTAAATCAACGGCTGAATTAGTTGATGACCTGTCTTTTTTTGTAGTAAAATGGAGTAAAATAAGGAATGGAAATGAACATGTGTAAAGTCAATCTTGCTTTTTCGAAGAGCAATGTTAGAAAGTTATTTCTTGGTTCACTTTGTTTTCTTTTAGGGTGTTCAAGTAAAATTAAAATTCAAAGCGAACCTAGTGATATCGAAGTTTTTGCGGCCCAACAGAACTCGTCCCAAAAAAAGTCGTTAGGGAAAACCCCGATTGAGATATCCTATACATATCTTGGCGACAAAGTTGGGGGTACTCCTGCCTCGGGTGAGTTTTTAAATTTAAGCTTTGAATCAAAGGACTTTGATACCAAAATAGTCCTTTTGCCGTCGAAGCCTTTTGGACTGACTTCGACGCAAGTTTATGTTAAGTTGACTCCGCTTAAAGACGTTAGCCAAGCACGAGACATATTACAGAAACTTCATAACGCTCAAAAATTCGCTCAGGCAGGTCAGTTTGAAAGGGCGTTTGTTGATATTGATAAAGTTTTAGAAGTAGACCCTAGTTTTATTAGAGCACTTTCGTTGAAGGGCTCTGTTTATTATTTGCAAAAAAACTACGACGAAGCGTTAAAGTGGTTTGAAAAAGCCCTCGCACTCGATAGCTCGTTTGATGAGGCCATTAAGATGATTGCTAAAATTAGAGAGGAAAAAAAGAAATGAGATTTTTTAGTCTTTTTTTTTGGATAGCTATCATGGGTATTTTAACCTCCGGAGAAAGTAGTTTAGCTGAGCAAACGAGAACTATTTTTACCACGGGCCTTGGGGACGCAGTTGCAAAGTCTGCAAGTGGCCAAAAATCGACTCGAAAAGAATCTCCGGGAGCCTTTGGCGTTAGTATCGATTTCCCACTTTCGGGTCCCTATTTTATTTTTGCTGAACATTTTAGGAGTCTTGGGAGTTCTGGATCAAGTGTAGGTTTTACCGGTGCAGGCTTGAAGTTTTATCCTTGGTTGAGTCCAAAGATGACAAAAAATATTTCAGGGAAAGATAGTTCTCAGATATCAATGCAGGGTTACTTAACCTATTTTGGCTTGGGTTTGGGTTTTGCTCAGGCTTCTATTGTTAGCAATTCTACTCAAGATGATGTGTTGGCGGCAGGAGGATATCTTTCACTTAAGAGTGGCGTTGAATATCCAATGAGCGACTCTTGGGGTTTTGTCGGGGAGTGGAACTACGGGACAGCTGTGATGGGATCAGGCGCCATTGAAGCTGTTAATCTTCTTTTCGGTGGCTACCTTACGTTTTGAAATTTATTTTTTTGTGACTCTTACCAATTTAAGAACAATTCGTCTGTTTTGACTTTGGTTTTCAGGGATGGTTTTGTTCTTATCATCTCGGTTGGGTAAAATTGGCAAAGTGTCTGCAAAACCAATAGCCCTTAAATGCGATTTATCAAATCCGTTTTCTTCGAAAAGTCGTAAAACAGCGGAAGCTCGATTACTAGAAAGCTCCCAATTGCTTGGGAACTTTTCGCTTTGAATAGGATTGTCGTCGGTGTGGCCTTCGACCACAACATTAAACTTAGAATCTTGTTTTTTAACTACTGGAATTACTTTTTTTAAAAGGTCAATAGCCTCAGGCTTTAAATCGGCCGATCCCGAATCAAAAAAAATAGATCCTCGAAATGTGATCGTCAAACCTTTTTCAAGTTCATCGAAAACGGCTTTGTCATTTAGGCCTTGCAGTTTGACTTCTTCTTTTAGATCTTCTTTCATTTTCTGAAATGGCTTTTGGTATTCGCCTCCAAAGACAGTTGTAGTTTCTTTTTTCACTTTCTCAAATGCTTCAACGTCAATTTTTGAAAAGCTCATTAGGAGAACAAAAAAACCGAATAACAACGTCATCATGTCAGAATACGATAGCAGCCAAAGACTTTCTCCATCCTCAGAAGGCTGCGTTGTTAACTGCTGAAGTAACATCTCTTGTTCGATGTAGTTCCCTTCATTCAATTCAGAATCGATATAGGGAAACTTCCGTTCAGACGGCAGATTCTTTTGTGGTGGTTTGAGCTTAAATGCGCCCATACTAGAAGCTCCTTGATTTCATATTTAGGAAGCCTTCGGCGTGTTAAGCATCGAGCGTTCAGAGGATAGTAAATAGCTCTTTAAATGTTCTTCTACCACGACAGGATGTTCGCGGCTTCTCAATAGTTTGATGGCATCAATAACTATATTTCGCATCAAGTGATCTTCTTTGTTAAGCTTCGACAAATACTCACCCATTGGAACAAATATAAAATTAGCGATAGCAATCCCGTACATTGTGGCAACCATCGCGACAGCCATGGCTGGGCCAATTTGTTTAAATGGTTCTTCCGACTTTCTTGT
>DDVI01000087.1 GCA_002345205.1 Bdellovibrionaceae bacterium UBA2316 | reverse complement strand
CCACAGAAAACCCGGAATACCCAACTAGTTAGCTCTATAGGTAAAATCGATGTCTGTAGTGAAAGGCGACACCAAAATCTCTAGAGTACCTTTGTTCTTAATTATTTCTTTTGAAGCGGGAGTCCCTTGCTCTGAATCTGCCCAGTCCTTTAGACGCTGCTTTAAATCTACATCAATACGCGATGGCGCAATATATGGACAGAACGTAGTGGGTGCCAGCTTCTTGGAGTAAGCCAACTTCGCTTTATAGGCGCCATAGCACGCGAAAATAATAATAAAAGCTTCGATGCCATTGGCTTGGGATTGCTTGTTGCCGGCGTGGGTTGCCTACAGTACGTTCTTGAGCGTGGGGAATCCGATGATTGGTTCTCATCTCGAGCGATCGTTATTAACACAATCTTAGCGGTTACCTGCTTACCTGCATTCGTTTTCTGGGAACTTAAAGTCCCAAATCCAATTATCAATGTACGCTTATTTAAAGAACGTATCGTTGCCGTCGGTGTCATGCTTATGGCGTCCGTTGGCTTTTTCCTGTACGGTGCCGTTTTCTTGTTACCAATTTTTTTAGGTCGTACCTATCATTTTACGGCGACACAAACGGGACTACTGTTTATTCCCGGCTCAATCCTAACGGCATTAATGATGCCCGTGATTGGTAAACAGATGACATCAGGTCGCAATCCTAAGACCCTAATTTTCATTAGCCTCGTCTGTCTTGAGCTCTGTATGTATGTAATGACGACGTTTTCACCACTTTCCTCTAAAGGTGATATCTTACTCTCGCTTTACGTTCGTGGATTTGCGTTAGCTTTTTTATTCGTTCCCATTAACTCGTCTATCTTAAGTCAATTTACGGGCGCTAATTTAGGACAAGTTTCTGGTTTACTAAATTTATTTAGACAATTAGGCGGCAGCGCAGGTGTGGCACTCGTCGCAACATTGCTATCGACTCGCAGCCAGCAAAACTTCGTCGACCTCACCTCAAAAGTGTCGTTACTAAACCCAACCACACAATTCACCTATTATCCGTTAGCAAAAGGCCTTGGACAAAAAATGACCGAAAATATGGGAATGGCAACCGGTCACGAAGCCGCTCTTAGAGCCATCGGCGGTCGCATTCAAAATCAAGTGTTCATGCTAAGCTTTAACCAGCTGATTTGGACGATGATGATTATTTTTTCACTCGCTTTTATTCCTTGGTATTTCATGGAACTTAAACGTAAGGTTACCGGCCCAATCGACAGTCACTAGTCCGTTTTTGCCCCTAACGCTTTGCGGTCATCATTAACAAAAATATCAGGCTGATTGTCTGTAGCCCAGGCACGTGATTTATTCTAGAGGATGATCTCGTTCCTAAAAAATATTAGGCCTTATCTGCTGACCATCATAATTGTATCGTTTATGACCGGCCTTAAGATGGGCATAAATTATTTTTTCAATATCGATAGCCCATTGCTCCTATTTTTCACGGCGGTAACCATTTCAGCGTGGTTTGGTGGTTTCATACAAGGAATGCTCGCCACCGTTTTATCCGTAGTCTCTATCAAACTTTATTTCGAACCGGGAACACTTCCCGCAACGTCGTTCGCATGGAATGTACGTTATATTTTCTTCTCGATCGATGGATTATTTATATCTAGTATTTGCGGCCTTCTTAGAAACTCCCGAGACAGCTTACACCAAAGCGAAAGCCGTCTTAGAAAAATCTTTGAATCTAATATGATCGGATTAACATTCAGTTCTCGCGATGGACGGCTGATGGATGTAAACGACTATTTTTTAAATATCCTCGGGTACACTCGCGAAGACTTTAAACAGAAGAAATTTAATTGGCGAGACCTAACTCCACCGGAACTACTGCCCCAAAGTATCGACGTCGCCAACAAATTAGTCCAAGGCTATCACCTCGATCCTTATAAAAAAGAATATATTCACAAAGATGGGCATCGAGTTCCCGTTCTTATCGGCGCCACTCGAATAGATGAAAACAACTACGTTGCGTTCGTTCTAGACATCACTGAAATAAGCAAAACCCAGCACGAACTTTCGTTAACGAAACTATCACTGGAAGAACGAGTCGCTCAACGAACTCAACAGTTAACAGATGCCGCCGAGGAACTGCGCCAATCACGTAGCTTTTTAGATTCTATTGTCGAAAATATTCCAAATATGATTTTCGTTAAGGACGCAAAAACATTGCGTTTTGTTCGCTTCAATCGCGCTGGTGAAATTTTACTTGGTCGCATGCGAGAAGAATTGGTTGGCAAAAATGATTTCGATTTTTTTCCTCGCGAAGAAGCTGAGTTCTTTACTCAAAAAGATTTGGATGTTTTACGAAATCATAAGGTGATTGATATCCCAGAGGAACCAATCTCACGTGCTGATGGAACCATTCGCTACCTTCATACCAAAAAAATCCCGGTTTACGACAAAGACAACAACCCTCAATTTTTAATGGGTATCTCCGAAGATATTACCGATAAAAAGATGGCGGAAGCTCAGCGATTAGAACTCATGGAAGTCCAGGCCGCTCGCAATGCGGCTGAAAAGAACGCTGAAAAAATGGCGTATTTAGTCGAAGCGGCGAACGAAGCCAGTCGTGCAAAGAGTGCTTTTTTAGCCAATATTAGTCATGAAATTCGCACTCCCTTAGGCGCCATGCTTGGTTTTACAGAACTCGTTCTAGACGACAAAACATTAAATCCTGAACTGCTTCAATATTTATCGACTATCCAACGAAATGGAAAACAGCTACTAAAACTAGTGGATGAAATACTAGATCTTTCTAAAGTCGAATCCGAACATATTAAAATCGATAAAACACCATTCAATTTAAGAGAGCTTGTTTCCGATGTAACATCGTCTCTGCATTTAAAGGCGACGGAAAAAGGTTTGGAACTCAATACCTCCATGATTGACGGCGAAGGCATTGGAGTTATAAGCGATCCGAGTCGATTAAGACAAATCATGGTAAATATTATCGGCAATGCCATCAAGTTTACCGATAAAGGCCACATTGATGTACGCGTAAAATTAGAAAAAAATCCTGACATGAAGCATGGTCTCGTGATTATTGAGGTGCAAGATACCGGGATCGGAATCGATGAAAAACAAGCTCAGGCTTTATTCAAACCTTTTGTTCAGGGCGACGAATCAATGACTCGTCGGTTCGGTGGCACAGGCTTAGGATTGTTTCTCTCACGCAAACTCGCCCAGCTTATGGGTGGAGATGTTACGCTCTCTTTCAGTCAACCTAAGCGCGGCAGTTGTTTTAAAATCGAAGTCACAGTGCAACTCACCGAACTTAAACCAATTAATGATGACACGCAAAAACCTAAACCAGTAAACCCATCGGCGCATGGCCGCGTTCTGATTGTCGACGATGCCATCGACAATCGGCTATTACTCGAAATGTTCTTAAAAAAGTATCAAGTGGAAACAGTCAGCGCCTCAAACGGTCAAGAGGCTGTAACTGCGGCGCTAGATTCATATTTTGATGTTATCCTTATGGATGTCCAAATGCCGATAATGGACGGGTTTGAAGCCGTTAAATTACTTCGCGAAAAAAACTACACGCGACCAGTGATTGCACTAACGGCCCACGCCATGCGAGGTGATCGTGAACGATGTTTAGAAAAAGGTTTCGACGATTATATTCAAAAACCAATCAATCGCCAAACTCTGGAAGCCTGTTTAAATCGTTACTTAGGACCAGCGACAGCCAATGAAAACAAACATTAGTTTTTTTGAAAACGCACCGCCACTGTCGTATTTACATTTAATTTTTTAAGCGTTTTACGAATGCGTGGAACTAAAGATTCATCTTTAACAAAATACACCAAACACATATCGACAGATTGATTTATCCGGTTTTTTTCCTTGAAAGGATCCTTGTCCGTTCCGTGAACGCAGGCCCCAATCATGCTGCTTTCAACTCCCTGAATTTTATATAAGACAGGATCCAAAACCGTTCGCAGCGAGTGCACATCCGAGTAATCCGCCGCATAGGTTGATAACGCAAATAAAACAGGAACAAAAAGTAATTTTAAAAATGAACTTCTTAACCAGCCCTGAACACGATCAGCACCTGGAAGACGCATTAAACAACGCAGTCCGAACAATTTAGCCTCAGTCATAATATCCTGCTTACTGATACCCGTACCTAAATACATGTCCATAAAACCTCCTGTTTTATTTTTTTAGAGATCCGCCATGATCTCGCTGATTTTTAATTTGTTTTTAAAGAAAGAAAATTCAGAGTCCGTTTCGACCATAAAGGAAAACCCCATCCCTTTAAAAATATAGCGATGGACAGATTCGCCTTTGTCTATTTCGATCGATATCACTTCCCGCATCGAGAAATCGACATCTTTTATATACTGAAGAAGTTTAGGCTTAGAACTTAAAAAGGTAACTTTTTGGGTCATATCGTTTCTTCATACCTAATATGTAAATTATATGTAAACTACTTTCAAGAGTAATTTACATATTAATTACACATTGGCAAAAATTTAGACTTTAGCAGAGGGTAAAGGGCTATTTAATAGCCCTTTACCCTCTGCTTGCGTTTATCCATAACAAATGACGCCAAAATGGAAGATCCTATTAAAAAGGCAATAATAAGTAATGACCACGTAATCGGAAACTTACCGCCAAATAAACTATTTAGGTAAACCATCTTTAACCCAACAAACACCAACACTGCCGCTAGACCATACTTAATATAAACGAATCGATCCATCACTCCTGCTAGCATGAAATACATGGATCGCAGTCCTAAGATGGCAAATATATTACTTGTGAATACAATCAAAGGCTCTTTTGTTAAAGCAAAGATCGCCGGGACGGAATCAACCGCAAAGATAATATCCGTAAGTTCCATAAATATAAGAGCTAGGAACAAAGGGGTAACATACGTCAGACCGTCTTTTTTGATAAAGAAGTGTTGGCCTTCGATCTGAGGATGAATTCTTAGAAACTTTTTAAGCTGCCTGACGATGAAGTTCTTTTCTAAATCTTGCTCTTCTGTTCCTGCAAAGAACATCTTCGCACCTGTAAAAAGAAGAAGCACCCCAAAGAAAATAACGACAGCATGGTATTGCATCAACACAGCGCCTAAAGCGACAAAAATAGCCCTAAAAATCAAGGCACCGATAATACCCCAGAATAAAACTCGGTGCTGATAAACTTTAGGAATACAAAAATAAGAAAACACGACTGCAAAGATAAAGATATTATCTATTGCCAATGACTTTTCCACTACGAAACCAGTCAGAAACTCAAGCGCTACCTGCTTAGCCGATTCACTTGGATCAAAACCGGGAATAGCTAATAATCTAGGATCATTAGCAAAGGTCCATTCACTGTATTTATAAAGAAATAGATTAAATACCATAGCAAGGGAAATCCAGACGGCTGTCCAAATCGCCGATTCTTTAAAGGATACCTCGTGCGCGTGTTTATGAAAAACCCCAAGGTCTAACGCTAAGACCGCTAAAACGAAAACTATAAATCCAGCATAAAATGGCCAATATTCAACAAATGGAAACAGTGACATAGATCAAACCTCGCATAATGATCTTGCACTATCGACGAAAATTTTGCATTGCTCAAATAGATAAATAGATAAAAATATATTGTTTTATACGATGCATTCTTTTAAACCTTACACAATGAGCCCTTGGATCAACTACCACCACTTATTCTACTTTAAAGTCATTGCCGAGGAACAAAGCGTATCTAAAGCAGCCGAAAAGTTACGATTAGGACAACCCACCCTATCCGCCCAACTCAAACAATTTGAGTCGGCCATCGGGGTCTCCCTATTTGAACGACAGCATAAAAAACTCTATTTAACCGAAGAAGGGAAAATTGCATTTGATTATGCTCGCACTATTTTCAAAATAGGTTCTGAAATGTATGAGGTTTTGCATGATAAAATCAAACCGATGCGCCTTTCTTTGTGTATCGCCTCACTTGACAGCATTCCTAAGCACGCTATTTTAGATTTAACTAAGGCTGCACTCAAAGTTTCTCCCTGCCAAATAACTTTACTAGAGGGCAAGTCAGATGAATTGATGCGTGAATTATCTGCACATCGGGCCGATCTACTAGTCACGAACTTCATTCCTACGGCCATTGATGCTAAGGGGCTACGCCATCGTTCAATTGCAAAAAACAAAGTGTCTTTATTCGGTTCGCCGAAATTTAAAACACTCAAGAAAAACTTTCCAGCGTCCTTATCCGGACAACCCGTGCTTTTACCAACGTACGATAGTAAAATGCGATACGATATTGATCACTGGAGCCAATTAACGTCTGTCCACCTTGATGTATTAACTGAAAGCCAGGATATTGCCGTAAAAAAACTGATGGCGACGGACGGAATGGGACTATTGCCCGCAGCAGCTCATACCGTATCCAAACAAATTCGCAGTGGTGAATTAATTGAAATCGGAAAGCTTCAGGGCGTACAAGAGGAGCTTTTCTTAGTTACGGCCCAAAGGAAAATTGCTAATACAATCGCCCATGAGCTATTTAAAAATTTTTCGTTAGAATAAGACTACTTGTTGCGTTCCGCCGAAGGCAACGGTTGAGGATCGTTAGGGCTGTAAACGGCTTTCCTCATAGATGGTGTAAATGCACCTTCATCTGATGTCAGACGGCTCGTTGATACACGTTGAAATCCTTGAGACGATTTATCGCCACTTCCACCATTCATAGCGCCAATGGCTTCTAACGTAGTGACTACACCTAACTTAAAACCAACATCTAACCCATCAGCCGCACCTTTTTGATAGCCAACAACTAACCCTTCTAGTTGGCCCTCTGCTTTACCTAAAATAAAAGAAGCGATTGTTTTTTGCGAAAGCCCTTTTAAGTACCCTACTTGATGAGCGGCGCTTAACATTGCCGGAGTCTGATCGATAATTTCTTTTGCTACCAACAATTGTTGTTGCAGAAACAGATTAATATCTACTAATTCTTTCTCACGCACTTTAGATAAGCACAATTTCAAGCTTAGATCCAATACAGAACTCTTGTCCTTGTTTTTCTGGCCATCGAAAGTCAAACTGAATAAATCTCTATCGGGAGGATTCACCACAGAAATCCTTGGTTGCGTAAAGGCAGGTTGAATGAATGCTTTGATCCGATGCTGCTCGGTAGTGGTAACGGAATACACATCCATGCCTTTACCGTTTGTTTTTTCCTTATAATAAAAAGATTTAAAAACAACGCTATCTTCAGACACCTCAGCTATCTGACATTCTTTAACACCAGCTAGTTCGCCCGTCAGAGGTGGATTATTTGACTTCAAACCAACGATTTCGCTGGCCATAACATTAAGTGCTAACGTAAGAAAAAGCGCCGAAATCAAAACTGTTTTCATTATCTACCTCACTACCTTTCTTATAGTACAAGATAGAAGCCGAAAATGTTGCATCAAAACGAACAGAAATTTCAAAATGAGACAGACTTTTGTTTTTAGATGAAACGAATTTTTGAGTCGCTGCGGAGATTGTAATTCAGTGTAAAAAAGCCTGGCAGTTTATGATGCCAGACTTAACATAGAGTGTAACTTAAGTATTAATTAATATACCGAAGCCGGTGACTTCTGTTGAGCATCTTCTGGTTGAGCTGCGGTTGCCGTTTGCGACAGCTTGATGATGATATCAACGCGTCTGTTTTGTTCACGCCCCGCTTTGTTTTTATTAGTAGCAATTGGTTTTTCAAAACCATACCCTACGGCCTCAACTTTTGAAGAATCTACCGTTTTATCAGACACAAAGTAGCTAGCGACCGCTTCGGCACGCTCAGAAGATAGCTTTTTGTTTAACGCTGCCGCGCCGGTTGAATCGGTGTGGCCTTCCACAACAACGTCTTCGGGGCTCAATTGCCCAATGACGTCTTTCACTTTGCTCAATACTGATAAGGATGCAGCAGGCAGGTCCGAACGACCAGAGGAAAACTTCATCGCTTTTAAACGAATGATCATGTTATCCCCTTGGCGATAAACGTCGGCTTCGTTATCTTTAAATTCTGCGCGTGCTTGCTCGAAAACTTGATTGAACTTTTCACGGGCTTCTAATTTAGCTTTTTCGTCCTCAACCGCACCAAATTGCACCCGCTGTTGGGCTAACTGTTGTTCACGAGCCGTCACCTGCGCTTGAGTCGCAGTTACTTGAGCGGCTGTCGCGGTGTTTAGCGCCGCTGATTCATCTATTTGTCTGTTTCTGTTTTCAATTTCTGAAGCAATTTGTTCTGGCGTACGCTTTCTATTTTCTTTCGCTGTCTGCAAAAGAGTCATTGCTTTTTGCGCGCTCGCGATAGCAGCTCCAGATACTGCATTAACTGCATTCATATCATGACGATCAGTCTCGATGGTTTTTTCAGCTACTTCATATTTTTCTTGAGCTTCTTTCAAGTAGGTCGGAACGGCGTGCTTTGCTCCTTGTTTTTCGGCGTTATCGATTAGATTTTTAGCTTCACCCAATTTAATGTCTTTGATACTTTTAAGTTCAAGATCTAAATAGTCTTGCTGAAGATCGGTTAAATCGCTGCGGTCAATTTTCTTACCGTTTTCTATTTTTTCAGTATATTTTTTTAAGTCTTTATCTAAATCCACGCGTTCGTTGTGATACTTTGCGGCTCCTGCCGCCATAGCAAGCTCACGAGCTCTTAATACATCAACCAACTGTTCACGTGATTGTTGAGATGCTACGTGCGCGCGATCCAAATAGGCACGACCGTAACCGACAGATTCAAGAATTCTTTCGCCTTTTTTACCTTTCGCACGACGATCTTGTGCCTCTTTCATACTCTTTTCGGCTTTTTTAAAATTCTCTGGAGATAGAACATCTAAATTCTGATTTCTAGCGGCATCAACTGATGCTGTTAAGCTATCAACCTCTGCGCTTGGATTCGCAGATGCCGGAACGGCCGATGGTTTAATGTCATGGGCGCATGCTCCTAAAAATAGAGCTAAACCCGTTGTAATTATCAATTGAGCATATCTTTTTGATGCCATAGATCCCCCTTAAGAGATTGTTAGGTTATGATTTTCAATTGACCGTAAAAGCAAAACTAATGCCTCACTTTACTTTTTCTAATACTTTTTAAAGGTAACTAACACTTTGGAAAAAAAAACATCGAGGCATAGTTCCCTATCTGGGGAACTATGCCTGAAAACTAATTACATAGTGTCTTGGACTAAATCTTTTAGTGCTGCAAGGCAAGGGGGTCAAAGATATAGTCATAACTAAACTCCTTATGAAGCGTTGGCGGATACTTGATAAAGGTATCCACCAGTGCATTAAACTTCTCTGGGTTTTCGATATTCACCAGGTGCCCTGCACCAGAGACTTTGGCAAATTGGCAGTTTGTAATTCGTCTAGCCACAGAATGATTTATGCCCCAGCTGGTCACTTTATCATCGGCACCAACAATAACCATTGTCGGACAACTAATTTCTTTTAACGTAAGAGTATTATCTTTACGCGAAGCTAAGGCACCAATCAACATCATCACGTCATTCGGATCATTGCTTAAAATTAGTTCATACACTTGCTGTTTTAACTTTTTCTTTTCCTCACTCTTAACGTCGGACAAAACAAGTTTTGAAAAGTCATCTGCAAATTTATCCAGCCCTTCGTTTCGAATTTTTTCTAAGGTATTAAAACGCTGATCTTTAACGTCATTTGTGTCCGCATCCGCACGCGAGCCAACTAGAACCAGGGACTCAATCATTTCTGGATATTTATGAATAAATTCAAGTGCAATGTAGCCACCCATAGAGTGCCCACATAAAATGACCTTTTCTATTTTAGCTTTAGTTAAAAGCTCATGAAGATCATCTACGAAATCCAAAATCATCCACGGTGTATTCCCTTTCGGGCCGCTACCGTGCCCCCGTAAATCCGGAGCAAAGACAATTCGCTTATCTTGGAAATAATCAATCTGTGGTTTCCAAAGGGAACCATTAAACGGAAAACCATGTAAAAATAAAATAGGTGTATTCATAATGCCCCCACGATGAAGTAACGCAACACGCGTGCCATAGGGGCGATAAAGAAATGATATTTGATAGGTGTTAGGAAACAGAGCCACTCCCTATTTACCTCAAGGCAATAGGGAGTCATGCGACAGAAAACCTATTTAGTTTTTGGCTTAAGCAAGGGCTGATACACAGACCAGTAGTTTCGAGCCGCTAGGACATGCAATACGATCATTGCGATCGGTATGATCAAGTTTGTAATTCCCGGAGTCATCACCGCATGAAATAAAAATATCTGGATTGTAATTGGAGCTAAAATGACTAACGCTAGAGGCACAAAAAATCCTGCTATCACTAGCGCTCCACAAACTGTTTCCGTAACTTTTAAGAAAGGAAAAAAATATCCCGTGGACATTAAACCCGTCATGAACGGCGCAATAGATTCATCTGGTGGCGGCGGCGTCACAAAGAAAAAACTCAATCCAAACACAAAGTAAATTAATCCAATGATGTATTTCGAAACCATTGAAACCTTATCCATAAGACCCCCTTTTATCCTCAAATTATTTCACACTCTGCATCGTTTACAATTCATTTTTATAGGTACCCAAAGGAATATTTAGAGGACTAGATTTAGTTGATATTTCTTTACTCGTCCTGAGTAAATGGCAGAATTTCGGTAGGGGAAATCCATACATGAATAAAGTTATTACTATGCTGTGCTTTATTAGCATAAACTGTCCATTTGCGTTGTCTTCACCCGAACCTTCACTTTTACAAAAGGCGTCCCATTGGGAAAAAGTTGTTATTCCCGAAGCCAAATGTGGTCGCGGCCACGATTACACCGTGTTTATCAGACGTCACTCCACGGAAAAACTACTCGTTGAGTTTATGGGCGGCGGCGCCTGTTGGAATAAACGAACATGTGTGACGTTGCCTACTACGTGGGTCTACCCGATGATAGAATTATCTCAATTCAGTATTTTAACTTCAGAAACCAACGAAACAAATCCATTCAAGGACCATTCCAATATTTATTTTCCGTTTTGCACCGGCGACGTATTCACTGGAAATCGCATTAGTAATTATGACGGCACTAAAATATATCACTATGGCTATCGCAATATCGTCCTTGCCTTAAAACACTTAAAAGAAAAAAACATCATCGCCTTTGATCAGGTTAAAGACTTAATCGTTTGGGGAGCCTCTGCTGGCGGAATTGGCGCTTTAACTCATGCTAACCGAGTCGCAAGTTACATTCCAGAAACAGCAAAGAAAACTTTAATTGCCGACTCACCCGGTTTACATTTTGGCCCAACATTCTGGGAAAAATTCGACAAAGACGCACAGAAAGATTTTAAAACGGCTTTTAACGGTGTTCAATTAGATGTCGATTTTAACGATGGTTTTGTCGCGCGCAAGATGGGCCCTGTTTTGGATTATTACAAAGACTGGAATGTTGGGTTCCTCTACAGCGTACGTGATTGGACCATGTCTTGGTTTTTTGGCGAAATTTCCAAAAAAGATCACGAAGCGTTGTTGCTTGGCCCAGAAGGGTTACCAGCGATCGCCCGCGGTCATGCTAACGTCCACGTGTGGCTCAATCAATCCGATGAGCATCGCTTCTTATTAAAAGAGAAAACAAGTCTGATGTCATCGGATTCAGGCCAAACCGCGATTGATTTTGCCGGTGAAGTTTATTCGTATTAAAATTATAATTTCATGATGGGATAGCGGTTGTAATGAGTATCCCAAGACGAATGTTTTTGATAAAAAAATCGAAAACGTTTATTGGGATCCTTCGCAAAAGAATCATCCTTTAATTTTTCATTAAACTCAGCTTCTATAGTTTTATCCTCTAACATCTTTTTCGCGACATCTTCAGCTACGTAGTCTTCCATGTATTCTTTTATTTCAAAAAATCGATTAAATAATCCCCAGAAGACGAACGAGTCCGGCGCCAGTGGCTCTAGCAAATGAACTGCTATCAAGGCGTTCGGTTGCCGAATCGGAACAAAGAAAACTGTTTTAGGAAACTCAGACTTTTCTTGCGCCCACTCACCCTCTAGTGTCATAGTTTGATGCCCTTCAAAGGAGCCCGCTGATAATTGCGTTTTGGTCGCTCGGAAGACGTTTACGATATCAGGCAATGGTTGCGTCCACTTTTCATACTTAATTCCATGCATATCCAATTTAGCTTTAATCGTTTCCATTTCGGATGCAGGAATAAAATAACCTTTTTCAGGGGCTGTTACCGATACGGTCGGTGCTAGCTCCTCATAAAAAGGGACTTTCCATGTCTCGGGTTGATCAGTAAAATACCGAATCACATCGCCGCCAGAAATTTTCGATTTAGCGATAGAAAATTTATACCCACCAAAATCGATAGTTTTAAATTTCTTTGTGTGCTTAAACGCCACGTCGATTTTTTTTCCCGCCAAAGGCTGTCTATCGATTTCGCGCGCCTGTTTTGTCCAGTCTGCTCCATATTTCTGCGCGATTTCTAGCGAAGACAAGACTGTATCGTAGTGGACTTTAATACGAGTCGCATAATCCTTCCAAGAGTGAGACTCAACCAGCACACCAATACGATTACGAACATACCAATAGCCATTGGCAAAGCGGGGCGGCGAAACGCTGCGTGCAAAGCCCGAGGTTGGTTTATCATCATCCAAAAAACTCGGATAAAAAGGCAGAGCTTGCCGTCCACGGTAGTGCAACTTTTGCATCAACTCTGTTTCATACTTAGTTCCTGCTGCATGCAACGCACCTGTTCCCTGATTTTCAGTAGGTGTCGTGATAATGCCGACTTCGGGTTGAAAATGGGCCCCATCGGTAACATGCAAATCCAAACTTAAAATCGGATCATGTTCATTCCACAATTTATTTAAATCTCGCATTTCACTGGTATCAACTTTAGCGAAGTCACGATTCATATTGTAATTTTGTGCCGTAACTCGCCAACCCATTTCGTCTGGACCGATTTGGTTCGGACGATTCCATTTTCCAAAACGTTCATGACCATCTAGATTCACAATCGGTACAAAAATAACTTTTAAACCCGTAAATGGATCTGGAGTTATTTTTTTCTCAAATACGTTTTTCATCAACGAGAAAACGGCATCTTTGCCATCAATTTCCCCAGCGTGAATTCCCGCCTGTATCCAGACCGTTGGAGCCGACGATTTTACAGAAGCATCACGAATATTCATATACCATAACGTACGACCTTCGGGAGTCTCACCATATGACTTACACCGAACACGCTTAGGGTATTTTTTTGCGAATCCTTTACATAAAGCTTCAGTTTCTTCAGCCCTGCCCGTTTTAAGCCAGCCTGATTTTTCTGCCAACGTCGTTAAATTCTGAGCCCACGAAATCATGGACACACACACTATTGAAGCAAGAATACGTTTTTTCATGTTCGTTACGGTAAAGAGAATACGGGAGAGGGTCAAGAGCCGTTCGCGGTTCGGCGTTCGAGGATCGGTGCTTCAGTTAGGTTTGCCGATGGCCTTACGGCAACTGAGTCGGTACGGTAACCTCGAAACGTCCACATTCACCCCTCCGCATCGAGACACAAAATCCAATCTTTACAGCCACTTAGCAATCAAGCAGTCAAAGCCTCAACTATTTATTACACAGTACTTTACATTACACAGTACCTAGCATACTATAGTAGCTAAGAACGAGGACGACATGAACGCACAATTTAAAAAGGGAGTTCTGGAACTTTGCGTACTCACCATGATTAGCCGTAAGGACTATTATGGGTACGAATTGGTAGAAGAAATCTCGAAGGTCTTAGAAATATCCGAGGGCACGCTCTACCCGATTTTAAGACGACTGACAGATGAAAAATATTTTGAGACGTACTTGCAAGAATCATCAGAAGGCCCGCCTAGAAAATACTATCGTATTACGAAATTGGGTAAAGATTCACAAAAGGATCTTTTGAAGCAGTGGTCAGAATTTAACAAACAAATAGAAAAATTAATCGGTAAAGGCTAAGGATACAATGACAAAGCATGAATTTTTAAAAACATTGAAGGCAGAATTAGACGCCAATCAGATTAGAAATGTATCTGAAATTCTTCAAGACTACGAAGAACATTTCAATCATGGTCAAAGCAAAGGTAAAATGGAAAGCGAAATCGCGAGTTCGTTAGGCTCCCCGATTGTAATTGCTCGCGCCTATAAAACAGAAACTATGATCGCTGAAATTAAAAATGAGGATAATCAATTTCGCTTCGGTTTGGCGCTAAATGTGATTTTACGACTTTTAGTATTGGCGCCTTTTAATTTCATCGTGTTGTTTATTCCAGGCCTGATTATCTTTTCGTTAGTGGTTGCTGGCTGGTCGGTCGCGATGGGTTTTGGTTCAGCGGGTTTAGCCGTAGTATGGCACATCCCCACTATGCTATCAATTTCGTCTACCTTTTGGTTAGGATTAGCCGCGGTAACTGGCTCGATTGGGCTACTTGGCTTAGCCACTATTGGATTTATGATTATGTTTTTTATAACCAAGCACGTTGTTTTAGCTTTAATCAGCTACCTGCAATGGAACTTAAAATTTGTAATGGAAAAATAGGAGTATCACATGAGAACGTACAATTTATTCACACGATTTTTTGTAGCTGTAGTGTTCACAACAATCACATCATTGGCGGTCGCGGGCTTCTCTGCCAAAAAAGCTTATGAAGCCGATCCAGAACTACTGGCTAAATTAGAAAACAAATACAACGTGCAGATCAACCTGACCGGTATGGGCGTTTCCGTTACAGACACAAATTCACGAGCCATGACGCAAGATCAATGGGAACTTTCTATTCCCGCGAAAAAGCTAATCATTAAATCTTATTCAGGTGATATTGCCATCAGAAGTTCGAATGATAATAAAATTCGCGCAATGGCCTCAGGGAAACTAGATACGGCCAAAAGTGAAAAACTTTTAGAAATCACCGAGTCTGCAGATGTCGTAACTTTGAATGAGCCGGAAAATGCAGTTAAAGACCTTGAAGTTCGTATCGAGTTACCGTCGACATTCACTCACGACTTAGAAATCCTTTCCGTCAGCGGTGATGTTACGGCCGAAAACCTAAAGATCAGTTTAGCTGATGTTAAGACCGTTTCTGGCGAAATTACGTTGAACCAGTTAAACGTTACCAAGTTAAGCATCGAAACCGTTTCTGGCGATGTAGAAACTCATGAATCTTCATTTAAAACGATAAATGGAAAATCAGTGAGCGGTGAAATAGAAATCGAAAACAAAGACGCTGCCGAAATGAACTTAAAATCTGTCTCTGGCGACGTAAAACTCAAGCTTCCAAAAGCAGCACCCTTTTCGTTCAATTTAAATACTCTTTCTGGTGATATTAAGAACTTACGTTCTAACATCACTGATTCTTCCAAAGCCGCAAAGTTAAATATTAATATCAGCACAACAAGTGGCGATATCGTAATCGAATAGAACTCTATTTTTTAATCAAATGCCAACCGAACGACGTTCGCGTTGGCTTTGACACTTGTCCTGGCTTAAGCAAATCAAACGCGTCCATAAAATCAGAATCTAGGCGCCTCGAATCCACTTCCCCCAAAAAACCGCCGCTCTGGCTGCTGCTACAAATTGAAAATTTCTTAGCCAATTCTTCAAATGGTTTTCCATCTTCTAGCATTCGCTGGATGTCTTTGGCTTCGTATTCGTGCTTAACTAGGATGTGGTAAGGTTTAACTTTCATAATAGAATAATTATCTCATTTGTCTAAAGCGACGTCTCTTTTGTTTAGCTAACTAATTTCAAACCCGATTTAAGTCTAACAGCACCTTCTTTAAGACCATTTTGATACACTTTTATAAACTTTATTAAAAACAAAAAAGTCTGGGTATTGCACCACTTAGTACCATTTGTTAGACTAAACCCTATGTATATATTTATATCTACCCTTTTGCTTTTTAGTTTAAGTAGTTCAGCGGCTCCCGAAGATAGAGAAGATTGGCTAGATAACTTCAAAAAAACATTCATCGAAAATTTTTGCGAAGCTCCTGAAGTATTTAATTGTTATTCGAATTTTTCACCAAACTGCCCTGAAGACGTTGGCGCAAAAGTCATTTTTTGTTCTAAGAAAATTCAGCTTCCGCTGAAAATCAAATTAGGCCCTGAAAGCGGACTTTTAGGGGCCGATATCGGTCGCTGCGTAGGACGAGAATTGGAAAAGACAGTGAAAAAGAAAAATGCAGGAGATCCAAAATGCAAAAGCTTGCTTTAAGTCTAATTCCTTTGTTCTTCGGTGTACCTACTCTAGCCTATGCGGACTACAGAAAAGCGTGCGACGAAAAATTTGAGGCGCTTAAGCCTAAAATTGACGAACTCAAAAAAGTCGTAGGATGTGGAAGTGGATTCACCGTTGATGAGTGCCGCGAAAATATAGGGATTGGCGTAGGCGTTGCTGCTGTCGCTACAGCAGCAGGATACAAAGCGGGACGCAATTTAGTATTTAAAAAACCAGGTTTCTGTGGAATAAAGGGTGCCGAATATATAATTTACGAACTCCTGTTTCCTTCTGCTTATGCCGCGTGCGACTCTCCGGCAGCCTCCCTGGCCCGAGAAGTCGACGATGTGCTTTCTGACGACGAAAAGTTAAAAAAGTATCAACTTGGTAACCATATCAAAGAAAAAATTATTGCCGACAATCCAACACTAGTATCAGCCGCAAAGGAATACGAAGACATTGTCAAAGCTCATTTAAACAGTTCCCAAAAGAGCAATTCCCTATTAGCAGAGTTCGAGAAAAAATATGGATTTAGACCCAACCCATCCAACATTCAGCATTGCACTGGAGCAAAGGATATTTGCGACAAGTTTATCATGATCGCTTTCAGCAAACGTCCTAATTTTTCTCCGAGCTTTCTAGTTAATTGGGCCAAAGAATACGCGGCTCTCTATCCAAACGATACTCATGTCGCAAATGAACTATCTGCTCTCAAAAAAGTAGAAGCTTTAAGAAAAAAAATTGCTACCGGAGTCTATGCTTCAGTTGCCGATTTAACAAACCTAATTCAGGAAGCTAGTAAAGTGATGAACACAGCATTTTCAGAGCGCCTAACCCATACTGTAGCTCGCGCAATAAAAGCATTTCCTACTGCCGAAAATCTGAAAAAACTAGGAAGCAACCTCCAAGACTCATTCGCTGGCTTCATTAAAGAAGGTACACTTACGAAATTAAAAATGGGTATTCCGGCAGTGATTGCTGCTTTACTTCCTTTGGCATCAAATGCCGCTACTTGCAGCGAGACAGGCAAAGCGTGTAAAGCAGCAAAGGAAACTGTCGATACCGCCTTAAAAATAGCTGATGAAGCAACAGATGCAAATAAGGTTTTGAGTATAAAAAGTTTAGGTTGTGCCGAGCGCTACTCACAGTACAGCACTGTACAAGAGAATTGCAAAGAAACTATTGCATTTACTCCGAATATGAAAACGTTTTTACTTCTTGATCCAGACGCGCAGAAAGACGAAATATGCAGATCGGGAAATTTCGAAAATGCTGTCAGAGCCCTTTATGCAAAAACATATTCTGGAACAATGCAAGCCTCATGTGAGGCTAACGGGGTAATTTTAAAAGATTCAAAAACAGGCACATATAGCCGCTTTACATTTTCAAATGACCACCTCACGACTGTCGATGTTTCAGGGAGAATTGTTGCCTCTACTGGTTACGGACTATTTTTTAATCCTGATGGAACTCTATCTGGAATGAAAATTAAAAGCAGCGGTCGAGGAACATTTACCTATCTTGACAGTAAAAAAATAGAAACATCTGATGAAGCAGATCTTTACACAGAAGACTTAGCAACACGCCTTCCGTCGGCCTTGCAAAGCTGGGAACAATGTAAAGCTGACCCGACACTTTCTAATTCTCAAGGAACTAAAACATTTACGCCCGGTGTAGTAAAATAAATAAAACTAATTCTACTCTTCTAGCCGACGCTTTACTAAATACACTTTTTTGTAAAGCGATCGGTACCGTTTACTTTTTCCAAAGCATGAAAACAGAAAACGTTTGAGCCAATCAGCCCGAATTAAATAAAACATTAGAAATGCAATCGCTAGGGTTCGACATACGAACCAAACAATATCCAAAGTAGCTGTGCTTTTAAAAAAATGAAAAAGCACCATCAAAGCCAAACTCAAAAAGAAAAATGGATTTGTCAGATCTTTAACAGCACGGAAAACGCTGGAGGACGGTGATACATTGTCTTGTTTTTGAAATAATTGTGCGCGGCAGTCTAATAATTTTTTTTCATCGAACGACCACTCGGCACCAGAATTTCTTTTAAAGACTAAATACGCAACCAATCCCTGAGCTAAGATAATTTTGAAAATCCAGTACCCAATAAACACAGCGTAGATATTTACGGATGTGTAATCAGTCATCTCTTTTTGAAAAAATTCAATCATTCGAAAAAAATCGAACCCATAAACGAGCGTATAACCAACAGCAATTTGAACGATACTCCAGCTTACTAAAAGAGCCGATCCTACCATCATACCTAAAACGGTTCCACCCAAAGAAATAGTGCCAAACCACAGCAGAAAGCCCTGCATAAAAATAGCAATCATGGGCGTAATTTTTTTTCCCAGTGGCGATAACGTTTTTAAAAGGGATACAAGTACCGATGTGTTAAAAACTTGAATAGGCTCTGCATGTTTTCGAATCATCATCGCAAGACAAATATACATCTGGTAGTAGGATAAAAATGTTCCTGTAAAAGGAATTTTAAAACCGTGTCCGACGCTGCCAAATACAATTTCAACAAGCGCCAGATGAGATGCCGATTTAATTTCTAAATCTTTTGGAAGGATGTTTTGACTGCTACCTTGATTCATAGTTCACTTTGAGATACTAACTTATAGAACTCGGTACAAACGGGAGTCAATTATGAAAATTCTTTCAGTAAATGTTGGAAAACCTAAAGTCCACCACCTTGATGGCGTCATGATGGAAACTTCGATGGCTAAGGATTCCCAAAATCAAATTCACGTTAACAAAAGTAACATCGAAGGTGACGAGTTCAAAAGCCCAAATCTCCATGGAACGATAGACGCTGTCGTCTATGCCATGAACAGTCAGCGCTACTCGTTTTGGAGCCAACTCTGTGGCAAAAAATTACCGCTAGGAACTTTGGGCGAAAACTTAAGTGTCGATAAACTTGATGAAAGCGAATTCTTCTTAGGTGATGAATTTCAGTGTGGCGGCGTCGTAATTAAAGTGACGGGTGTTCGGTACCCGTGTAACCGATTAAATTTTGTTACTGGTCATTCAAAAATGCGCGATGAGTTTTTAAATCAAGACTCACCAGGTGTGTACTTTGAAGTGATTCATCCGGGCACGATAAAACCTCAAGACGACTTAGTTTTGAAAAAACGTTTTCAAAATGAAATTTCAGTTTTGGATCTATACCAGACTTTACGTACAGCCGAACGAAAAAACCTATCGAATAGCCAAATGGATAAACTAGTAAACTCGCCGTTTTTACTTCAAAAATACAAAGACAGACTTTATCGTATTACAGGTCGAACACAACCTAACTAAACTGGGTTTTGAAATTCACTCGAAAGCGGCTCTTTTTCCCAGCGACTGACCACGACTGTCGCCACCGCATTACCCAATAGATTTACAGTGGTTCTGGCCATATCCATAAACTCATCAACTCCTAATATTAAAGGAATCGCCTCTAACGGCAGTCCAAAAGTCACAAGAGTCCCAGATAGTACCACCAATGACGCCCTAGGAACAGCGGCCACTCCTTTAGTCGTTAACATCAGTAGCAACATCATCGATAACTGTGTGCTTAATGGTAAATCAATATTCGCTGCCTGGGCTACAAACACCGATGTCATAGCTAAATACAATGTCGAACCATCTAAGTTAAAGCTGTACCCAAGTGGTAATACAAAACTGGAAATACGATCTGGCACCCCCATCTTTGAAAGCGATTTCAACGTATCAGGATAAGCGGATTCACTGGAGGTAGTTGCAAACGCCAACGCCAGATTCGGACGAATCTCACGAAAAAATGGGCCTAGCTTGATTCGACTCCATTTTAGTGCCGGAATAAGAGTCGCCAAAACAAAGACGATCAATGCGAAATACAGAACACCCACTAGTTTCGACATCGGAATCAAAATACTCAAACCATGCTCGCCAATCGCGGCCGCCATGGCAGCGCCTACACCAAGTGGCGCCATCTTCATGATGATATCCGTAAATTTAAACATGACTTGATTCAAACTCTCACAGAAAGCTAATACCGGTTTCCCCTTATCTCCAGCCATCAACGTCGCTGAACCAAAAATAATTGAAAATATAACGATCTGTAAAACGTCGCCTTTGGCTACGGCCTCAACGATATTGTTAGGCAAAAGATGTTCAATGAAAACGGCAAAGCTCATTTCAGTTTTAGGTAACGCCGTGGTGACGCTACCGTCTGCGGCTTTCATCAAATTAATACCTTTTCCAGGTTCAAAAAAGTTAACAAAAAATAATCCGATGAACAAAGCGATCGTCGTCGCAATTTCGAACCAAATAATCGATTTTATTCCAACCTTGCTCAAACTTTTCATGCTGCTAGCAGAGCCGATCCCCACCACAATCGACGAAAAAATAAGAGGCGCAATAATACACTTAATTCCATGAAGAAAAACGGTACGAATCGGTTTTAGCTCTTTGGAAAACTCTGGAAAATATACACCTAGCAGGAACCCAAAAATCAAAAACAAGAAAATCCAAAATGTAAGAGTATTAAACTTAAACACGGACGTGAGTGGTTTAGCACGCATGATCCCCCCTTAGAAATAGCCGAAGTTGAGGGTCTACCTTAGATGCGCCGGCAAATCCAGCGCTTATTTCAATTTGCCTCTTGTTTTCGACTATTTAGCCACTTTTACATTATAGAATTTTTGGCAGCTTAATTTTTGCTGGATATTTTGGCGGAACTTTAGAACTTCGAGCGCTAACGCACGATCCTCTACCGAAACAAACTTATTTCGCCTTTGAACTTCTAAGTGAATTGATTTCTCCGGGCTCGACCATTTATCCCATAGATACTTCATGGCTCCGCGGAAGGCTTTAGTGATAGATCGACTCATTGATAATAGGATTTGCTCTTGATTTGATTCCCCCGCGTTACTAAAATTAATACTGGAACCTGCATTTGATAAATTTATCTCTTGAGCCGCCACACCTTTATAATGAAGTTTTACTTGGTTCGCCAATAATTTACCATCCCACTCAAAATGCTTTTCCTTAAACCAATCAGGACTAATACGAATTTCACTACGCCACTGAGCCCACTCTTCAGGTGACATTAAATCACGAATCTCTTTAACAATTGGGTCCTCCAGATTTTCTACAAAGTATTTTATTTTTTTGGAGTTTTTCTCTGGTGGTTCAAATTTTTCAGGGTCTTCGATTTTTTCTGAGCCCGCAACTTTAAACGGATCCGCTGGATCAAATTCGATCAGTTGATATCCTGAGAGTTTCAATGGAATACTAAAGCCTCGCATTGCAAACTGGGCATCACCAATGATTGGAAACAGGTTTTTTAAAGATTTTCCAGCCGCGCGTCTTCGTTTAATTTCACGAACAACGGCATCCTTAGCATCTAAACCAAGCTCATACGACGACATCGAAAATACAGCGCCAGCTAATGGCCCCTTCGCCACTTTAAAAAACATAGAGTAAATATCGCGATTGATATCACCCAATCCACCATTAGGTGAAAAAACTAAAACTACTTTTTCATTATCTTTAGGATTTGTTTGAGGTTTACCTTCCAGCATGTACGCGCCACCAATTGGAAAGCCCGCTTGTCCACGTAGCCTATAAATTACATTCTTTTTAATTTCCGACGCAACAATCGTTGCCGCGTACTTTCCGTCGACTAATACCATGTGATTAGGATTGGGTTTCGATTCAGGTGGACGATCTTTTTCAGGAATGGCTTTCAAATCACCTTCCGGTCCATTACATGACTGAGTCGCGTTTCCTGAATTAAACATTGCAAACGATTTACCTCGTTTTTTAATACCCGCTAATAGTTTTTGGTGATTTAAACCCACAGAATCTACGAGTTCTACAAAAACACCGGCATCAATCATTTTCTTAACGACGATACGTGCGGCTTCTTTTTCAGTAAACACACCTTTATCAATGCCGCCAATAACCTCTACGCCCCGCTCATGTGCGGCGATGATAGCATCCGCCAATTCAATCATATCAAAATCATAGAAATTGAAAAACAAACGATCACCTTTACTCATACTGTTTACAAGGTCGACCATTACTTTTCGTTGATCAGAGGGCGGGATAATTTTTGATTCTTCATCATCTGGATCTTCATAGCGTGGATGATTTGCTAAAAATGTTTCTTTAGTAAACGTATATCCGACTTTATCATCTTTAATTAAAAGAGGCTGAGCGATTGAAACGTTAGACTCTAATTTTTTTGTTAGCGCTTTGTTTTCTAAAACTTTATTAAGAATTCCCGTAAACAACGCTTCATCTAAAGCTTTTTCAAATTGCGGTTTAGGACGCATCGCTAACTGTCCCATACGCGGGGGTTTGGTACTATTGGGATTTGGACCTAAATACTTTTCAACTTCTTTCCAATTCTCTTTTAGTTGAGCTAGAATAAAAATAATCTTAGTTTGAGACAGTAGAGGTGGGTTCGGACTATTCTTAGTTCTGAAGGCTTGATTTATAAATGCATAAAGAGGTTTATCTTTCATTACCCGCAAAGATAGATCCAATAGATATTCAAGCTCCACTGGATCTGTGGTAATTTCCATATTTGGCTTAAAAACCTGTTGGTGCTCTAGAGCTTCATCCGCGTGAGCCACAAATACGAATGACAGCTGTATAATAATTAGACAGATCAGCGTCGTAAGTCCTTTTAAAGTCATGGCTCTACCTTTCGTTGCGTGCTAACTATTTAACAAAGCAATAGGTATGCCCCTTGCTCCTGATCACGTTCAGCCCTTTCAATGGGTTCGCAAATACCTCCAAAGTATTAAGTGTTGTATTCGACAAATTAAAAAGCAAAAATTAAAGTATGAACTTTTTTGATGTCATCAATACCCGCCGTAGCATTCGCCGTTTTACCGACAGCATTGTACCAGACGAGGTGATTCAGAATGCGTTAGATGCCGCAACCAAAGCACCAAATTCTTCTAACTTGCAGCCTTGGGAGTTTTACTGGTTTAAATTTTCACAGAAGAAAGCAGAACTTGCAGAAGCCTGCCTGTTTCAAGGTACGGCCAGAACCGCTAATCATCTCATTGTCGCCGTTTCGCGAACGGATACTTGGCAACGAAATCGTGATATCCTCGTTCAACAAATGCAAGCCACCGAGCCACTCTCAAAAGATTTGCGCACCTACTATTACAAAATTATCCCATCATTGTATCGCCAAGACCCATTTGGATTGTTCGCCCTCAGTCGCTTTCTGATTTTCAATATTATTGGGTTATTTAAACCGATTGTACGCAGACCGGTTTCGAAGAATGATCTTTTCGAGATCGTAACAAAAACGACTGCGCTAGCCTGTCAAAACTTCATGCTCGCGATTACGGCCCAAGGGTATGGGAGCTGCCCTATGGAAGGCTTTGATGAAAAGCGTGTAAAAAAAATCTTAAAGTTAAACTCGGACTCACGGATCGTGATGGTAATTGGCGTCGGAGATCCCGCTTCGGGAGGAATATTTGGTCCACAATTTAGAGTGGATCCAAATCTAGTTATTCATAAACTATAAAAATTAAACCTCGATGTTTTTGAATGCGTCGATCTTCTCGTCGTATTCAAGTAATTGGCCTTGTTCCAAATCGAAGTATATTCCCATCAATGCTAAATCACGCTCTTTAATGGCCTGCTCGACAAATGGAAATGTTCTTAAATTCTGAAGCGAAGTAATAATCGACTCAAGCTCACCGTGGCGACACAAGTTTTCTTCCGATTCATGACCGTATTTCTCAAGTACGCGCAGCTTTGCACTTTTAGCAACACTGACCCAGTTATCAACGAAACTATCAGAATGAGTTTCTTGATTATTCGTCATTAACGCTCGAATACCACCACACTGACGATGACCAAGGACAATAACATTTTCAACTTTCAAATTTACAACGGCAAACTCAATCGCCGCACTGACCCCGTGAACCCCACCTTTTTCAAACGGAGGTACAAGATTCGCCACATTTCGAACGATGAACAACTCACCCGGAGACGCCGACGTAATTATCGCCGGATCGACGCGGGAATCACTACAGCCAATAATAAGAGTCTTTGGAGCCTGCCCCGCACTCGATGACAAACGTTGATAAAGCGGATGTTCATTTGCAAAATATTTCTCGCGAAACTTTCTAAATCCCGCCATTAACCGAAGAATTTCTTTTTTTCCCATGCCCCAACTACTTAACCCCAAACCCAAAAAGGAGCAACCAAAAGGTACCAGTGCAAACGGCAAGTCTCCTAAAAGGTAACAATAAGGTGCCAGGCCGAAAATTAAACCACAGTCTATAAATGCCGGCGGCTAATCTCGAAAAGGGTCCAATTCAATGAAAAGCAAAACCACTTAAATTATAGCAAATTTGCAACATGATGAAGAAATTTTGACCTTTTAGGAGACTCGCAGTCTTTACTTATACCCCTTGATCAGGAGAATTTTTAGGGCCTGGCACTTTATTTGGCACTTTATTTAGGGCCTGGCACTTTATTTCTAGTGGAGTTTGAAGAGTTGGCGGACGCGGCGGATTTGGTGAGCTATGTCCTCTAGGTCTTGGTGGAAGTTTTCAATGCGGTTGAAGGCTTGTTTTAGTTCCATTTCTTTTTTGTTCTCTTTACGAACGAAAGACTTTAGATTTTTCATGGCTGAACGGGCGCCTTCGATCGAAAAGCGATCGCGGTGCAGAAGTTTGCGAATTAGGAACGCATTTTCTACGTCTTTTTTAGTATATAAACGTTGATTGTTGCCTGCTTTTTTTGGCTTTAAAATATCAAATTCACTTTCCCAGTAGCGCAAAACGTACTGCTTTACGGCTAACATGTCAGCAACGTCGCCGATTTTAAATCCCATCTTGTCAGGAATACTTTGAATTTCATTTAATAACTGATCATCACATAATGCTGCTGGCAGAGATAAAGGTTCGGACTCTGTCAGTGGTTTTTGAACCGTATCTATTGGCTCATCTTCAACAGCAGGAGCCATATTGAATTCGATAAATGCTTCTGGATTTTTCTTCTCAAAGCGGAAAAAATCCATTTGCTCTTCATGGGATAGAGTTTCAACAGGAACATCCGGCAACGCCCCTTGAGGGTTAGTCGCTGAAATTAAAGTTCCGTCTTTATTATCATTCTCCGTCGTCATCATCATCTTTCAAGTTAGTGTAGTCTTCACCGTTCAACATCGCTCTTAGAACTTGCGAAGGCTTAAACGTTAATTTTTTGCGTGCAGAGATCATAATTTGATCGCCTGTCTGAGGATTACGCCCCACGCGCTCATGCTTCTGAGTCACTACGAAATTGCCGAAACCAGAGATTTTGATTTTCTCGCCGGTGTGTAATTCGTTTTTAATTGTATCAAAAACTAGCTCTACCAAGTCGCTAGCTTCTTTTTTTGAAAATCCAATTTTATCGTAAACTTTTTCAACGATATCGGCTTTCGTCATCGTTGATTTCCAAACGTTTTGTCCTGCCATTTTAATCCCCAAGCATTTATAAAGACTTAATCAGTCTCAAATACTTATCAAACAAAATCAAGAGCTTAGAATCTTTCAACTCAGAAATTACGCAAGAGGTCTATCGCCGCTATGATGAGTTTCAGCAGATATATCCAGGAATGCGCAAAAGGCAATCAGACTATCCAAATACGGCAACAAAGCTTCAGGATAATCATAGATTTGCTCAGGCAACCCGATGTAGGACAAAACTCGTTTTTTTCTAAGCCCCAAGCCCGACACATGGACTTCTGGACCAATTGAAAGGTGATGATACTTTTCTCTAAACAAACTAGCCACGACGGCCCCTAAAACAGGCTCCATTTTTCGCCGTTTAAACAGATCCAGCGTCCGGTCGTCATCGCTACCAAACAAATATTTTTTACCGGCTATGTCTTCAAGGGAATGAGGAGGCAAAATCAGAAATCGCCCGCGCGTGTACCGTCCACTCTCTGCGTGCCCAACTAAAACTTTAGAAAAAGATTTAGTCATCGAACCCGAATTCGAATCCAAATATGTGGTTAAAACCGGATACGATCCACCGACTCCAGTTTGCCCCCCCACCCCTGGCAATACGAACTAAACGAAACTCATATCCATGATAAGTGAATATGGCATCACCAATAGGTTTTGAGCAAAAGCCATGAAAATATTGAATCAGTTTATCCACACGCTTTTTATTTCTAAAATACGAAGCAAAAAACCAAGCAACTAAAATTGCAACCGCTATGACAAAAGGCAATAATTCAAATATCATTTAATACAACCTCTAAGATCGGAGAGTGATTCCAAATTCACTATCCAAAGATTTTAATATTTGCTCTTGAAAACCATGGACTGCCGCATCCGCTAAGGCCGCGTTTGCATCTTGGTAACGAATTCTTAAAGCGATACTTTTTTGCCCTACAGGAAGCTTGTCGCCCTCGTAAACGTCAAAAATCTCGAGATCAAATAAGTTCGCGCCGACTACCTTACGAACCGTTTTTAAAACATCGCCGACAGCTTGAGATTTCTTCATGACCAAGGCCAAGTCTCTGTCAACTACAGGGAAACGAGAGATGTCTTTGATACGAGTTGGGCGCGCCGTTTGTGGTAAGAACGCCTCTAAATCAAGCTCCGCTACGCACATCGGTTCACGAATTTTTTCATTCTCCAAAATAAGTGGACTAATCGACGAGATAAAGCCACATTTCTTTCCTTCTACTACAAGTACTGCGGTTTGGTACGGATGAAAACACGTTGGAACGTTAGTTAATTTATCGGCTTTTTGTTCCCAAGTGTAGGCCTTAATTCCAAACGATTTCGCAAGTACCTGAATCGCTTCTTTTAATTGAAAAATAATAGGCGCACTACCAGGCAGATTCCAATTCGTATGATCCTGCCCCCAGATGATTAAACCTAGGCTGTTTTTTTCTAAAATTCCACCTTGAGTGTTTTTGCAGAATGTTTTGCCGACTTCAAATAAAGCGCCTTGAGTGTTACCATACTTGATGTTGTTAATCGCATTCTTCACCAATCCTAATGTCAGTGATGAGCGCATAACATTTAGGTCTTCGCTCAATGGATTTCTTAAACCCACGCGGTCATTCGTAGCTCTTAGACCCAGTGAATTTAGCTTTTCGACTTCCCCAAAGAACGTGTCTTCTTCTCTTTTACCGACGAATGAATAGTTAAATGCTTCATCAAATCCAACGCCATTCAACACTTGAGTGATATGGCCAGTTTGTAGGTATTTAGGATCATGAGGCGCCGGACGAGACGCCAAATTTGGCATCGCTTCTGGAATTAAATCGTAACCCTGCAGACGCGCATACTCTTCCACTATGTCCATTTCGTGTTCCATGTCAAAACGGAATGTCGGCGGTGTAACTTTGTAAGCACCATCTTTAATTTTTTCCGTTTTACAGCCTAAACGAGTCATCCAGTTTTCAAAAATAGGAGCCGTGGCTTCGTAACCCATGCGATCTGAAATCGTATCAATCGAAATGGAAATAGGTTCACGACGAATTGGGTTTGGATACACATCGTAAAAATCGGTAGCGACGTCACCACCCGCAACTTGATGAATTAAATCAGCGGCACGCTTTAGTGCAAACAATGTTAACTCTGGATCTACCCCACGAGCAAAACGATAACCTGATTCCGTTTCAACGCCCAAAGTGCGAGACGATTTTCTTACCGAATGAGAAATAAAGTACGCCGATTCCAAGAAAATATTTTTCGTAGAATCTTTTACTCCCGAGTTTTTCCCACCAATAAGGCCCGCCAAACACAGAGTTTCGTTCTTACCGTTTTTGATCGAAAGTTCTTCACCGCTTAACTTAAGTTCGGTCCCATCAAGTGTAACGAATTTAGCGTCTCTTTGCGGGTGACCAACAACCAACTTTTTATCAAGGATTTCGTCCGCATCGAATGCATGAAGAGGCTGCCCCAACTCTTGCAAAATGTAGTTCGTAATATCCACGACGTTGTTGATAGAATTAATACCTACAGATTCTAAACGTTTCACTAACCAGTCCGGTGACTTTTGAATCTGAACGTTAGAAATGAAAGCCCCCGTATAACGAGGCGCTAGTGATGAATCTTCGACAACTAACGATATTTCTTTTTTCGTCGATTTATCTTTATTAAAATGAGTTTCATCGATTTTAATTTCTTTGAGTGGACGAGAAAGCAAACACGCAAGTTCACGTGCTAAACCAAAGTGGCTCAGTACATCGGCGCGGTTGGGTGTTACTTTGATTTCAAATACGACATCATCGTAGCCATAGTATTCCGCGAAGTCTTTACCTACGGGCGCTGTTTCGGGAAGGATTAGCAAACCTTCTGCATCCCCAGCCAGACCAAGCTCTTTCAAAGAGCACAACATTCCATACGACTCTACTGAACGAATTACTGATTTTTGAATAGCAAAATTTCCAGGAAGAACAGCGCCTGGTAAAGCGACGACGATACGATCGCCAGCTTTATGATTTTTAGCACCGCACACGATTTGGTGAACGACGCCATTACCTGTCGTTACTCGACATAACGAAAGTTTATCGGCATTTGGATGTTTGTCTTTTTCTAAGATCAAACCAACGACAACATGTTCAAAATTTTTTGCTTTGTTTTCAATACCTTCGATTTCTAATCCCGCTTTAGTCAGGATCTCTGCTAACGGTTCTGGTTTTTTTATATAGTCGTCGATTGCGATTAATTCATTTAGCCATTTAAGTGAAATTTTCATACGTACTCACACCACTTTAGAATTGTTTTAGAAAGCTCAAGTTATTTTCAGGCAATAAGCGAATATCTGGAATGCCGTACTTGATGATCGCCATACGCTCTAAACCGAAACCAAAAGCAAACCCCGTCCACTCAGGGTATTTAACTTTTGCAGCTAGCAACACTTTTGGGTTCATTAAACCCGCACCACCGATTTCGATCCATCCTGTGCTTTTGCACAAACTACACCCCTTGCCTTTACAAATTGGGCATTGGCAGTCGACTTCCGCCGATGGCTCAGTGAATGGGAAGTAACTCGGCCGGAATCGTGTTTTCAGATCAGAACCAAAAAATTCTTTCACGAAGTAAGTGATCGTACCTTTCAAGTCAGCCATAGAAATTTTGCGATCCACACACATACCTTCAATCTGATGAAAATTAGGTAAATGGGAAATATCGCTGTCTACGCGGAACACTGGTCCCGTACCGATAACTCTAAGCGGTAGAGATTCTGATTCTAGGCTGCGGATTTGAATTGGGCTCGTATGCGTTCTTAAAACGTTAGTATCATCAACAAAAAACGTATCCTGCATGTCACGCGCAGGGTGATTTTTAGGGATATTGAGAGCTTCGAAATTGTAATAATCACTCTCTATCGATGGTCCCAGCCGTAGCGAATACCCCACACGTGATAAAATTTGCACGACTTCATCACGAACACGATGAACTGGGTGAGGGCTACCACGTTGATGTTTGGGCGGAGGCATCGTCAGATCTAACGACTCTGTACGCATCTTTTCATCAAGTTCTTTCAGTTTAAGAGTTTCAAACAGCTCGGTGTATTTGGCCTCCAGTTCCTGTTTAACTACGTTTATACGACGACCGAACTCTTTTTTATCGTCGACAGACAGCTTGGCCATCTCTTTCATAAGCTCAGTCAATAGACCACTTTTGCCCATGTAATTAACTTTGAATTGGTAAAGCTCCTCGCGGTTTTTAGCAGCTCCAAATTCATCAATTGCTTTTTTATGAATCCCGTCTAACTTTTCGTAAATAATCATATTTTCAAAATATGCCCGGCCCCGGTTTAGACCGCAAGGTTTTTGAACTCCCGTTTGACTCAGAGCCAAAACCCTCCTATGTTAGGTGCTTAAATTATGGCGCATAAAAACAAATCCAACTACTCGGCCTACAAGGAACGTCAGGACAAAAAGGTCCATCCTGCGGCTGCCTCAAAAACCAACACAAATGCTCCTAAAAAACTCATGGGGAAGCACAAAAAACCTCAAGAGATTTTCTCTTTAGAGGAAGCCAACGACCGTCTTTATGATATATTTCGTAATCACGACTTCAACATGGTTTCCCACGAGGAGCGTAAACAGTTCGCCCACTTTTACCAATTATTGATGGAAAATCAAAAAGGCGAAAACTTCACACGACTTTTGACCCTAAAGGACGTCGCGATCAAACATTTTATCGACAGTCTTATTTCCCTAGACTTCTTTAAACCACAGTTTCCACTTTTGGATTTAGGAACGGGCCCAGGATTCCCAGGCATTCCCTTGAAGATCAAATACCCGAACGAGAAAATCTTGCTTGGCGAAGGTGTTCAACGCCGAGTGAATTTTTTAAAAACCGTGCGCGAAGAAATGAAGCTGAAAAATCTAGAAATCATCGGTCGAAACATTGATCCCGAATTCGTCTACCCTGTAAAATCCGTTATCACACGTGCCGTGGAAGACATCGGCAACACGATGAAAAATACGATCAACTGTTTGCTGGATGGTGGGCACTTGATTTTCATGAAAGGCCCTAACGCTGATCCAGAATTGAAATTAGCTGAGGCCTACAAGGAATGGTACGTTCTAGAAAATGATTTCAAATACTCAATTCCAAAAACTCCACACGAGCGCCGCCTAATCGTGTACAGAAAAATTAAATCGCCCCCCCTAGAAGATTTTGAAGACATGGACGACGATGAGTAACGAAAGTCCATTTTTTATCTCATCGGCCCAAAATGCCAAATACAAAACTTGGGAGTCTTTGTTGACGAACAAGGGTCGAAAAAAAGAAGGTCTTTTTCTGTTATCTGGAGAGAAAGTTTTATCTGATTTTATCAGTGAAAACATTTCCTCTCGTTATCCCGTGAAATCGGTTTTGGTACCAAAAAACTTTTCAACGGATAGATTGGCGGCACTGAAATCTAAATGGGGTTTAGAAACTCCGAATCTGTATTTCACTTTAGATTCTTTGTTATTCAAAGAATTGGATGCGGCTGGCACTGACTTTCCGTTATTTGTTTGCGAACGCACCAAGGATGACAGTGTTGAACATCTACCAAAACCTAATGGCTTGGAATTGGTTCTACCGCTAACTGATCCTGCAAATATGGGCGCGCTCTGCCGAACGGCTCTTTCGTTTGGTGTAAAAACAGTAATCCTGACACCGGGAGCATGCGATCCGTTCCATCCTAAAGCACTGCGTGCATCCAGTGGAGGCACATTAAAACTTAACTTTATTTATTTATCTTCTAACGATTTCAAACCAAATCACGATGATTTTGGTTTAGATTTGGATGGCACAAATATTTATAGTTTTCAATGGCCACAGAATTTACGACTATGGTTGGGCGAAGAAGGCCAAGGCTTAAAGCCCTCCTTCTTATCAAAGAACAAGATCTATATCCCAATCAAAGGAATGGAGTCGCTGAATGCCACCGTCGCCGGCAGCATTGCGATTTTTTCCTATTCAAATAGTCATCGAAAAAACTAAAGACTTTTTACGAAGTCTAAAATTTCTTGAGCATGACCATCCGGAGATACTTTACGAATTTCTTTGATTACGCTTAAGTTTTCATCCAATACAAACGTGCTACGTTCGATACCAAGGTACTTCCGCCCGTACATATTCTTCATTTTAATAACATCGAATATCTTGCACAGGTTTTCATTTTCATCAGACAACAAATCAATAGAAAATCCAAATTTACAGATGAATTTATCATGAGATGCCGATGAGTCTTTCGAAACACCCAATACGACCGTATTTAATTTATCAAACTGAGTTTTCAATTTCGAAAATTGCTGACCTTCTAGCGTGCACCCAGGTGTATCGTCTTTGGGATAGAAATAAAGAACGGTTTTATGTCCTTTTAAATCTTTTTCCGTATAAACGTTGCCCGCAGAATTCAGGACTGAAAACGGCCCAATAGTTTTACCTAACATAGTATGTAAGGAGGCTTTTTCGGCTTTTTTAGAAGCGGCTTTCTTTGCCACTTTTTTTGTAACTTTCTTACGTGCATCTGTCTTCGCTGTTTTCTTTACCGATTTTTTCGCTACTTTTTTTGCCATATTTTCCTTTTACCGAGACGGCACATTCACCGGCGGTGGAACTGGTTGAGGTAGTTCTTGGATTTCAATAACATCAGGTTGGCTATTTTTCAGCAAGATATTATTTGGATTTTGCTGACTAGCTTCTTCGGTCACATCATTCCCATTTTCATCACGCACTTCAGGACGCTCACCATCGCGAGGTGGTTTTGTAACCTCGGCCGGGTTGGTTGGGAAAACGGGTTCCGCCAGAGTTTCTGGTGTACGTGGATCAATGGGCTTGGGCACAGGCGGTGGTTGCTTATTCGCCAAATCATCCTTTGCCTTCTGCTGTGCTTTTTTTTCGGGTGTGGTTTCATCACTATCGGGAACTTTCTTTTTCTCAACGACTTGGACTTTGCCCGTCAATGGTACCGAGATAATCAAATCAGAATACGGCAGCAAGTTTTTAAGAACTTCACCTTTCATCACCATCATGGGATTATTTCCCTTTTTATAGCCGACACTTTGAAAGCGTATGACATTATCAGCACGCGTGATACGAAAGCCCGTACACTGCATTTCTTTTAGTTTCGCTTCGTCTTCAACGAGAACCTGACAAACCACTACCGGCGCTACCAATGAGGCTGCGACGCCTAAAACATCAGCATAATTCTGCCCTTGAAACTGAAACACGACTTTGTTTTGCGACCAGTCGATCTTGGCCAGTAAGTCTGGATTACGATGCTTCTGGCAAAATTCATGGATGCGATACTGATACTCGGAAACTTTCTCGACCTGATACTGATCACACGAATGTTTGTTTTTTTCAGTTAGCTTAATACCTTTAGCCTGCTGCAACGCTCGATAGACTTTTCCATAAAGAGTCTTATTCGCTGACGGTCGTTCAGAACGTATCAACCAGATCATTTCGCGCATGATTTCATCAAGCTCTTTGATCAGCTCCATTTTCTTTTTCGAAAAAAAATCAGCGGGTTGTGGTGTCGATACTTTAACAGAATTTTGTTGTTTGGTTTTTCGAGTTTTTGAGCCCATTTCGGCACCAAATGAGACACCCACAAATAGAAAAACAGCGGGAGCAATTATTCTAATAAAGTGATGGACAAAAGGCATCGGCATACTGATAGTATAACAAAGCAGACACTCAATTTTAAGGAGTTTTTTATGGATGAAGTAAATATGCATTCCGCTAATCCTGTGATGAACCGAAATGATCCTTGGCGCTCACTTTACCATCCCTCAGTATCCCCTAAAATCGATATTGATCAGTACAAAAATATCATGGATGTTTTCGATGAAGCCGTCGGTCGCTATACGGATAAAAAAGCGATGACTAACTATGGTCATACATTCACCTACACCCAGTTAAATGAAAAAGTGAATCAGTTCGCCGCCTTCTTACAGCAGGAACTGAAACTTAAAAAAGGTGATCGTATTGCGATCCAAATGCCTAATTTACTTCAGTACCCAGTCGTATTGTTTGGCGCGATCAAAGCCGGCTTAATTATCGTAAATACCAATCCGCTTTATACAGCACCTGAAATGAAGCATCAGTTTATTGACTCCGGCGCGAAATGTATGGTCATCCTAAAGAACTACGCTCACCTTTTAGAATCAATCATCAAAGACACAAAAATAGAAAGCGTGATCGTAACTGAAATCGGCGACTTTTTGCCGTTTCCCAAAAGCCTGTTGATCAACTTCGTTGTTAAGTACGTTAAGAAAATGGTGCCGGCGTTTCACTTACCTCAAGCCTATGACTTAAACCAAGCGCTAGAGATCGGTCGCCTAGCCACGTTCCAAAAAGTAGAAATGAACAGTTTAGATATAGCTTTCCTTCAGTACACAGGTGGAACAACAGGCATTTCTAAAGGTGCGATTCTGACTCATAGAAATATTATTGCTAACATGTTGCAAATTGCGAATTGGATGCGCCCGAAATTAAAAGAAGGCGAAGAAATCGCAATTACAGCCTTACCGCTGTATCACATTTTCTCTTTAACAGTGAATTGCTTGGCCTTCATGCGCTACGGGGCTCAAAATGTTCTAATCACTAACCCACGCGATATTCCGGCGTTTATCAAGGATATGAAGAAAAGCAAGTTCACCGTGATGTCCGGAGTGAATACCCTTTTCAATGCTTTAATGAATCACCCTGATTTCACAAGCATCGATTTCAAACCAGTTAAAATCAGCGTTGCGGGCGCGATGGCTTTGCAAAAGGCAGTTAGCGAACGTTGGGAAAAAATGACGGGTACAAAAATCGTTGAAGGTTACGGTTTAACAGAAACCTCACCAGTGGCTTGCTGTAATCCTATTGATGGCACTGATCGCGTTGGCACTATCGGTTTACCGATGCCAGAAACATGGATCAAATTCATAGACGACGACGGTAACGAAACAACAAATAATGAACCCGGTGAAATCTGCGTATACGGACCGCAAGTGATGAAAGGTTACTGGGAACGCCCAGACGAGACTGCAAAAGTCATCGACAAAGACGGCTGGTTACGCACTGGAGACATTGGCATCCTTGACGAAAAAAACTATGTAAAAATTGTAGATCGCAAAAAAGATATGATCTTAGTTTCCGGATTCAACGTTTACCCGAACGAGGTGGAAGATGCATTAGCGTCTCACCCTGGTATACTTGAGGTAGCAGCGATCGGCATACCCGACACTCACTCTGGAGAGGTAGTTAAAGTGGTCGTGGTCAAAAAGGATCCAGGCTTAACCGCCCAAAGCGTAATCGACCACGCAAAACAAAATCTTACCAACTACAAGGTACCAAAAGTAGTCGAATTCCGAACCGAACTACCAAAAACAAACGTAGGCAAAATCCTACGCCGCGCCTTAAGAACGCCAACAGCTTAAGCGCCAAAAGGTGCCAGGTCCTAAGCCATAGATTCAATTTATCAAAAATAAAAAGGGCAGAAGATTTAATTCTTCTGCCCTTTTTATTTTTTGAATCGAGTTACGAAAGTTCCAGGCAATATTAAAGATTCTGCAATCGCCAAACAGGACCTGGCACCTTTTGGCGGTTAGGCTTTCTTCGCCCAAGAGTTGCAGATGCCTTCGTCGGCGACTAGTGCTTTTTGGAAGAGTGTGCACTTTCCTACTTTTTTGCCGGCCTTATCGCCTGCTACTGTGTAGAAGCTGCAGTTGTTGCAGAAACGCTTGTCCCACGCCATGCCTTTATCGGTTTTTTTATCTGTTTTTGGGTCTTTATCCGCATCAGCTTGTGAGTGGTGGTACGCTAACGCCGCTGCGGTACCTTTTCCAGGTTCTACCAAAGGTAGGTCCGTGTCCTTAGCCGGAGTTTCAGTTTTAGAGCCACGACGCTTTTCTTGGCCATACGCTGATTCTTTCAACATTTGAACGGCCACGACTGAAGCCCCTGTAACTGTTACCAAGTGGTTCAGAAATTCTCTCTTAGACATCTTTTTATTTACGTTCATAACGATTTCCTTTTGTTTAATGGTTGCGCTTATATATTTTACTTGTTTTCAATTGGTTTTCAATTAAATTTTCTGCCATGAGCACAACATCGGCCACTCCTGGTCAATACTGGGACCAAGTTTATCAAAACACAGAACATAAGAATCAAAACTACACTCAATTTTTAAATACGACACCCACCGGCCTAGTTTCAGAGCAATGGGAAAACTTAAAAAAAGGAAAAGCTCTCGATATCGGATACGGCCTGGGTCACGATGCTTTATTTTTGAGCAAAAAAGGGTTTGAGGTCATTGGCATCGACATTTCCGAAACCGCAAAGCAAAAGGCCGAAAAAAATATTTCATCCGCCGAACAAAATGTTCAATTTAAAACAGGCGATATCGAGCTACATTTATTCGGCCTCCTTCAGTACGACACTATCTTGATGAACTACTACCGACCTCACAATAATCGCCTATACCAAGAGATTATCAAAAGTCTTAAATTTGGCGGCACATTGCTAATCGAATCCTACCTAATAGACGAAATCAATGAAGTTTTAGGCAAAGAAGACGATCACAAAAACTTCTACTTCAAACACAATGAATTACTTAAAAACTTAACCGGCTTACGCATTTTATTCTATAGAGAAGGCACCGTAAACGGCAAAGTGCGTGTACAGTGTATCGCCCAGAAACCAACAGATAAAGACGTAGAAAAATACAATTTATTCAATATGGCCGATTCATCTAAAGAAACAAAGAAATCAGCACAGATGGAATTAGCCGAATCGCTGTTTAAGAAAAAGTAGAAAATGAACGATAGCACACTGGTCAGCAACAGCAATCTTAGCCGAAGGGAATTTGCCCTCTTATTCAGCCTTGGATTAGTTAAAACTGTCTATGCATCCCGCGAAACCACTTCACTGGATCAATACTATGCGAAGTACGTAAGAAAATATGGAATTTCTAATTCAAATTTTTCGTTTTCAAGAAAATCATTTAAATTTGAAAGTAAAACAACGTTTATAAATACCGAACGCTTTTGCCTGGTCAACTATGATTTGACCTCAGACAGAGAACGCTTGCACATCATCAATACCGATTCAAACATCGAACTTTCCTCATTCGCATCCCACGGCGTGAACACAGGCAACACGGATTCATGCCTATTTTCAAACACGGAGGATAGCTATCAAAGTTCTCTCGGTATTTACGTAACGGGTAATCACTATGTAGGCCACTTTGGTCCCTCTATCAATTTACACGGCGTGAGTTCGTCGAATGACAGGTCTTTCCCTCGCCGCATTGTTATGCATGGCGCCCACTACTGCAGCCAAGCTCATATTGATAAATATGGCTTCTTGGGACGCAGCTTGGGCTGCATCGCTTTACCTAAAAATAATATGATCACCGTCTATCAATCTTTAAAACCTGGAACCATACTCATCGCCAAAATGGATGTACGAAAAAAACTGACTAAGGCCTTGATTCCTCCGACTCCAGATGAAAAGATTGAAAACAGAATTCCATGAGTTTTAAAATATACGACCATATGATCATGAACCAGCAAAGTATTTCGGTTACACTCAAACCGGCCTTTGCTTTGTATTTCAAATCAGAACTAGATATCAATGTTCATATTCACGCGAGCAACGTGTATCTCTTCACCATCCCTCTCGCTGGTGAAATGACTCAGCTTTCAAGCGACCAAAAGAAGTTTATTTTCAAAAATGAATTGAGTCTATACGAAGCTCAATACGAATTTAATTTCCCCTATGAAGAGGCTCTATTTGACCGGTTTTTCGAAATCACTTGGCATGGCGTCGTTTATCATGGTGAAATTAAGTCACTATGAAATGGACTACTTTATTTTTCGGCCTTTTATTTTCGTCATTCGCACTTGCTTTAAACTCTCAGTCTTATTTTAAGAACAGTCTCGCAGACTATAAGTCGGATTTTGCCGTGAGAACTAAGCATATTCAAACCACGAATCCAAACATGACGATAAGCTCGTCACCAATTGAGTACTATTCAATTGCGGCAAAGGATTTCCAACCCAAAATTGACTTCGCCTTGATTCCATCGGAACGAAAAGAAAATTTATTAGTTATACAATCTGGAGTTCATGGCATAGAGGGACTAACCGGTGCTGGAATCCAAAACTTCCTCTTAGAGTATTTACACACAAAACGATACGCTAATACATCGTTTCTATATATTCACATTGTAAACCCATGGGGCACCTTCCACAATCGACGCACAAACCCCAACAACGTGGATTTAAATCGTAACTTCGTTGTCCAACAGAACGATTTCCAACAAAAGAACGAAGACTACGCGAAAATTAATCTATTCTTGAATCCGGAACACTCATTCCAAAACGGCATGTTCAAGCGGATTTCTTTTTACTTGAACTCGGTTTATTTAATCGCAACTCACTCAATGGAAACACTTCGACGTTCTATCCTTAAAGGGCAATACACTCACCCAAAGGGAATCTACTTCGGTGGTCAACAGTACCAGCCTGAATTCGTCGCATTAAAGAGAATCTGGGATTCCCAAGTTAATGGCTACAAGAAAATTGTCTATATTGATTTACACACCGGCTATGGTGAAAAAGGCAAGCTGCACCTTCTTTCGGGTCGTTCCGATTCGGACGTCTCGAAAAAGATATCAAATATGTACGCACCTTCAAAAATTGATTTTGCGGACAGCAAAAATTTTTACGAAACAACTGGGGACGTCCTATCATATTTTCAGACCAACTATAAAAAAATAGGCGAAATCTATCCAGTGACTTTTGAATTTGGTACTTTAAACTCTCAAAGCACTCTTGGCTCGCTGGATTCCCTGTACCGAATGGTGACTGAAAACCAGGTGTACCAACGCAAAGCTAAAGATGAAGACTCAGAAGCTCAAGCAAAAAAAATGTTTAAAGACATGTTCTATCCTTTGGAATTCGAATGGCGAGACCAAGTCTTGGTTCAAACTAAAACGGAAATCGATAAAGTCGTTAATAAGCTAGAATCATTTTAAACCTACTCCTTTTTTCCAAAAAAATTAACTTAGGTTAATTTATCTCACGCCCGTTTGTGAGATAAATGGATAAAAGTACACCAGGCTTTTCCGCCACTAACTAAAACTCAAATGACCAGAATGCGTTCAAATCAAAACAGTCTTGAAGCTCCATCACGGGTGGCCGCAGAAATTTTAGCGGCCCTAGAACGCGGAACCGAGGACATATACATAGGAAAAATAAAAGTTCTTCGCATACTGCTATGGCTACTTCCCAGTGTCGCACGCAAGTTAATGAGTCAGAATTAAGGGAGTTAACTTATGAACTACCGATTGGTGAAAATTCAGTTAGGCATCAACGATGGATTTACAAATTACGAAAACCAAAAGGAGACAAAATGAACTATCAAAATATCTAGGAATTACACCGGTGGCTCTAAGCCGAATGAAGTCCCGACTTCGCTAATACACTAGTTTAGCGTCCCAACCACTCACAGTCTTTTACTATTTTAGCTTTGGGGCATAGGTTATTATCTGAGAATGTAGTTTTTTGCGTCCACTCGCCGCTTAAATTACATGTATAGCGTAGACAGCTTGAACCTTCGCGCACAAAGAAACACGAGTTCAAAACTCCGTTAGGATTTTTACAAATATATTTACTATTATCCCCCGCCACTTTTTTAACGTGTTTAGCCTTGTCCGCCACAGCTTTTTTCACCTGCGCGGTCCAAATCGTGGCGTCTAAAATGATCGGCTTTTCAATTTGACCTTTTTCCATCCTCAGTTTGGGAATTTTTCGATCGTTCAAAAGGAAATCATACGCCATCTCGCCTTCAACAAATTCTGCTTGAAACGCTAACTTAGTACCTTCCGTTGTTGTCAGCACACGATCATCGGAATCAATTTGAATAGGCTGCGCTTTAGATAAAACTTCAAAACGAACACTTTTAGCTTTCGGGTCATGGTCAATCGTCATGTCCCCAGGATTCATTCCAAATTTGAAAAGTATCGGAACCTGAATAGCAACACTTGAACTCACCGCCTTGACATACACTCCTCCAGATACCACATGTAGAGTGTTTCCATCCCAACGGATGTGACTATTTTTAAAAATTTTTAAATACACATGCTCTGGCAAAAAAACTAATGCGTCCGTGTTAGCTGTTTGAACCTGACTCATTTGGGGCAAATCCCAGAATGCCGCATTTTTTAATGCCACACCATTAACCTTAACCTGTTTATAATTAGGCGTCGTCAGCGTCCAGACTCCCGATTCACCGTAGGAAACACCTGAGACTATAAAAAACGCCGCCAGTAAGTAACGAATCATTTTTCCAGCTCCCACAACTTAGCATGCTTTAAGAAAACAGAATAGGCCGAGCCTACCGCAATAATAAACCCGGGCAAACCATCCAGAAATCCACGTTTGTAAAAATAATTCTCAACAAATTTTACCCAAGGTTTAGTAATGAGCTTAAACAAAGAAAAATGCATTTTTTTTTCCCTGAACAAATGTTGCGACTGCAAGCTAGAATACCTATCATTAGTAATCACTTGATGACTAATCGATTCAAAAACATAATGCTGAATCGGCATTTTAAATTTAGCCGTTTGATCAGCTAACACTTTCTCATGAATTCCAGCTTGATCCCAGTTCGAATACTGACGATTAAAAAGTCTCAATTGATAATCAGGATACCAACCACCATGGCGAATCCAACGACCCAAGTAAAACGAGATTCTAGGCAAAAGATATCCCGTTTTGGCATTGAGAGTTTCAAACTGCTTTTGGATTTCAACCTGTAGTTCTGGTGACAGTCTCTCGTCTGCATCTAAACTCAGCACCCAATCAAATTTAGCCAATTCAACTGCTTTTTTCTTCTGAGGACCAAACCCTAACCAGCTTTGCTCGATAAACCGAGCCCCTGCGGCCTCAGCTACTTCTTTAGTTTTATCTTTAGAAAAACTGTCTAAGACAACAATATCACTAGCGAAAGGAACTGACTCTAGACAGGACTTTAGATTCTTTTCTTCATTTAGAGTGATAACGACCAAACTGAGTGGCAGCTTAGCGGGTAGGTTAACCGTTGGCATGACATTACTGTCTCAACAGTTATTCAGCTTGTCAAATGCATGGCCAGCTATTTATTCTAGTAGAGGCCAACTTTGGATCCAAGGAGACTTTATGAAATATATGTTATCACTATTCTTTTCACTGATGTTACCACTTGTGTCTCAAGGCAATTACTTAACTATCGGCGAATCTGGTGAGGTCATTTCACCTGGTTCCTATCGTTTAGGCGGGTCACTCCAAACTTATTCTGCAGGTAACGGCGGTTTAAATGTAGGTGGTTTTTTAGATGCTGGCTGGAGAGACGATCTTTCGAGTCGTTTCTTGTTCGGCGTGGGAAGTGTAGAGTACCAAATGGGTGCAAGTTTAAAATACATTCCATTTCCAGACTATGGAAACCAGCCAGCACTGGGGATTCGCAGCGCGCTTTGGCTGTCGCGCTTTGATGATACGAGCGTAACAACACTTCAGTTTGCACCGATGGCAAGCAAAAAAATTGATATTCAAAAGGGCAAGCTTACCAGCTACGTAGCTCTACCGATCAATTTCGTGGCAGTCAAAAACAACAATACAACAGCCACACAATTTGCAGTGGGTGCTGAATACGAACACCCTGAAGTCCATGATGTTTTCTTTGCTGCAGAACTTCAGTTGAATCTAAATAAATCTGATTCTGGTCTGGCGATTTTTGCTAGCATTCCATTTGATAATAATTCTGGGTTCAAACGACGAGCTAAATAGGAGCCTTTATGTTTTCTTGGTTTAAAGACGATTCCACTGCAGCCGACATCTATATAGATCTTGGCACTGCCAATACCGTGATTAGCGCACGAGGCAAGGGCGTTGTCGTTAACGAGCCAAGCATCGTTGCCCAAGTCGTTACAAGCAATCAGAAGCGTAAAATTATCGCTGTCGGTAAAGAAGCGAAAGAAATTGCTGACAAACAAACAGGAAATATCGTCATTCAAAAACCAATCAAAGACGGCGTGATTGCAGACTTTGATTCCGCTGAATATCTTTTAAAATATTTTTTAAACCATCCGCGCGTGAAAGTTCACTACTCGTCTCCACGCGTGGTGATTTCGCTTCCATTTGGAGTAACAGAAGTAGAAAAAAAAGCCGTCGTGACAGCATGTAAAAAAGCCGGCGCAAAGAAAGTCTACCTAATCGACGAACCAATGGCAGCCGCGATAGGCGCAGGTTTAAAAATCAAATCACCGGTTGGCTCAATGATCGTAGATATCGGTGGTGGAACTACGGAAGTTGCCGTTATCGCCCTTGCAGATATAGTTTACTGTGAAGCCATCCGTGTCGGTGGTCATAAAATTGATGCCGATATCGTTCAGTACTTTAGACGTTACAAAAATATTGTCATACCAGAAACACAAGCAGAGTTTTTGAAAATTTCGATCGGAACCGCGGTACCCAAAAAGGATATTCAGACCGCGATGATCACGGGTCGCGACGTAGACTCTGGTTTACCGACATCGATGGAAATCACATCAGAACAAGTGGGTCTTGCAATGAATGACTCCCTTCAAGAGATCATCAATGCGATCCACAAAGCTCTTGAAAACACGCCGCCGGAATTAGTTTCTGATATTATTGATCAAGGGATCTGGTTAGCTGGCGGGGGCGCCTTAATTCGTGATTTCAGTCTACGTATTCAAAATGAAGTTAGACTTCCTGTGAATATTGCAGACTCTCCCCTAGTGGCTATTGCTAAAGGTGGAGAACGCGTTTTAAATGATCCTACTCTTTTGGAAAAGATTCAGCTAGAGATCTAGGACAACCGTCGACCGCAGCCGTTCGACGTTCAAAGTTTTCGTCCTGTTTTCCGTTATCGATTGTATTAATATACTGGGCACTTTGGTTTATAGGATTCTAAGCCCCATCTTTGCGCCATGGTTGCGTTTGGGTCTGAGACTATTTTTTTGTCTCTAGAGCTTGGTAGATTTCTGCGAGTCTGAGTGTTGGTTTTATTGGTAAGCTTGTTTCAACCGTGCAATCGTTATCTGGAATTTCCACAAGGAATACCGATAGCAAACTCTTTTTTGCGTCGTGTGGTGTAGAAGCCCAAGCTGAGGATGACGTCATTTTTTTAAGTTCTAGAAAATATTTTTTTAATTTTTCGTCTCGGATATAGGTGCTGTAGCCGTCGAAGGCGGCGTAACCAAAGCATGAGCCACCTTGCGTTTGTTGGGCTACAAACGCATCAGTGACCAGCACGGCTCTTTCTCTTGAAAAGAAACACAGGTTGCCCTTAATACGTGTGATACGACGATCAAATGGCTCGGATTGAATCTGAAGTTTTTGAATCATCTTTTCTTGGTAAGAAATAAAATCACCGGCTGCAGACGCCGCAATTTGAAATTGTTCTTTGGAGCTTTCCTCTTGAGCATCCGTTTTAAATGCACGAAAACCATCGAGATATTTTTTAGTATCTTGAGGAACATAGAACGGAAAACCATAGTGTGAAAAGAGCAACCGCTGTTCACGTGGTACCGTTGAGCTTAATGTTTGCGGAACACCATAAATATCTAACCCCGTAATTTGGTAGGAGTGAATTCCTGGGCTAACATATACGATTCCGGCACGCATCTTCTGGCGATTGATATCAATCGCATAGGTATCACGGCTTAATGTGCGCGTATCCGTCACATCAAAAACATAATTTAAATAACTGCGAAAACGGGCAAACGGATCTTTGATATGATCAAACGAAGACATCGTTTGATCAATCTTTGCCCCATCGTATCTGTGGAAATTAACTGGCAATCCATTGAGAAACGCATAGTACGCACGCATCGCATAGGAAGCATCAGCACAATCGGTCTTTAAACCAAACAGTGGGCTTTCTGAATTTGTAAAAACATCGTTTGTCCAGTTAGATTCTACCCAAGCCGAATAGGCTTTTTCATTGGACTCACTCCAAACTTTATTGGTCGACCAAACGGCCGCCGACAGATTTCCGGCTAAAATTAAAACACAAATCCACAGTTTCATTGAGCGATCTCGGTATTCCACTGTGTTTGATACGAAATTTGCCCGTAGGAACCTTGGCAAACATAGACGAGTGGATTTAACTCACCATCAATTAACAGAAAAGCTTTTGCCGTGTCTGCAGGGCAGCTATTGAAGAAACGTTTACGAGCACTTTCGTATTTCTCGTCGGACTGAGTATCTTCAAATAAATTTAAGATCGCGTTTTCATCAACAACACGAACGCCTTCATTTTTGATTTTTTCAAATAGACTTACCCAGTCTACTGTCCCCCTAGAGAGTGTAAATAGCTTTGAGAAGTCGTTAAACAAAGCAAACACATTCAAGTTCCTAGAGGATACGCAAGCTTCGCACGAATCATTACTGATCAAGCATGTTTGAGCCGAACACAGTTCTTGGCACAAACTCTGCCTCTCTGGACGACAGGATACAAAATAACCAACGTTCAAATCACCATTATCCGAGTATGATTTTTTAGAAAATGTAAATGGCAAGCCGCCGAAATTAGAATCTATACGCAGAACATCCGCTCCAAAGGATTGAACAGCAACTAGAAATAGAATTAAAATCCTCTTCTTCATTATTGATCTCTCCGTGCGCAGCTCGGCAATGATTTAGGAACACTTACATAACTTGGTTTTTTTCCCTTTTGACAATTGATTGGAACACGCACTTCCCGTTCGCAACCTTCAAACTTAAGCCAAGCGTCGGTATAACTTTCGCTATGGGGAAATCCGTCATCGTTAGAATTCCACAAGCTTCCATCATTTACTTTTACGTTAAGTTTCTTTTCGACCTCTGAAATGGTGTACGACAAACATATGTTTTCCATACACTTTGAACCATTCACGAGTTCATACATGCATGAATCCGGAATTGAATTGTACTTCACAAACGCTTCTTTCACGTACTCAGGATTAACTTTCAATTCTATTGGCTGATTAATTGGATTTTCATCATCTTTGAAGTAGCTTACCAAACTTGCGATAAAACGAATTCCAAAACGGAATACGTTATAATTATTAGTTGCGGCGGCGATGGCTACCTCTTCAAAATTCAGCATACATGCACCACATGCCGACAACTCTTGAATACGATTTGTTTGCATTTCTAAATTGTTAGAAACAATTTGTCCGTCAGCATTACGAATACAACCTTGAAACGATACCCCTTTAAAAATGAGTCCTGTGTTTGGCGACTTAATCTTGCTTGAATTTGACACGCTTACATAGCACGGTGCTTTAGCCAACGGGCCCAGATCCAAAAACACAGTCGATTGAATCGTCTTTTGATCAAATTGAGGATCAAACTTAATTTTGCCGTTCTCATACAACTGGGAAAAACTAACCAGCTTTTTAGTATCGAAATCCAAATCCAAGTAAATGGGAAGCATTGTTACACCTGAAATCACCGAACTAACCAGATCAGATACCAGGTTCTTTTTACGAAGCTGACTTTGCTGCCAAGGATCGAACAGCCCGCAGGCCACGTCAGCGCCGAAATGATTTTGGGATACCGATTCGTTCGCTGTCTTGTTACCAGTAACACCTTTGTATAGAGCCACTTGATATACATTCACCATGTCTTCCATGATATTGCGTGTGCAATCGATAATCGACGAGCACACCGTATCATCTTTCAAACGTACATACGCACTGGCACTCGAGTATTGTGGCGGTACCGAACCTATTGAACCGTGGTTAATTTCAATTGGTAACGTATACTGGGTAATCGTTTGGAACCATTTGCGCGCTTGAGTTTGTTCACCCAAATCAATTGCATTTTCTGTGATAAGCTTAGCACGTAGAACCTCTTCAACTTTTTCACAATGAGGCCTAAGCGCGTCTAAATAACCCAACCCTTTTGCGAACAGGTCTTCAGGACGTTGATTTAATACCGTCACATCATTCAAACCCGAAACTTTGTATTTAGAAATTTCGATTTCTTTAGCAAACGGACTTAAATCTGTTCGAACGATTTTATTAACTTCGGCACACAGAGTATAAATCTCTGGTTTAATATTGGTTTCACGAAAGTGTGGCAATAAATCCGAAAACATTTGATTTACTGATTTTTGGTTAAACACAATCGCCAAATTACGAACAGATCTATAGAGCTGATAGTTAGATTGATGACGCACTTTCATCAGCGACATTAATTCCGCGCGAGTGTTCGTGTTAACGGATGTCTTTGGTTCGGCTGGGCGTAAACGTTCGTCAAAAGTGCTCAACTGATCTTTCATGATTTCGTTAGCCATCAAGTAGGAGCTTTGAAAACTGCCCTTACGAATAGTCGTCTTCAACTGAGAAATATTTAGAAAATCTGTATCGCATTCTGGGCGACTGATTGAATAACAACCATCCGCCATTAACGTAACGATTTCATCCACAGCAAAGCTGCGTACGATTTCTTGATTTTGCAATACCGGGTGATTCCACTTTTGCCCCCAAAATAGGCTTAAGTAGATCTTGAAGGATCGCCAGAATTCAAAGCCGTTCTCTTCCCAATCCGCCGTGTCTTTAAGATCAAATTTTAAAACGACGTCGGGATTCTGTTTAGTTTCGCCGGAAAGAATCTTTTCGCATGTGTCGATATAGCTTCCTTTGTCAAGGTAGGCTACAGCCAGTTCTTCTAGATCATTTCTATTTGGCGGTTTAGTCGAAAAAAACAAAGGAAGGGACTTTTTCACCCATGTACATTGAACCGCAGACTTAGTGTCAGATATCTGCATAATTTTTTGCTTATACTGCAAAACTAGATTTTTATATTCTGAACAGTTTAGGCTTTGGCCGCACGACTTCAATTGTGCGGGCGTGATAATTGGCAACTCTTTCGCTAGCATTAATTCCATAATGCGCTTTGAGAGATAGAAACTACGCGCATGCAGTTGCTGCCACGTTTTAGTTACTAATTCTAGTTTGTCGATACCCGCTTCACGAGCCCACTTAGTAGCCGCACGACCAGACGCAAATCCATCCACAAATAAGTAAACACTTTTTGCTGGCATCGTTGACTGACGAGCACATAAATTCGGACTAGAAAAATAGAGGTTACTATCTGCAAGAAGAATCAGTGGGAGGAATATAAACATAAATAATGATTTCATATTCCTCCTTTCACCGAGGTTAAATAGATCGATTAGTTATTGATACGTTGGCCACAGTTGTTTTGACTTGGCTTAACTGTCGCAAGTACGGCCAATGCTGTCTTGACAGCATCTGGGGTGGGCATGTCTTCGCCTTTTTTCCAAGCCGCAAACACTTTGTTTACATACTCTGGAGACGCCATTAAATGCTGGTATGTTTCGATAACTTTATACGTTCCTTCTGGAACGTAACGAGTACATTTAAAGTTAGAGTACGTGAACGTGATCGCTAATCCATAGTATTCGCCAGAGTTTGAACCACTGTAGATATTGATACCGCCGCCACCGTAATTGTAGTTTGGACCTTCGCCAGCACCTACAGTAACTTTGACTTCGTAGCCTTTACCGCCATCGACGAATAATGCGCATCCATATACTGGATCACATTTCATTTTCATTCCGTCTGCGATTTTTTGTTCAACCTTAGCAACCGTACTTAAAGCCGTGCTTGAAGATTGCGCTTCACCTAATGTGTCAGCACCCAGCGCATCCAAACTCGAAGTTTGAGCAAACGCTGCCGACGTAATTAAAAGCGCTATTAGAGTTTTCATCATGGTCTCCTTAAAAACATTGTATTCGTCTCATATCACTGAGATCCGACTTATTAATTTGATTCTTAAAATTTCGTTTATAAATTTGAATCGGCGTAATTTTTGTACCGATTTCTGCTTCGTCCACACGGAACGACACACGCACTTCCGGCATCATGTCGATCTCGTCAAACCCACGACATTCGTTATTTAGACAATACGAACGATAGTGAATTGGACTTAATGGAATCATTGTAAAAGCACTAACTTTGGGATCTGACCAAGTTTGGTCAATCTCCGAAATCACTTTGATATCTGCTAAACCCGAAAGACCTTTAATTTCATCAATCTTGTCGTCTTGTTTAACTGCACTCGACACCTGAGTCGGGTTTGCCTTTTTATATTTCTTTAATTGCTCAGCAAAGAAATCAACAAACCGCTCAGGACCACGATTGGGTGACAACAGTTCTGTTTTTAAAACGATCACATCACCCGCTTCAATCTTAGTCGCCGTTTCATTTAAAACAAAAGAGTCAAATGAAGGACCAAAGTTAAACGTTTCGGACAAACCATCAACACCCATCCAGTGCGCCGGAATATAAGCACCCGAATACCAAGAACCTAAATACAAAGGCGAACCATAGTTTTCATTTTTAACTAAATATAAGGTGTGATTTAAAACAAAGGGACTTTTTTGAGCTGAAAAATTCTTAACTAAGTATTCTGATTTAGCACGGAGCTGAGTATGTTTTGATCCAACTAACGATAAACTCATAAAGTCGAAATCAAATTCGTATTTGCCAGATTTTCGAACAGAATAAATCTGATCTCCCATTTTGTAACGAGGATCATCATTTGTTCCATTTTCAAACACGACTTCTAATTTCTTTTCTAATAGGACATCCGGAGCCGTCGTCACTTTTTTATCGCGACTAACAGACGATGTTCTAAGTCTTAAACTTAAATCAACCAGCTTTCCGGACTCTTTGCATGAATTTAAAACAACCCATTCAATTTTAAGATTAAGCAACCCTTGCCCTGTAATTCGGCAATTTTCGCCTTTTAACAAAAGACTTGAATTAGATTTCTTAAGAACAACTTGGCAGTTTAACGATGCATCAATATTGATTGGTTTTTCTTGAGTCTCTTGAACGTTTACACCTAAGCACACGTCGCTTAGGGTCACCAAGTCAGCTGTCAATCCGCTTGGATCAACAAACGTATCAGATGGCGTCACTAAACCTGTAGACATAGATCCCATCTGACAACTACGACTCGATGTTGCCGTTTTAGACATCCAAGATTCTGTCGAAAAATTCTGAGGTGATGGAAGCTCAACTGTTTTAGTGAGCAATACATCTTGAGAGCAATTTTTTAATTCGTACGCGGCAATGTTATATTTAGTTAACTTTTCATTACGCGCGTAGAAAATTTTAGCGTTCTTTTTGTTTTCGTTTTCTAAATTACAAGCATTGGCTAGCGGAGCATGGAAGTATCCAAACAGAATCACAAGACCTAGTAGTGATACATCCATTTTTTTGCTCATCGTAAACCTAACTCCAATGATTAAACGTTAAAACTATTGTTGAGATGGGTCGCTAATAGTTGTGTACGTACAAACTTCAGCGCCTTCGCCCTTGTTATCACGCTTAAGTGGTAAAGACGCTTTCCAATTAGTTTCACGGAAGATGTAACGAACTTTACAGAACTTAGGATCGATAGTTGAACCATGAGATACAGTTTGAGCCGACGCACGTAGAGACGCCTCTGGAGATGTGTGATAGAATGTCGCGCCTGATACCGGACCTGATGGAACACCTGTTGTTCCGTTAACAGCGAAATCAGTAGATTGAGCCGATGTACCGCACACCACGAAACGTTCAACAGTTAAACCCGCTTTTTCAGTGTAAATTTCACCAACAACGTTGAAATCTAAACCATTTCTGTTGTTATCGAATGAACCGTAACCAAGCAAATCAGTTACCAAGAAAGGGATTGCAGAAGCTTCAGAAGAAAGAACGAAGTAACCACCACCATTTGGAATTTGTGTTCCACGGTAACAGATATCGATGAAGTATGAACCTGTGTACGCTTCTGTCATGAAATGAGTTGCTACATCAGAGATTTCGCGGTTCCAAGCATCTGAACCAGAGAACACTGATTCGAATTTAGGACCAGCTGCGTTTTTTGTAGTTGGGATGGCTGGACCATTTGAATTGTACGCCTGGTACTTAAGTAATAATTTATTTACGTAGGTTTCACCTTGTCCGCCTTTGTCTATGCAAATGCAGTTTGTGTTACAATTTTCTTTAGCGTTTGAACAGCTCGTTGGCGTACAGAAATTTTTTGTACCTTTGAAATAGCAGATTGAGTTTTGCATGAATGCTGAAGCAACACCCGCATTACACGCATAAATATCAGGACCACTTGAAAAGATTTTTGATTTAAATCTTAATGAAATGGCATTGGCCTGAGTCAGGCCAAGCACGATTGTGAAGAGAACGATAAAATTAATTTTTCCCATAGGAACTCCTTAGTAGATTACTATTTGTGACGTCTTTATTACCTACGTTTCATATCCATTTCAATCACTACATTAAAAAAAAAAAATTATACAGGGTGTAGCCAAAAAAAGAAGACACCGGCCTGAAGGTTTCTAGAAATTAAAAACAAGCTACAAGCCACAACGTCGCTATAGAGTATCATTTGCGGCACTCATCATATATCGCAGGCTTTGGTTCAAACATGTTCAACTCGAACTAAACTGAAAAATTTTTGACCCGCCTGCGGAACTTTGACTTCTGTTAACAAAATCCTGGATGTCTAATGTACCGGTGGTGCTCGAGATAGACGTCAAAGGCCATAGGCGGATCAAACCGTGTTTCTTATTCAGTTCAGAATTTGGATTCCCAGCAAATGACATCAATCCATCAATCCAAATTCTTTTTGCGTTCATAAAACTAACTGTCCTTACACATAAAAAAAGCTCGGACCAACTAACGTACCTTATTTTGAAAACTCAGCTGCTAACGTTCGACTGTTTTCAATGTCCGCAAGACGTTATTACAATTCGCCTGCCAGTCTTATAAAGAATCTTTAACATGTAAAGACTTTTTGTTGTCTAAAAAACTAACATCGAGCCGGCTTTTGCCGCCTTTTCGAGCAAAGAGGCCCTCATATGTAAACTTTACTGCCCAAATCCTGTGCACTTCGAAGATTACAGCTGATCGGATTGGATTAAGCTTCTAAGCCAAATAGTCTTCTTGATTTCTGTTTTATCCTGATCACCGATGCGAGTTACCGGTAAAACATCGATGGTAGTTCCTACTAAAAACACCTCATCAGCCTGAAGTAATTCTTCGTACGTAAAGTTCCTTTGCAGCCAGGTCATTCCCGAATCTTTGGGTAACAATTCAGTCAAACGAATTAATGACGTTCCCCTTAATGTTGAATCAAACAATGGGGATACGATTTGATTTCCTTTAATAAAACTCAAATTTTCTGTCGAACTTTCTAAAACTTCATGGTGTTCCCCTACACCAAATGAAAAATCGAAACCCGTATCCAACGCTTCTTTTTTCATAAGTACATTGGGTAGGTAATTTAATGATTTCACCTGAGCAAAGAGCCCCTTCTTTGGTATGATATCTGATTTTCTGAGCGCCACACCTTTTTGCACCTTTTCCACCGTCCAATCTTTGAGTTCAGTTGTGATGATGTACATCTGTGACGCCGTACTTTCGTAGGGACTAATTCCAAAGCTACCAGGCCCTCGAGTCACGAACACGCGAATCAAACCCCGTTCAACACCAGCCATGGTCACCAAATCTTCAATTTTCTTTTTTGTTTCCGGAATCGATAGGGGTAAAGATATCTTGATTTTCTCGCAGCTTTTTTCCAAACGCGCCAAGTGAGCATCAAGCAACCAGATTTTTTTACCAATCCATTTACAGGCTTCAAATATGCCGTCGCCCCTATGAAATCCATGATCATCGATAGGCACAACCATGTGCCTAGGATCGGTCGTCATTTGGTTGTCGTAAGTCGAAAAAAAACTGAAGTAGGATTTTTGATACGGCCTGATTTGCATATATATTAAATTACTTAACCTCCAGTCAAAAGTCACTAGCCCTCACTGCTATTGACGAAAAATAAAGACACGTCCAAAATTTAAGTATTCTAAAAAACAAAATCCCACGGAAGGGAACTAGGAGAATAAAATGAAATTAGTAAAAGTCACGGGGTTAGGACTTTTGTCTGTAACGTTAATTCAGTGTGCGGCTCTCAAGAAAAGAGACGCACATAATTCGAACGCGGAAGCGAAAGCACCAGCTCCGGTTGTCGCGACGGCGCCAGCTCCTGTTGTGGCGACAGCGCCGGCATCAGAGACAAAAAAAGTAGAGCCTTCAAAGGAACTGGAAGATTTAAAAATTTCTCTAAAAAAAGCGGAAGCGATTGCTAAAAAAGACGAACATGCGGCAGCCTCGGCGGCGGAACACGGCCGTAAAGCAGGCGCGGTTCCATCAGACAAAGCGTTAAGTTGGTTGAAAAATGGTAATATTCGATACCTGAAAGGTTTCTTGCGTAAAGACGGCGCAACCCAAAAAGACGTGAGTCGCTTATCTAAGGGCCAAAGCCCTCACACGATCGTATTGTCGTGCAGTGATTCGCGGGTTCCACCTGAAGTCGTATTTGACCAAAAATTGGGCGAGATTTTTGTTATCAGAACAGCGGGCGAAATGGTTGACGATTCCGTACTAGCCAGTATCGAATATGGCGTTGAACATTTAGGTGCAAATTTGATTTTAGTTATGGGTCACTCGTCTTGCGGTGCTGTGAAAGCGGCCTTCACTACGCCTCCAGGAACAGACACCGGCAGTCCGTACATCAACGCCCTGGTAGCGGAAGTACAACCTCGCATCGAAAAACACATGAAAAATCCAGCCTCTAATGGCTTCGTCGCTGAAGGCTGGGACAACGCTCGCGGCGTATCTCAAAAACTTTTAGAGAAATCTAAAATCATCCGTGATGCCGCAAAATCAGGAACTCTGCGCGTAGAAACGGCGCTTTACCATTTAGATTCTGGTAAAGTAGAATGGGATGCCGCTCATGAAGCGAAAAAAGAAGCTAAATAAGTAATTTACATAGCCAGTAGTTTTTGTATACACTCACTGAGTTAGAAAGGCGTCCCCAAAGGACGCCTTCTTAATTTTACGAGATTAATCCTGATCAAGTTTAACATTGGAACTGAGGTATCAGATGAAAGCAAAAACGATATTGGCCACTGCCGCCCTACCCTACGCCAACGGTGAAGTTCACTTAGGCCATTTATTAGAACACCTTCAAGTCGACATTTGGTGCCGCTCGCAAAGAATGAGTGGCCATGACTGCGTGTTTATCTGCGCGGATGACACTCACGGAACACCCATCATGATTCGCGCGCGTGAAGAAGGGATCACTCCTGAACAGTTAATTGCTCGCGCTCACCAAGAGCACGAAAAAGATTTCAAAGATTTATTAATCAACCACAGCGTCTATTCATCTACAAATTCGCCAGAAAACAAAGAACTGTGCGAAGAATTTTACGGCAAGATGAAAGCTAAAGGTCACATCACGACTCGTCCGGTAGAACAACAGTACTGCACGCACGATAAAATGTTTTTACCCGATCGATTTGTTAAAGGCACTTGCCCTAACTGCGGTGCTTTAGATCAGTACGGTGATTCGTGTGAAGTGTGCGGCGCTACCTACAACCCAAGCGAATTAAAAAATCCCCACTGTTACCTGTGCGGAACAGAACCGGTAAAAAAATCGTCGGATCATTATTTTTTCAAATTAAATAATTTCAGAGAGTATCTCATCGACTGGTTGCCAAAGCATACTCAGGCTGAAGTCGGTGCTAAGATGATGGAATGGTTCAAAGAACCACTTCGTGATTGGGATATCTCGCGCGATGAACCGTATTTTGGATTTGCCATTCCTGATACTAACAACAGCAAGTTTTTCTACGTTTGGGTGGATGCTCCTATGGGGTATGTCGCTTCAACGAAAATCTATTGCAAACAAAGCGGTAAGTCGTTTGATGACTACTGGAGAACCGACACGAAAGCGGACGTTTACCATTTCATCGGCAAAGACATCACGTATTTCCATACGTTGTTCTGGCCGGCTTTGTTAAAAAGTGCGGATTTTAGAACGCCAACGGCCGTTCATGCTCATGGTTTCATTACATTAAACGGCGAACGTATGAGTAAATCACGCGGTAACTTTATTTCAATCCGTACGTACTTGAACCACTTAGCTCCTGAATATGCTCGTTACTATCTAGCAACGAAATTAAATTCTAAAGTCGAAGATATGGATTTCAATTTAGAAGATTTCCAAGGCAAAGTGAATTCAGACCTTGTGGGTAAAATCACAAACTTAGGTTCACGTGGCGCTTCGATGATCAACAAAAACTTTGAATCAAAACTAACAGAGCCAGATGCTACTGGAGCGCAGCTTTTAAAAGAAGCGCAAATGGCTTCTGAGATCATCGAAAAATACTACGCAGAACGCGAGTTTTCAAAAGTAACTAACGAAATTCGACTAATCACAGATAAAGCGAATAAATATTTTGATGACAATGCACCCTGGAAGTTAGTCACTATGGATCCCGAATTAACTCAAAAAGTATTAACGACGACGCTAAATTTGTTCCGAATGATTTCCATTTACTTAACTCCGGTATTGCCAGCGTTCAGTGAAAAAGTAGCCCAGCTATTTAACGAAAAGCCCTACACAGAGTTTAAATCAGTGCAAAATGCATTAAAGAACACGTCAATTCAAACGTACCAACATTTAATGACTCGCATTGATCCTAAAAATGTGAAAGCGATGATGGATGAATCTAAAGCTGTGGCTGAAAAATTACAGGCGTTAAAAGCCAAAGCGAAAACAGGAACAAAAGCCGTGACGACGGGAACGTCCGTTAAAACGGATGCTAAACCGGCTGTTGCAGCGGAAGGTTCTGGAAAAATCACGATCGATGATTTCATGAAAGTAGATTTGCGCGTGGCTCAAATTATCGAAGCTGAAATTATTCCGGAAGCAGATAAGCTTTTGCGTTTAACGGTGAGCCTAGGCAACGATGGCACTCGTCAGATCATTGCGGGCATTCGTTCAGCCTACAAACCAGAAGATTTAAAAGGTCGCCTAACTATGATCGTCGCGAACCTTGAACCACGTAAAATGAAATTCGGCATGTCTGAAGGCATGGTCTTAGCTGCCGGTGCAGGCGGTTCGGATTTATTTATTCTAAGTCCTGATTCTGGCGCCAAACCAGGTCAGAAAATCAAGTAGTCGTCATTTATGAGCCGCAAAGTTGAACGAATCCACGAGCTTTTCTTGTCCATCGAAAAAAGCCATCCTGAAACAGGGTTTAATACGCCCCTATTCGATCAACTGATCGAGGCTCTGCACGTTTACCGTGACCATAAAGACGTCGAACTATTTAAAATCTATTCGATCAGTCAGCATTTAAAAAAAGACATGTCACTGCGGGATTTCCTATATTGGATTGTCCCGGTAGAACGTTATTTAAATAAAAATCTAAAAGACGAAGATTTCATCATCTACAACAAAGACGATAAATCGATCGAGAAGAAACAACACACAATCCCGTTAACAATAATCTTAGATAATATCCGCAGCAGTTTTAATGTGGGCTCGGTATTTAGAACCAGCGAAGCGTTTAACGTTGAAAGAATCATTCTCGCTGGCTATTCACCCGATCCGTCGAATCCTAAGACTCAGAAAACTACACTTGGCAGTCACGAATACGTCGCTTGGGAAAACCATGCGAAATGTTTGGATCTGATTAATGATTTAAAAGCGCAAGGCTACCGGATCATTGCGGCCGAAACCACGAATCACGCGATATCTCTGGAAAAGCCATTTACGTTTGACACAAAAACAGCGTTCGTTTTTGGTAACGAGCGTTTCGGCATGGATCCCCAGGTGATCGAAGCTTGCCATGAAACCCGCAAGGTACCACTGAGTGGCATTAAAAACTCGCTGAATGTAGCCAATGCGGCCAGCATTTGTATCTATGAATTCGCTAAGCAGTATCACGCACGAACGCCGACGACTCAACTTGGCGAACTAGGAAAATCGTAAATCAATGGACAGTTTAAATTTTAAACCCATTGGCTATTTTCGAAATGCGATGGACAATCCAAACGAAGCGCCTCGTCAGCCGAATCCTTATTTAAGCGAAACCGCCGGCTACATCGAACTTTTGAGCGGTCAACATTTCAAAGACGCTCTTCGTGATTTAGATGACTTCACAAAAATCTGGGTGATTTTCCAGTTTCACAAAAATGATCACTGGAACCCATTAGTGCAACCACCGCGTGGTAGTGATAAAAAACGCGGTGTATTTGCAACACGATCGCCCCATAGACCAAACCCTATCGGCATGAGCGCGCTGGATTTAATTTCAATCGACGGATTAAAAATCAACACGGGCCCGACGGATTTACTGAATGGGACCCCCATTTTAGATATTAAACCTTACCTGCCTTATGTCGATTCGCACCCAGATGAAAAAATCGGTTGGCTCCAAGAATCGGCAGAGGAAAAATTTTCAGTGATATGGAGCTCTCAGGCGCAAGTACAGTTGGCGTTTCTAGAAAGCCATGGCCTGACACAATTACGCGGTTTTGTTGTGAATCAACTGGAATATGATCCCACCGATGCCAAGAAAAAACGGCTTTATTTTGTTGAAGATAAAATCTGGCTAGCGTATCGAACGTGGCGCATTCAAATTCAGGTAGACTCCGCAGCTAAACACGTACAGGCATTAGCAATACAAAGCGGTTATTCGGCCGAAGAGCTTAGCTCATCAGATGACCCTTACAAAGATAAAGATCTCCATAGGCTCTTTCTAAACCACAGTTTTTAACACGCCCAATAACAGTAGAAAAATCTTTCCAAACATGATGGGTTCCCCTAGCCTAGGTTTCGATGCTACAAGGGGAACTTAGAATGAAAACGCTTATTATATCTTTAGTGGCACTTTTCGCAGCCTCGCCAGCCTACACAGTGACTCTAGACTGCTCGGGCATTCACAACACCAAAACAATCTACACGCAAAGAATCAATATTGATGGTCGTTCCCGTGGCGAAGTTAAACTGCCTCAGTTATCGTACGTAAATCCAAAAGTAAAATCGCTAGGTAACAACCAATATGAAATTGAAGTTTTCAACCCAAATGTTCCGGCTCGTTACTATTCAACGGCGGTATTAAAAACTGCGGGTGATTTTTTAAAATGGGCTAGCTGGGACCGCGAAGCGATCTTTGAAATCGCCTGCATCCAACGCTAGCGACTACGTAACAGCCTGAGGATCTTGGATATCGTCATCATCCTTGGGCCTTATGACTCGATTCAAAAGGACCGCGCTAAATACGACGCGCAAAAAACCGCCCAGCAAGAACAAGGTCACAAAGTTCTGATAGGTCGGTGAAAAGTTTCTGATGAAACTTGCTCCTACAAACGTTCCGACGATTACCGCACATGACATTACAAAATTATATAGTGATACAAAGGAAATTCGGTTTTTGATATTCTGATTTTTGAATAACAATAACTGCGTTCCGACTTCATAGAAAGCCCAGGCAAAACCGCTGGCAAATTGCAGCACCAAGATAAATAGGTAATTTTTAGAAAGCCCCCAAAACATGGGCCCCGGAGAAATCAGAAACACACCCCAAAAAAAGATCTGCTTTGAATCCATCATTTTACCTTTTTGTTCAAGAAAAATGGCGCCCACTATTTTTCCCGCAAGTAAAGCAATCAAGGCCCCCATGTAATCCGAATAGTCCATTTTAACCTGCGACAACAGAAATGGACTCACAAACGGAGCCGAGATATAAACACACGCATAAAATGGAAACAATCCCAAAATAAACTTACTTGCGTCCGATCCCGAAGTTAGAAATTTGAAATACTCTTTAAATGAAACTTTTTCTTCAGTTACATTACTATCCCATTCGACCACGTACTCTTTCTGACTTAATACTATGCTGGAAACAATTCGGCATACAAACGCCATTAAAAAAAGTAAAGTAAAGAAGCCAGAAAATGGACCGATTTCGACTTTGTAATGCAAGGACAAGCCCCCACCTACAAGACCGATCAAAACCCCAAGCTGAGCCACCCGCGAACGTAGTGAAAAATATTGATTCTTAATTTCGTCTGGAACTAGATTATTCATCCAGTGCGTCCAATAGGGATTGATCGAAAAACCACTTGTCCAATACAACGTAAAGATCAAAATCAAAATCCAAAAATTAGGTTTTTGGTGGGTTTCAAAGTAAATCAATGGCAAGAATACCATTGATTGCACCGCCGCGGACAAAACCATCCAGCGCTTTGGCTTTCTCGTGCGTTGTATAATGGTGGGAGTAAACAATTGCAAAAAAGCACCCGTGATTAAGGGCAAACTGGTCAACACCCCTGCCGCCACGTCACTATAACCAAGTGCCAATGCATACGCCGGCAAATACGATTCGCCAGCACCGACCATAATTGAATAAAGAAGCGCATCAATCAGACTGAGCTTCAGTGATTTGCCGAACTTTTGATCTTTGTAAAAATCGTTTCCCATGGGTCTTTTATGAAGAGGATTGCAAAAAGGCTCTTATACTTAAAGTATAAATTAAAAACCAAAAAGAGGTAACAGTTTGTCGGAATACTTATCAATCCCGATAAAAACACCAGCCCCAAGGCTGGTAAAGAAAATGATAGAAAATAAAAACGAAAAGAAACTCAGAAAAATAATCACGCCATCTTCCTCTAACTGCCCAATGGTATTTAAGACTATGGGGACCGTGGGTATTGTATTCGAAAACGGAATGGGTAAAGGTAACGCCAGTAACGTAGCCGAAGCCGCCACCAATAAAAAGTTGATCACTCGGAAGGTATGAGAATCATGCAAAATCCCCCATCGCGGCTCTAATACCTTTTCAAGGTACCCCCATATTTTTTGAATCATTTCGATCGTCTTATTTAGGATAGGCTTAGAGACCACCAAATGAGAAAATCTTTTTGGCAGCCAAGGCGGTTTTTCCCGCATAAAATAAAAGGCTACGATCACGATCAATGCTCCGAGCGGGGTAGACAACCCCAACAAAGGTACAGGCTGAAGGAAAGGTACGCTGAAAAAAAGAATTAAAATCAGATGACCCTTCTCGCCTAACATTACAAATATGTCATTGATAGTAACATCTGACGATTCGGATGCTGCGGTGATTTTTTCTAGAGCTTCAACAAAATGACTTTTTGCCAACCGTTAGACCTTTACAAGGAAAAGATTTTAGACACAAATCTACTCTTTTAACTGTAAAGTAACCCGTGCGGATTGGAAGATATTTTTTAAGGGCTTTTTCTAAGTCATGCTATTCAGCACATAATATTATCGGAAAGAATCAATAATTTGGGAGGTCTTAAAACCGCGGCGTAGACCTTCTACCAATTTTTCTCTAACCAAACCGTAGAGTTCCGTCTCTGGTATATTGGAATGTGAATTTAGAACTTAGGCTAAAGCCTGCACATTGTCTAAAGTGATTTCCGAAGACCCAGATGTTTTCAAAAGTCGACGGGACAGCACTAGCCGAGTCGGCGTATAATTCGAGTAAAATTGCGATCGTGGCGACATCGCTCCTTTTGTGTTAATTTGAGCATATGTCATTTCCTCAGGCTTCATTTGCGCCATTACCATAATCAGCTCGACCTCACTAAACTCGGGAAACAATTTTCCTAAATAAAGATAATAGCTCTCAACCGAAAACATCATATTATCGGACGCCTGTTTTTTAATAATTTCGAAAACAGTTGATCTGTTATTTAAATAGAACTGCCGACATAACGCCGTCTCAATCACACCAGCCTGAATCAATGAGTTCACTAACAACACACCTAGAAATAACATTTTAATTTTCATAATTACCTGCCGGTCTTTGAGCAGAAGCAGCTTCATAAGCAGCCAAGCCGTCTTCTCCCATATGTTTTATTAACTCTTGTCGACCTTCCGGTGTTTCAAGAAGTTTAACTAAATCCACAACTATAACACCGTCAACCGTGTTAAACTCACGGTCAAAACTAAAATCGATATACTTAGCGCCCAATTTTTCGTAGCTGATTAACAACGATGGAATTCCTCTACCTTCGATATCATTAATGATGCTATTCAGTTCAGTTAACGACTTAATGTTATTAACGATTTGTTCGATCTCTTTATCCATATGAGTTACTAAATCAGGCTTGGTATAAGCCTTTACAGTCTCACTTAATTTAGAAGGATAGGTCTTTTTTAAGTAGCCAACGATAATTGCCTTTGAAACATCGGAATATGAATTTGAAATACTCACTCGACCCATCATGTAGCGGTATCTTGGATTATCTGCCAAAAATCTTCCGATCCCTTTCCAAACGGCGCTCAAACCACGAATCGAGTTTTTACCCGCTTCGGTAAAGTTCGCAAACGACCGACTGGCTTCAATCGTATGACTTAACATTTCTACTGGCATCGCTGATAGATCAGCAAATCTATTTAAATAAAATGCATCTTTACCCGGTCCACGCGCTAGTAATTCATCGCCCATTCCTAAACGATAAGCCGCCGTAGTTTTTTGTTCTAAATCGCGCGCGATAAAATGATGATGGAATAAATCAAAGGCACCTGTTTTGGGATCGATGTCCGTATCCGAACTTTTTCCAGAACCTTCTTGGGCGGCACGGAAGTTTTCTTCACGGAGCTGGCCAAGTTTTAACAAAGTCTGTGGCGCTTGCTCGCCCGTCACGTTATAAATTTTCATAGACGACGATTTACCAAATACAACTTCGGTAATTGGACCCGCAGCATCCAGTTCTTTCTGTACCAATTCATCATTATTAACTTGAGTGATTGGTTCTTCAACACGATCTATTTTAACTTGCTCGTATCTGCCTTTTAAAGCGTATGTGCGAGCCCGCAGGTACTGCGCCATTGCGACTAAATCATCTTTGAAGATATCGACTAATTCGCTTCCCTTAATCGGTGTACCCATATTAATTGCAATAGGATGCTTCGCATTTTTAGCAATTTGTCTAACATGAGCCACTGCGCCCAACACCGCTTGTGCCATAGGGTTTTTTAAATGTTTGATTCTATGAAATTCTTGGCTAGCTGTTCCCTCGACAAACAAAGGCATGACTTGAACCGACGGGTTTTTTGAAATTATATTTGAGATTCCTTTTTTCCATTCTACGTCGAACGCAAAATTGTCGGATAAATTCTGCTTAGTAGAAACTTCACCCGAAGGAAAAATAACTAAAACACCACCGTCAGCGATGTGTTGATTCATCTGTTTGATACCATCTAAATTAAATCGTGCCGCTTCACGACCACCATATGGATTTAAAAACACGGCGTTGTCGTTCATGCCTGGAAATCCTTGCAACAATGTCGTTAGCGCCACGCGAACATCGGAACGAACTAAAGAAATCGCCGCCGCGATTGCGATTCCATCAGAGCCATTCTTAGGATGATTTGCTACAATCAACAATGGACCCGTTTTAGGAACTCTCTTTTCCAGTTCCGCTCGATCAAACTGCACTTCGATTTCAAACGCACGCGCCAGTTTTTGAAAATATGGATCCGCTGATTTATCATTAAGGAATGATTTAACAATTCGTCTAAGTTCCGGCAGATGCAGAGCTCGACCTAACAAAAACTGAGCGAGTTCATTAATGCTGGTTTCAAGAAAAACATTATCTGATTTAACAATATGGATAGATAATTTATCTTTTTTGTTTACCGATATACCGGGACTAAATTTTAAACCCGTTTGAGGCTTTGAAAGAGTAATCGCCTTCGAAGTATAGAATTCCCGACAGCCCTCAAATGCGAACGCAGATTGAACAGAAAGAACGCCTATAATGCTTGAATACAGAATGATTCTCTTCATATAACTAGAGTTATTTCAATTAGCTAGCCACCCTCTTTAACCAAATCCTAACCATATCTTTGATTTGGTAAAATGTACCTGTATCAAAAGTAGACAGTGGACAAAACAGGTCGAACACTACGGCCGCAACCAACCACCACCGATGGGGTGCCTTAACATAGGCTCATTACGTGATTACACATAAAAAAAAACGGCGAGTATAAACTCGCCGTTATCATTACCGTTTTAATTTATAAAACACCTAATATTATTAGCCACCGATTGTAGCTACAAGTTGCGCGATCAATAACGATACGACACCCATAACTTTGATCAAGATAGCGATACCAGGTCCTGATGTATCTTTGAACGGGTCACCGACTGTGTCGCCTACCACTGCGGCTTTGTGCAAGTCAGATCCTTTTGGGTGACCTGGCATTCCGCCTTTTTCGATAAATTTCTTAGCGTTATCCCAAGCGCCACCCGCGTTCGCCATGTACAAAGACATTGTCGCGCCAACAGCCAAAGCACCTGCTAATAACCCAGCAAGAGCTTGAGGACCCATTAAAAATCCACATAGAACCGGAGCAAGAACTGCGATCATACCCGGAAGGATCATTTGCTTAAGAGCCGCCAGTGTTGCGATATCAACGATTTTAGATGGTTGAGGTTCTGCTTTACCTTCTAACAAACCTGGAATTTCTTTGAACTGACGACGAATTTCTTCAACGATGTCACCAGCGGCTTTACCAACCGCTGTCATTGTTGTTGCACCCACTAGGAAAGGCAAGATCGCGCCCAGCAATAGACCAATTAAAACACCCGCAGATGTTAAATCTAAAGACATGGCTGCTAAACCAGCCGTTGCACGTGTGTGATTTACTTCCATATTGAAAGCACTGAATAAGGCCACAACGGTAAGGATCGCAGAACCAATCGCGAAGCCTTTACCGATAGCTGCTGTTGTATTTCCAACCGCATCTAATTCGTCAGTGATGGCGCGAACGTCTTTACCTAGTCCGCCCATTTCAGCAATACCGCCGGCATTGTCTGCGATTGGACCGTACGCATCTACCGTCATAACAACAGCTGTTCCCGCTAACATACCAACAGCCGCCATTGCGATACCGTATAAACCTAAATAATGATTTGAAACACCAGCTGCGATCACAACGATAATTGTTGGGATAGCTACCGATTCCATACCGACTGCTAAACCACGAATAACGTTAGTCGCAGGACCCGTCATCGAAGCTTCAGCGATCTTTCTAACCGGACCCATTGATGTGTAATAATCCGTTACTAAACCGATCAAAGCACCGCCCACTGAACCCGCTGCTAAAGCGATAGTTACGCCTTGAGAAACATTCCACATAGGCATCAAGATCGCACTCGCGATTGTTAACAAGATAGGTGGAACTAAAAGAGCAAAACGTAAAATTGCTGCCGGAGCAAACATAGCACGGCATGCGCGTGTGATGAAAATTACGATGATAGAGATAATTAAACCAATGGCAGATAGGATCAGAGGCAATACGATCGCCGCATTTCTGATTGTAGCTTCATCGCCACCGGGAACTAGATTCATCAATGATGCTGTTGGGATTGTGAATGCAATCGCCATTGTAGAAACGATCGCCGCTACCATCGATTCATAAATGTCCGCACCCATACCGGCCACGTCACCCACGTTATCACCTACGTTATCTGCGATAACGCCTGGATTTCTTGGGTCGTCTTCTGGAATACCTTGGATAACTTTACCCGCGATATCCGCACCTACGTCCGCTGCTTTGGTATAGATACCGCCACCGATACGCGCGAATAATGCGATGGACGAAGCACCCACTGCAAACGAGTGAAGAATCGTACCCACCGATGATTGATCTTTAAATGTAGTGTATAGAACGCCTAAACCGATCAAACCTAAGCCAGCTACCGCAAGACCCATTACTGCGCCACCATCAAGGGCTACAAGTAATGCATTCGGTTTAACACCCGTCGTAGCTGCTTGTGCCGTACGAACGTTCGCGTAAGTCGCTGCCTTCATACCAAAGAAACCAGCAAGTAATGACAAGAATGCGCCTAACAAGAAGAATACGCATGATTCCCAACCAAGGGCGAAAAATAAGGCTGCACCTACAACCACAGAGTAGATACCTAAAACTTTGTACTCACGTACAAGGAAAGCCATTGAACCTTCGCGAATGTAAGTCGCGATGCGATTCATCGTTTCGTTACCCGCAGGTTGTGCTTTGACTTTAAAGTAAAAGAATAAAGCGATTAAAAGTCCCACTACACCCGAAATAGCCGGTAAATGCAGCAAGGAAGCATTACTTAAATCCATCATGAACGTCCACCTTTTATAGTTAATTGGGAACGAATAAAAAGCCTGAGGATTGAGAATTTGTCAACGTTGGTAATAATTTACAAAAATGCGTCAAGCTAGATACTGTATTCTAAAAATCAGTTGTTTTTTGATATCGGACTGCTAAAACGCTTCGATGTTTTCGACTCTTTTATCAGATTTTAACCACCGCATGGTCTTTGTTTTCTTTATTTTGTTTATTTTGACTATGAATTTCTACACTAACTTCTAAATTCACCATAACCAGTTAGGCAGCGTTGCTTGATTTTTTCTGCTTATAACTCTCGATTAACGTATTCAGATAATTTTGTGCCTTATATTTAGCCAAATCATTCACTTCGGATTTGAGCATATGCACTTCTTTCACACCCTTTTCTTCTAACCGACCTTTTTGAGTGGAATAAAATTTTCCGCCTTTTGGGGTGTATAGGATGTATTTCTTATTTGATGGTAAATACAGGTACATATTAAATTCTACCTGTTTATCCCCTTCCATCTCGCTCAATTTAACAGACGCCATGGTCGCCGACGCCGACTCCCCAACTTCGGTTCGCGCATTGGGGATTGGAAAAAAAGCCATCGCGATCTCATCACCATTGTGGACAGATTTCTTTAAAAATTCGGCGTACTCTAGAGCCCAATCTTCAAATTCGACTTTTTTAATTTTCAAATTCAAACTTTCCTTATCCGCGACGTTTTCACCATTTTCTTTTAAAAATTTAAATAGGCGATCCTGAACGGCCTTGATAAACGGTCCATCCATTTTTCGATTTTTACCCAACGCTGCGATCAAGTAACCATTAAACTTTTCAGATTCGACAACGATGCAGGCCACTTGAGATGAATCTTGAACAGCATGTTTGACCACACCATCATTAATTTGAACGGTCTGATCCAAGGCCTGCTTCGTTCCCTTAAGAATAATCGAATCCTGGTTCTGTCCCGTATTTCGACCCAAGATCGTGATGATCTTGCCTTCTTTTTCGTATTTTTTAGGCGATTTGAGTTTCCCAGCTTGAACATCATCCAATGTTCCTGCGGTCGCATTTTCCTTTTTGCCGTCTTTACTCTTCCCTATAGAAATCGATTGAGGATTCTTTGCCAACTTCCTGGGCTTCCCGTCATCTTCGAAATCAGTATCATTATATGAAATAGATCCCGATGGATTAGATGAATTGCCGTTTAGATTTCCAGGCATAGAATTACCATCGCCCATTTTACCCAAAGTTCCAGCACCACTTGAAGTATTTTGATTCGATTCAAATGATCCCGATTGATCTTGGCCACCCAAATAACCGCCCCCATTGGGTCCATTTAAACCACCGGCCTGTTCACCGAAATCGCTGCCGGGTAAGATACCGGCTGGATTATTAGAGTCCCCAAGGCCAGCACTGCCCTCTAGCGGAACCCAAGTTCCATTGCCGCCCTCAATGCTATCGCCACTCGCAATGGCCCCGGCCAAAGCTCCTGCTTTTCCGCCATTCTCATCACCCGCTAATAACTGCGATAATATATTTGAGGCTTGATCCCACCCGCCGCCGGCTTGAGTAGACGCATCACCCGTAACACCACTGGCACCTGATTGAATCACGGTGACGCTGGGGTCAGCCGCGTTTACGATCGGTTTTCCATTCGCATCTAGCTGTGGCTTTTCATTTAGTTCACGCATTCTCTTTTCTTGGTCACGTAGGTACTTATTTACGGTACGTTCGATCGCGGGACCCGTTGCTGGCGGATTAATTTTATAGGCACAAACAACGTCTTGAAGTTTTCTAAAGGTGACTGAGGACGAGTTTTCGGCAAAGGCAAAAACACAGATAGGAAAAGACGACGTTAAAACCTTTGGCATCATCAGAACTTTTTTATTCGGATGATCCACACTGATCATAACAAAGCTCGGTTTTTTTTGAATGATATGAGTTAGAAAATCTTTTAAGTTTGTCGTGGAAAAAACGACCCACTCGCGATTGCGCAAAAACTGTTCTGCCGCCGCCGTAGAATTGGCGTTCGCTTTTAAAATCAAAAGGGTTTTTGAAATTTGAATTTCACTCATATTTTATTTTAGCAAATTAGCTAAAACTTGATTCGGAACTTAAGAGAGCATTGTTAAGCTCTCTTAACATTATGAGCGAAATACTAGACTCGACGTCCCCGACTAGGCGTCCCCGACTAGAGGATAGCTTTAGAAATCTTGGATTGTATCCACTAACTCAGGATGGTCGATAAATGGATTTCGGTTGCCTTGAACTTTATAGATTTCATCATTACGAAGAAGCTCTTCTGAATCCACCGGGAACTGCTTGTGCCAAGTTCTGATGTTCGCTTCTTGTGCAGGCTCGATGTTCATGTCATAGCGTAAAGCAAAATATAACAAGGCTCGTGCTACGTGACCTTTATGATTCTCTGGCGGTTCAAACGTTGGCCCACGAATCGAATCACTGGCACCAAATCGTGACTGTCCACACTTAAGACTGGTCGAATCTTTAACCACTTCACCGAATGGGTAATTACCGCGAATCGCATTCAATTGCGAATCTGTTGGGAACAAATGATGTAGATCTGATTTTTGCGCCTCTTGAGAGTACTTTCCTGTGAAGCGACTTTGTGGCCATGTGTGTTCTACGTTGATAACTCTGTTGTCCGGTACGTAATTCGGGCGAGGAGCGTCACTTTTGAATTCTGATTTTCCGTAAAGTTTATTGCAATACGCTTCTTTGATCGCGTACTGCCCGTTATCTTGCTGAACTAAATAAAAATACCCCATCAAGAATAAACGTGCGCGCTCGTAGCCCAGCGGTGTTTGCTGATAACAATTTTTATCATTTGGTGGCGGTGGGCAACGTTCAACGATTTGATCTAGCTGCCCGGCTTGAGACACATGGGGATAATTTAAAATACTACGAAGAGTATTTCGCATATTTGAATTCACTGAGCGAGATTTCATCGCTTGATAGAAAGTTTGGCCATAATAGGGAATATAACGAGACATGTACTGTCCGCTTTTAGGATTTCGAATATTCAACGAACCTGTGTTTGATCGCGTGATCAACTGCGGCTGATTGTAAGGATTTTTTTGAAGTGGACCAACTGTGCGAACATCTAATCCGTAACTGTTTTGCGAAATGAAAACAGTCGTTATCAGCGCGCTGAAAAGAACTCTTAGAGCAGACTTAGAAAAAGTCATTTTTCCCCCGTAGTCAGGCCTTCACGGAGCCTGGTAGAAACATCGAACCATGGTCTTCACAACCTATCATCGATATATACGTTATTAGTTGAGAACGAACGTAGCGGGGTAGAGTCTTTATTTCAACTACTATTTTAACAGGATTTTGTTTTTTCGCGAAGCGCATTTAAGCAGTGCTTAAATGCTAGGAAGTTTGGCGTTTTTTCCAATCGAAGGCCGTTTTGCAAATAATTTTCAAATCATTATAGCGAGGCGACCACTGAAGCTCTGATCTGATTTTTTCCGCTTTAGCTAAGACTTTCGCGGGATCTCCCGAACGACGACTTAGAATTTCATAGGCAATCTTTCTACCCGACACATCCTCCATCATTTTTAGGGCTTGAAGGACGCTAAAACCTTGGCCGTAGCCACAATTAAACGTCTGTAGGTAGCTAGATTCACTCATTAATCTTTCGGCGGCTAAAATATGAGCGTGGGCGATGTCTTCCACATGGATGAAATCACGAACACCCGTACCATCCACTGTCGGATAGTCACTTCCAAAAATAGCCATCGTGGCCTGGCGACCAACGGCCGTTTCTGTGAGGTGGTGAAACAAATGATTCGCTTTCGGATTCTTTTGCCCAAGCTGATTATCGAGGCTCGCACCGGCCACGTTAAAATAGCGAAGAATAATTGCATTTAGACCATGAGCTGCGTGCACATGCGCAATCATACGCTCGCCAAATACTTTGGATTCACCATAGGGATTAATCGGCATCAATTCGTCAGATTCCGATACGAAGTCCTTGCGAGTATCCCCATAGACGGCGGCTGTTGAAGAAAATATGACTTTCTTTACACCGGCCTTAAGGCAATTTTGTAAAAGGTTCATCGTACCGAACGAGTTATTTTCGAAATAGTCTAACGGATTTTCAATCGATTCTGGAACAGAGGTTTTAGCCGCAAAGTGCATGACCAAATCAATTTTGTTATCCTTCATCACGCGAGCCGGGAGTTCGCGATCACGAATGTCTCCCATTACGAACTTACATTTTGAATGAAGGAATTCTTTATGGCCGGTGGACAAATTATCGTACACCACTACGTGATGACCACGTTCTATTAATCGATGACTTGCAAAAGATCCTATATAGCCGGCACCGCCAGTAACCAAAATATTCATGCCCCGACCCTACCTTGGGTTTCCCCAAGAATCAAGCAGAGTAAGGGCACCTTTTTCTTAAAAACCAAAAGCAAATTTAAATGCGTAACGATCAGTGCCGAACGCTTTTGAATACTCAACGCCCATTTTCAAAAGAAGTAAGTTCAAATCCACACCAGCTAACATTTGAGTCGATGAATTTGTTTTCTTTTGTGACTGCGACGCCGTGTACGACGGATCAAAGATCGCGCTGCCCGTTGCCGATAATTCGTTTGATGAATTCAATATACCGACTCCTAAGTAAGGCTCAACGATCGGAATCATCGGAGATACTAAAACTTGCAGTCCTGTTACCGAATTTTTATTTTCAACTTTTGTTTCTACGCCCGATTGTGTTTGTGAAAAACTAAATCCAGATGTCGAATACACACCACGTAGTGCTAAATTGATAGGAAGAACGGGAATTAAATCGTTCATGTTGTACTTAATTGCTAATGAAGTCGAATTTAAACTCGCTCCCGACGCCGTCATTTTTGGAAATAAAACAGCTTCTACAGCTAATCCAAAGGGAACGCCCACCGCGGCCACGATACCACCATTATATAAATTTGGAAGTTCAGCTCCCGCATTACGTTTTACGATTTCATTTGTACGAGACGCGCCTGTTTGCGCGCCGATAAGACCGACTTGAAAACCGACCACGGTCCCCATTGACGATGCACCCAATATTGAACTATGAGTAAAGTTAGCCGACATATCCTGAGCAATACTATTGAAATCATCTTCAGAAATGTTTGTAAAGGTTGGCCCTGCCAACGTCGTTTGCGATAAAGCACATGCAAATAAAATATAAATAAATTGTTTCATTAAAAACCCCTTTCACCTTAGCCTGTCACACCTAACCAAAAGCGACAAGACATTCGCATGGTGCGCATCGTATTTTTTATCTGTCAAAAATTTTGACAGTGGCGCTCTTCATCCGTCCTCAGTATTATCATCATTCCCTTAACTAAGGAGCTTTCATGCAATTAAAACTTGGTTTAGCTACTTTAATGGTCGGTTTTACTGTCTTAGCTCAAGGGTTAGTTAGCACCTATTCATCTATTGCCTACAATAAATGCATAAACCAATCATCCGGCGACGGCGGCAGTTCTGCAACCTGCTTAGGACCGCAGGGTATCGCCTTAGATATCTCGTCTGGCGATTGGACTAATATGTGGATCCAGTATAAAGGTAAAAAATTTGAAACCTGGGAACTTGTTATTTCAGCAGGCTCATTTAATCGCATCGGTGGTGACAATCAAGTCGTAGAATGGGTGCTAGATAAATCGGCAGAAGGCCAAACGCGCGTTCACTCGTTGATCGCACGTGTCAGTGGAACAGATCAAACAACGCAAACAGTGAAATCTAAACTTCTTGTATTTGGTTTTACATCATTGGGCGTATGCTATCGTGGCGAATCGGTTTCTAATATCGGAGCACGTCAAATCGCTGAGTCTAACCAGTGTTTAAAGAACCTTCCTGTATCGCTTGCGGCACATTCAAAGTAACGGCGATAACCAGCGCTTTAGTATGCTTTCATCGATTTTTCTAGATTGAATATGGTGATTCAACTGATCCATTCCAATTCGGCTTACAAAAAAGTAAGTCGATTCAGGATGGAAGAAGTAAAACCCACTGACCGAACTTGCCGGCCTCATCGCTGCTGACTCCGTGAGCCCGACACCAATTTGTTTTTCTACATCCATCAATTCCCAGATTTGGTATTTATGTAAATGGTCAGGGCATGACGGATAGCCTGGTGCAGGACGAATTCCACGATATTTTTCTTTGACTAAATCATCGACCGTTAATGATTCCGACTGACCATGCTTAAACAGTTTGCGCACATACACATGAGCCCATTCGGCTAACCCTTCTGCTAAACGATCTCCGACTGATTTAATTAAAATCGATTGGTAATCATCGCCTTTTTTTGCAGCCTCATCAGCTAAAATTTCAATCTCTGGCCCTGCCGTTACACAGAACGTACCCATATAGTCAGTTACGTTTAGCTGTTTAGGAGCAATAAAATCGCTCAAGCAATAATGAATATTGTTATTAATTTCGCTTGGCCGTTGCTGTCGTAAGAAATGGAATACATGCGTTTTGTTTGGCCCATCAACTTCAACTATTTCCCCGTCACTGCGCGCTTTAAATACGCCAATCAACACTTTAGGGTTTACCAGTTTCTGGTCTATGATTTTCTTTAGTAACACCTGAGCATCGTTAAATAATTTCTTAGCTTCCGTGCCGCTTTGTTCATTATCTAATATTTTTGGATAGGTTCCTTTAAGTCCCCACGACCAAAAAAACGGCGACCAATCTATAATGTTGGCCACTTCGGCAAGTACCGGCGTAATTTCGAATACTCCCAGCTGTGTAGGGGTTTCAATGTTCGCAGTGTCTTGTCTCCATTGATAGCCCTGCTTACGTGCGTCTTCCAATGGGACCATTTCCGTTTCTGATTTTTTAGCAAGGAACGCTTCGCGAATCTGTTTGTACTCTTCTTTGATTTTTACACGGAAGCTATCTTTCTGAGAGCCCAACAACTGCGAGCACGCCTCTACGACCAATGAAGCATCCCCTACGTGAACAACCGGTCCCGGATAGTGTGGATCGATTTTCACGGCGGTGTGAACTTTAGATGTCGTAGCTCCACCGATCAACAAAGGGACAGTGTATCCAGAATCACGGAACTGCTGCGCATTGAAAATCATTTCCTCCAACGATGGCGTGATTAAACCTGATAACCCAATAATATCGGCTTTGTGTTTTTTAGCTTCTTCCAGAATTTTTTGAATCGAAACCATGACGCCTAAGTCGACGACTTTATAGCCATTGCACGCTAGCACTACGCCGACGATGTTTTTACCTATATCGTGAACATCCCCCTTAACAGTAGCAATAACAAACACAGGCTGCTGACTCGATGTCACTTTTTCAGCATCCATAAGCGGTTCCAGATACGCTACGGCTTTTTTCATCACGCGCGCACTCTTCACCACTTGTGGCAAGAACATCTTTCCTTGACCGAACAGTTCGCCAACGACTTTCATTCCATCCATCAAAGGACCTTCGATCACATTTAATGGACGTTTATATTTTTCTACGGCTTCTTTAGTGTCCTCGGTAATAAAATCGTCGATCCCTCTAACCAGGGCATGTTCCATACGTTTTTCTAATGAAAAACTACGCCATTCGTTTTTACCCGAATTCTTAACACCAGAACTTGTAAGGTCGATGTCTTTGCCCATATTCGCGTCGGCCCACTGGATTAGTTTTTCCGAAGCATCTGGCGATTGATTCAAAATAACGGCTTCACATAAACGACGTAATTCAGGATCGATATTTTCATACACCTCCAACATTCCGGCGTTTACGATCCCCATGTCTAGACCGGCTTTGATGGCGTGGAATAAAAACACGCTGTGCATAGCTTCGCGTACTTTGTTATTTCCACGGAACGAAAATGATAAATTTGAAATACCGCCCGACGTCAGCACACCTGGGCATTTAGTTTTAATTTCCTTTAAAGCTTCGATGAAATCTAAACCAAACCGATTATGTTCTTCCATGCCCGTTGCCACTGTCAGAACGTTCGGGTCAAAAATAATATCGTCGGCGGCGAAGTTTAGCTTTTCAGTTAATAATTTAAAAGCACGGGTACAAATTTTAACTTTATCTTCAAATGTGGCGGCTTGGCCTTCTTCATCAAAGGCCATAACGACAACGGCGGCGCCCAATTTCTGGAGTTCCCGGGCTTGCGCCAAAAACACAGCTTCGCCTTCTTTCAAGGAAATTGAATTAACCACACTTTTACCTTGAAGACATTTCAATCCCGCCTGAATGACTTCAAATTTAGACGAATCAATCATAATTGGGATTTTTGAAATATCAGGTTCGGAAACAATCAGGTTTAAAAAATCGACCATCAGTTTTTTTGAATCCAGCATGCCTTCATCAAAATTAATATCTAAAATATTGGCACCATTTTCCACTTGCTGGCGCGCAATCGACAGTCCACCTGTTAACGAATTTTCTTTGATCAGTTTAGCAAATTTTGGTGAACCCGTAACGTTCGTACGTTCACCCACCATCAGGAAAGAACGCTCACCGGTTGTTGGCGTTTCCAGGGGCTCCAGGCCAGAAAGGCGAAAACGCACGGGTTTCGCCGTAACAACATGGGGCTTATCATTTCTAAGGTTACGCGCGATAGCGGCAATGTGTTTTGGCGTCGTACCGCAACAACCACCAACGATATTTACGTGACCGGCTTTGGACATTTTGCCAAGCTCCGCCGCAATGGACTCTGGCGTTTCATCGTAACCGGTTGGGCTTAATGGATTCGGTAAACCGGCATTTGGGTAACAGCTGACATAACAGTCCGCCATTTCAGCTAGTTCTTGAATATAGGGACGCATATCACTTGCGCCAAGCGCGCAGTTAATACCAACGCTCAAAGGCCGCGAATGGCGAACGCTAAACCAAAATGACTTTAAAGTCTGACCAGATAACGTACGACCGGACAAATCCGTAATCGTTACAGATAACATTAATGGAAATTTTTTTCGATGCTGCTCTTGCAAGATTTCAATCGCATACAAACACGCTTTCAAATTCAGAGTATCAAACGTGGTTTCGGGTAATAAAATATCGACACCTTCATCGATAAAAACTTTGGCTTGACCGTAGTAGGCCGAAACCAATTCATCAAAGGTTACCCCACGAAACTCAGGACGCTCGACATCTGGGGACAAAGACGCAGTTTTATTAGTGGGCCCCAGAGCGCCCGCCACATAGGCTTTTCGACCTGTTTTTTCAAAATAATCATCCCGGGCGCGCTTTGCGATACGCACGGCCTGTCTATTAATTTCATCCACCCAGCTTTCTAACTCATAGTCTGCTTGGGAAATTGTCGTCCCATTGAACGTATTAGTTTCAATAATATCAGCGCCCGCGTCCAAGTACTGCATGTGAATTTCATAAATAACTTCCGGCCGCGTAATACACAGAAGATCGTTATTACCTTTAAGGTCTTTTTTAGGATTTGGAAAATGCGTACCGCGATAGTCCGCTTCACTCAATTTGTACTGCTGAACCATGGTTCCCATGGCGCCGTCGATAATTAAAATCTCGCGCTTTAAGCGTTCTTCTAGCTCAAGTAACGTAGGAGTCTTAATAAAATCGGCTGGGGAAACCCAAGATTGATTCAAGTCCGTAATCCTTTTTTAATATTTATTTAAACTTTTTAACTAGGTCGATAACAAGCCCGGCATCGTTCATAATGTAGAAATGCAGATTCTTTTCACCGTTTTTAATAAGGTCTTCGACTTGCGCTAGGGCCCAACGACGACCGATTTCTTCAACGTGATCCGGAGACTCCGTAATTTCATCCACCAGTTGTTCCGGCAGATCAACGCTAAAGGTTTTTGGTACTGATTTAAGTTGCGCGACATTTTTAATGATTTTCAATCCGGGAACAATCGGAGCTTTGATTCCTGCGTCTTCACAGGCTTTTTTAAACGCGTAATACTTTTGATTATCAAAAAACATTTGCGTCACGATATAGTCTGCACCCGCATCCACTTTCTTTTTCAGGAACTGAATATCTGTTTTAAAATTAGCGGCTTCAAAATGCTTTTCAGGATATCCCGCAACACCAATTCCGTAATCCAGTGGCTCGCTGTTAGAAATTTCTTCGATGAACTGCCCGTCACTCATTCCTTTGATTTGCGCTACTAAATCCGAGGCATACTGATTTACGGTGCGATTTTTAGAGATTTCTTTGCTGTAATTTAAGCTATCACCACGCAACGCTAGAACGTTATGGATACCTAAAAAGTTAAGTTCGATTAATGCATCTTCCGTTTCTTCTTTCGTAAATCCCTGACACAGAATATGAGCCACGGTGTCCACACGAAAACGATTTTGAATGATGCCACAGATACCTAAGGTTCCTGGTCGTTTCTTATAGGTACGCTTAACAATCGAACCATCGGGATTTTCATGATAGTAAGCACTCGAGGCATGGCTAGTGACATCGATCCAGGGTGGATTCAATTGACTCAGGTCTTCCGCGATATCGATAATGTCCTTAACCGAACGGCCACGGGGCGGTGGCACGATTTCATAACTAAATTCCGGCGGATTAGATGGCTGCAATGCTCTTTGAATGTGCTCTATAACTTTCAATTTATGTCTTACCTTTTTTCGAAACCTATCGACCTTTACCAAAAAGGACGACGCGAATCGTTTTAAATATAATTTGCATATCAAGTATGAAGCTAAAATTTTTAATATAATACAAATCAAATTGCAATTTCTGTTTCGAATCTTCGACGCTGGCACCGTATGCGTACATCACCTGTGCCCATCCCGTGATACCTGGACGGACCAGATGCCTAAGACGAAAAAATGGAATCTGTTTTTCTAGCTCAACATTGAATTCAGGGCGTTCTGGGCGAGGACCAATAAAGCTCATGTCCCCTTTGATCACGTTCCAAAGCTGAGGCAATTCATCAATTCGAGTTAATCGAATAAACTTTCCGATGCGTGTTATTCTAGAGTCGTTACTCTTTGCCCACTGAGCCCCTTGCTTTTCAGCATCAGTGACCATCGAGCGCATTTTGTAGATGGTGAATTCACGATCATTAAGCCCCGTACGAACCTGACTATAGAAAGCCGGACCCCGTGATTCCAGTTTAATTAAAACCGCGAACAAAAGAATAATCGGCCAAGTAAAGAACAATAGAATCAAAGCCAAAATGAGATCTAAAATACGTTTAGCTCGTAAGCCCAATGGATTACGAAACAGATCAAAACCTTTTTCAAAAATGAACCACTCGCGACTTAAGAAATCGACAGGGACCTTTTTTTCAATCTCTTCGAAAAATTGGGATAGATTTAGAATTTCTTTACCGGCAAAACGAGCCTGCATTAACTGATCTGTCAGTTCCTGACTCCATAAATTTGAAGGTAAGGAAACCACAATAGCCTGCCAATCTTGATGAAGCTTCGTTAGCGAGTCCGAAGGCTGCCAATTTAAAATCTCGTAATTAAGCTTAAATTTTTTAACGATTTCATTTTCAATAAACGGATTATGAGCACCAGCGGCCAAAAACAAATACGACGTCTTACCTGCTCTAGCAGAAAGGATCCCCCACAGTATTCGCCGGTATGTTATTGAGGCTATACCGAACAGAATCGTAGATCCAATCAAGATTCCGCGACCAAAAATTCCTGACCGATCTTTGCTTAATAAATAGTTTACAGTCAGAACAAACGCAATAGCGGCAACAAAGCTAGACAGTTGTCTCAGAAAGATATCTTTGAATCGATGATGGGGCTCAACATCATACGCCCCAAAAACATAACTAAAACCGACTAACGACAACGTGATAAACCAAAGCCCAATCGAATCAAAATACAGTCCCCACTCGTTTAGACGAAACCAAGAAAATAAATGAATCACTAAAAGGTAGACGACGGCATCGAAGGTCAACAAAGCCATTTTAGTCTTGGGAGTCAGGCGGATTTTCATGTAGCCATTGTTATGAATTTTCCTGTTTTTTTCAATCGCAATCTTTAGGTATCAAGGCTATACTGCCGGGATGACAGGTCTATTGTTTGTGTTCCTAAGCGCCACTCTGATTTCGCAATCTTTTATGGATGCAATGTCGGTCGTTATTATTCTATTCATGTTGACCATGCGCTTTACTCATCGCACTCGTTTTCAACCACTTGTATCGGCCAGTTCCGGCTTAAAGGAAGCGGCTTTCATGGGCCTGTGGCTTCTAGTTATAGCCATCGGTTTAAGAGCCAGTCCGCATTTGTTAGTTAATTTTTCCGAATGGAAGTGGATCTTAAATCTGGGTTTCATGTACTGGTTCCTAAATTATTACCTACAAACCCGAGGCACACCGTCGATGACGTTATCTTTTTGGCAACCTCTCTACTGGGTACTGATTGCTTGTTTTATTTACGGCGCGATAAGCTACGCCACAGGGATTGATTTATTTAAGCAACAACCTTTGACTCATGGACGCCGTTTTGCCGGCCCATTTGATGACCCGATGAACTTTGCGCATATTTACGGCATGTACGGGGCCTTTTTAGTTCCCTTTGTTCTTGAGGCCATTTCTGAATGGAAGCATAAATACAAGAAAACCAAATCGCAGATTCTGTCAGTGATCGCTTTTACCGTAACCGCTCTAAGTGTCGCGCTCACGTTGACTCGCGGCGCCTGGATGGGACTATCGGCCGCTATCATCGTCATGCTCTTCATTTACCGTAAAAAATTCGGCGTGCTTATCACGGCTGCGGGTTTAGTTGCGGCTTTATTGCTGTACGGAACCTCCACCACATTCAAAACTCGCGTAGATCAAGCCCTCAACCCATCTCAAAGTTATGATAGCGAACGCTACAATTTATGGCGCACTAATTGGGAGATCTTCACTGACTACCCTGTTTTCGGAATTGGACATGGGGACTACAAAGATTATTTACCGTCCTATTTTGCAAAATTAGGAATCGCTGAAGATCACTTCCAAAGCCATGCTCATAACCAATATCTGCAATTTTTAAGCAACACGGGACTGGTAGGCTTCGCGTTCTATATGACATTTATTTTTGGATTACTGTTCCTTACGTATCAAAACTATCGTAAACATCGAGACCCGTTATTTTTGGGCTCTCTCGGTGCCCAAATAGCGTTTCACGTGGGGTCACTCACTGAATGCAATTTTGAGCGCGCTAAAGTCCGATTAGTCTATTTATTTTTCTGCGCGCTTTCATTAAGTATCGCAGCTCAGTTACGCACACCTAAACCAACTGTTTAATTTTCAGACAAAACTAAATTCTCTACACCCTGATATTTTTTATCAAAGATTCACACTCCACATGTGTTATACATCGTCCTACTTTTTCGGGGTGTTTTATGAAAGCATTAATTTCAGCATTACTTTTGGTATTCACATTTCAAGCTCGCGCGACAAGCGACGCGCATACACGGGCTTATATTGTTGTTCAGAGCGTTCATGATCCTGAAGAATTTTTTGTCGAACGAGTACCCGTCGTTGGCTGTTACGGTGTAGGCTACGGCCCCCAATTAATACAATTCACTGCGCCCTATAAAGCCAGCGCAAACATCGGTTGCGGTGACGAGCAGTTCTTTGACGACATTAATTACTTAACGTGCGCAAAGGTAACCGACACGAAAACGGATGCCAATGGCTCACAGCTTTTAGGCTTAACTTTAGATATTTCGAAATGCGCTGAAAAGAACAATTCACAATTGATTACAATGATTCGAACAGCCGCTAAGCTGAACTTTCCTCAAGCCAACAAAAAGAAAGAAATTCAACTGCAAATCGTAACAGGCAACAAGAAGTAATACCTAACTTAGATTTTTTTATCGTTGTATTGAATTACACCTTTATCCGCTAGGCCTTTTTCGATCAGGTAACACAGAGTGTGATAGATTAAAATATGACACTCTTGAATCATATTTGTAGTTTCACCCGGCGCCAAGATTGTTAGATCCGCAAACGCTTTACATTTTCCGCCGTCTTTTCCAGAAAGCAGAATCGATTTACCGCCCATCTTCTTGACGGCTTCAAGCGCACGCAAAATGTTTGGCGAATTACCTGACGTCGTAATCCCTAGGAATAAATCACCAGGTCTCATGTGAGCATAAATTTGACGACTGAACACATAGTCATAACCATAATCATTTCCAACCGCAGTCATGATCGATGTGTCTGTCGACAAAGCAATACCGCGAATCGGAGATCGATCGGGGCCTAATTTCACAATAAGTTCAGCAATCATATGCTGAGCATCCGCTGCCGATCCACCGTTACCCGCCGCTAGCAGCTGACCACCTTGCGCACACGAATCAACGATCATTTGGGCCGCTTGGGCCACCTTACCTTTGATGTCTTCATTTTCAGTCATACGCTTAAGATTCATTAGAGCGCTGCTAAATGCTTCATCAATAAATGCTTTCATTTCGTTAACCTCTTTCAAATAATTCGTGGATCGGATTTCTATCTATCTTACTCCTAAAACCCCGGATTTCAACGAGATTTAAAACCATCCTAAGCTGAGCCGCGCTCTTGCCTAGCCATCCATCCGCTTGACGTAACACACATAAATTAAAAGGGAGACATATGAATTACTCTATTTCTAAAGCTAAGCTCAGCCTAGCACTCGGGATTTTCGCTTTAATCGGCCTAAATGCCTGCATTAAAAAATCAGATCAAGACCAATCGGGGCCGGTCGCAGACTATTTGCAAAACCAGTCTAATGCACTCCTGGAACCGCAACCGATGAAACTTTGCGTGCGACCGGCTCACCGATTGGGATTACGAAAATGTGTTCGCAGCGGCAAATGGGTTCGCTTCAGTGTAGCCGCAAACGACGTCGACAACGATCGCACGGATGTTTTCACCAGCCCCCGAATATCTCTGAAAAAAGAAAATTTCTACCAAGATACATTTAAATTCCACGACGGCATTAACCACGTGGCCAATTACCCTGATTATTTTCATGCCCATGCCCCCTACGGCGGATTTGCACATTTTATCTTTGCAATACCTAATCAACCCCACCTTGCCGTTACGTATGGATTTGCCGGCCGCGATGAAGTTTTTGATGGCCTGAAACGATCTCTGGAAAACATGACCCCTGCCGCTAAAGAACGCGTCAAGGTTCAACACTGGAACGATGGTGGAACGTACAAAAAATTTGCTCAGGTCTATTTTGAAATCACTGGCGACTACAGTGAAGTCAACTATCGCTACGACTGCGCATGGGGTGAATATGATAATGGTTTTGACTACACTCAAGTAAAAACCAAAGACGGCATCGAAACGCCTAAAATCCCAGAAACGTTTGTATGGCGAAAAATTGCCGAATCATGCGAACACTTACCAAATCGTTCCTTGGATGGCAAATTTAACTACCTACCCTTTAAAGACATTTCAGCTGCCGCAATCACTATTCAGCATAAATTTACTATACAAAACCGCGACAAAATTAAAATCTATAATGTGAAATCAGTAACACCTGACGAAGCACCGACTCGCATCGATACACTCCATCCGATGGTTCAAACAGGAATGAAAATCGATGGCACAACAAGCGTGTTCGTAAACTCTAAAAAAGAAGAAATTTCGCGCTGGGAATCAATCTATGAAGAAGACTTAAAAGATATGTCCTTTCAGCCCGAAAAATCTAGGTAGGAAGATTGGGCTAGACCACGGATGTTCTAGCCCAATATTTTGGAAAACAGATTAGCTAAATAGATCAGATAAATCATCCAAAGAAAGCTCTTTAAGGATATTAGCATCTGAACTTATGATATTTTCTGCCAAGATTTTCTTACGTTCTTGAAGTTTTAAGATTTTCTCTTCGACCGTGTTTTTCGCAATTAATTTATACGCAAATACACTCTTCGTTTGCCCAATACGGTAACAACGATCGATGGCCTGCGATTCCGCTGCCGGATTCCACCATGGATCGATGATAAATACGTAATCAGCAGATGTTAAGTTGAGACCCACGCCACCCGCTTTTAAGCTCAACAAGAATAAACTAATTTGTTCATTTGTTTGGAAGTTTTGAACTCGTTCTGCGCGATCTTTTGTTTGACCATCCAAGTATTCAAAATGAATATTCTTTTCACGTAACTGCTGCGATAAAATTTTTAATAACGACGTAAAGCTGGAGAATATCAGTGCTTTATGACCTTCGTTCATCAAGGTTTGAATTTGATCAATTAGTAAATCAAATTTCGCCGACGGTTCACCTAGTTTCGTTTTATCAACTAAACCCATGTGACAGGAAATCTGTCTTAAACGCAGTAAAGCCCCCAAGATTTCAATCTTGGTATTTTTAATACCGTTGTCTTTGATTTTTGAATTCAGTTTTTGCCAGTAGTAATTTTTAATTTCGTTGTATTTAGCGCGTTCGTCTTCGCTCAATTCACAGTACAGAACTTGCTCGGTTTTACTTGGAAGATCTTTTAAAACTTGTTCTTTTGTACGACGCAGGATGAATGGGGATAGTGCTTTTGAAAAACGTTTTAAATCCTCGGGTTCAGACAATTTCAGCATTTTCTGTCCCAATGATTCCGTGATCAAACCTGGATTTACGACCGATAAGATCGACACCAAATCACCAATCGAGTTTTCAATAGGCGTACCCGTTAGAGCAAATTTCTTTTCAGATTTGATTAACTTTGTACTTAGGGTTAATTGCGACCGCGGATTTTTGATATTTTGAGCCTCATCCAGAACAAAGAAAAAGAAAGGAATTTCTTTAAGCTGTTCAATATCGTTTCGCAGAGTGTGGTATGTCGTTAACAACACATCGAATTTTTTAGCGTCCTTTAATTGTTCTTTACGATCATTACCAAAGTAGGTAAGGACTTTGATCTTTGGAGTGAACTTTTCAAACTCATTGCGCCAGTTAAATACCAAGCTCTTTGGCGCAACAATCAGACTCGGTCCCGACAATTTATCTTTTGCCTGCTGGAAAATTGAAAACACGGCCAGCATTTGAATTGTCTTACCAAGACCCATGTCATCGGCAAGAATACCACCTAGTGTATTCTCACTTAGGATATGCATCCACGAAACACCCTTCTTTTGGTAGTCGCGTAGTTCACCTTTAAATTGGGCGCCGATTTTTACAGGTTTTAATTCACCAAGGTCTTTGATTAAGCTTTCCATTTTTGAATCAGATGGAATTACAAAATCATTTTCAATGTACGATTTTAAGAACAGAGACTGAATACGGTTCAGTTTAATGCCTGACTCTGTCAACTGGCCGACTTCAAAATACGGCTTAAGTTTCTTCATGATATCTGACGGCATAAACGCAGTCGTACCATCGGCCAACGTAATCAGATTGCTTTGGTTCTTAAGCGCTTTTAATATATCGGGCCACCCAACGGTGACATCGCCGATCTTCATATCGATTTTCAGATCTAACCAGTCCATCTGGTGAGACACTTTGAATGTCAAATCCTTCGCGCGGCGAATACGATTGCGGTTTAAGAAAATTTGCCAATCATGTTGACCGACTTTATCGATCAAGTCAGGCAAATGCGTGTTGAAAAATTTAAACTCAGAACGAAAACCCGATTTTTTAATCGGACTTAGTTCAATAAACTGATTTAACAGTTCATTTTCCATTTCTTGATGACGTCTGATTTTTAACTTCTTAGTTAGATCTAGAATATATTCCTGATACGTTCCATCGACTTCATACGTGTCATATAGGAATCGCATTTCTGCCACTTGGATTGTGCTTTCCTCATTCATATGAAGTACGACTTTGGCTTTAGGTTGTAATTCTTTGTTTTCTTCGAATTTTAAATCATCTGGTAGGTGAATGTACGGTGTATTGGTAAAATTTAACCAATAGGTATTTAAGAAATCAAATACTTCATTTTTGGCTACAACCATTGGACGCAAAGACAGCGCTTCGTACCACATTCCATATTTTTTAGAGTCGAAATAGGCCATGAAGTCTTCAAAGAAGATATAGTTATCAAGATAGCCGATGACTTCTTTCATTTCTTTGGTTTGATTCTTTTCATTTTTTAGAACCACGGATAATTTGTAGTCTTCCTTATCAAATTCGTACAAGTGAAGATCTAACGACCAGCTTTCTGGCAACAGTGGATACGGCTGCATGTCGTTGATATTAAAATCAACATACAATCCTGTTTTATTCTTCTTTAGACGAAATAGCTGGCCTAATTCAGATACGTTTTGCAGGATGTTTTCATTTTGATCAGGGTTAACTAAGAATTCATTATAGGTAGTCGCTTGCGATTTCGAAAAGTAATTTTTCTCGACCCGTCCGATTAAATTCCATAGGATTTCTTGTTCTAGAGTGTTTTCAAACGACGTGATCTTTTCTTGATTTAGATCGCCTTTTTTAATGAACCCGTACTCGCCACTATATTTACGTTCTTGAATACGGAAATGTAGAACAAACTGACGGTAACTTAAACTCGCTGGAATATCTAAAATATAAAAACCGCGTTTTAAAAAATCACTGGAAGCGGTTCTGAATTTAGTAACTACATTTTTACCGTCGTACGTTTCTTTGGCCCGATCTAACGAACGTTTCCAGTACGGCTCGTTCCCGCCGCCTTTAGCCGCCGGCACGTCGACTTGTTTTTCCTTAGTCTCTACTTCAGTTTGTTTCTTTTGCTGATAGAAATAAAAAACTTTCGAAGTAAACTCGTCTGTTTTTGCATTCTTTTCGACGGCTAATACGCTCGCCCAAATATGCGGGCAATTAAAACCCTGCTTGAACTGATTACACGTGCATTGGAAAAGTAGATTTTGCTTATCGGGATCAAAGTTCAAATTCACGTTGTATTTGTGAACTCCGTACACTTCAGACTTGATGGCCTCGTTGCCAATTTCGAGCAACTTGAATTGTTTGCGGATATAGAAGCTGTAACCTTTAGAACGAACGGTCGGGTCAAACTCTTTAGTCAAAAATTCAGAAATGTTCATTCTTATTGGTTTACGAAATTTCCTTTAAAAAATCAAAGAGTTAATCGAAACTCCTCGGAATCAAAGACATTCGTATAAAGAAAAAATTTAGAGTTGTATGTGGTCAGCTTTCTGGTATAATGTTGTGCTTTTTTTCCAAACCAATTATTTAACACCCGCTTGGATTACGAACGACACCCAAAAAAATGGTAGTTCCAAGGCAACAATCTGCGTCCATTTCGTCCGTATTTTAAACAGTTTTCCGACTATCTGAGTTTTAAATTGCCTCTAAAATTGCATAAAAGACAGATATCAAGAGAGACTTTTATGACAAAATATTTTATGGTCGCCAAAATTCTAACTTTTCTATTTTCAATCTGTTTATTTGCGAATGAAGGAACCACTCCCAAAATCTCTGTCTTAAAAATGATGTCTGAGTTTTCGACACTAATCGAACGATCGGACTCTGATTTTCCCAATTTTGAGGCTAGGCTAAATGATCTGTTTTCAAAGTTAGAAAACATTGATTTATCGCGCATAGATATTGATGAAGTTCGCAAGAATACAAATTTAATTATTCGCAGCACGGCGGAGTTCGATCGGCAAATTGTTCAGCTTATTTCGAAATGGAAAGAAAGCGGTCACTGGACCAAAAAGTCAGAAACAACGGTCAGGAACACGATTCGTAGTCTTCGCTATTTCGGTGATTCCGTTGGCGAAATGTCATTGGGATTGGGTGATTCGAAAAGTCCTAATTTCAACTTTAAGACACTCACTGGCGGCCAACCGTTTGTCATCACAGCCGATGGCCAACATTTCAACCCTGATCAAGATTTTCGCCCTGGTGATTTAGTATTAATGCGTGGCTCTTCCGAAGTCAGTGCGGCCATCGCACGAGTTGCTGATGTGAACACCCAGTTTAGTCATATTGCCATTGTGACCCAAGACCCAGTTTCTAAAGAACTGTTTTTGCAAGAAGCTTTAATCGAAAAAGGCTTAGTCTTATCTCCAATTCAAAGTTTGATGGACCATGCAATTGGACGCGCTGTGATTCTGCGGCACGAAGATCCAAAACGTGCTGAGCAAGCCAGTCAGTCCGCTTGGAAACGCAGTCACGATGGCCAAAAGTATATATATGATTTTTCGATGAAGTTCAAAGTCACCCCGAAAGAACTTTCTGAAAACCCGGAATTGTTTTGTAGTTTAGTCATACGCGATGCCTTTTATGGAGACGAGAAAGCGCCGTACTTATTACCTAAAGATCCAAGTCAACTAAATCCAAAAAATCGTCAGTTCCTGAAATTAATCGGCATTAGCGATGCCACCACAGAGATTTTCGCACCGTCAGACATCGAGTTAGATCCCGACTTTGTCAAAGTCGCTGAGTACCGCGACTTTTCAAAAACGCCGCAACAACGAATTTATGACATCATTTTTGATAAAGTTTTTGAATGGATGGATGAAGGTGGTCATTTTAAGCAATCAAAGTTGTTGGACCTTGTGGCAAACTTTGGTTTCCAAATCTCAAAAGTAGATGTTCTTAAGAAACTTATGTGGAAACTCGGAGTCCCCGTAGCTCCTCATGTAAAACCAAATGTTCTGCGCGCCGTAGTCTCTATCGGCCTGATCCGCCGACATTTACAAAAAGAACTTCAGCCTAAAATCGATGCATTTGTCAAAAAAACAGGCCTGGTGCCGACACCAAAGATGCTTGATAATTGGCTAGAGGAAATTCGCGATCAGGGCTCAAATAAAGCATTTAAAACTTTAAAATTAGGACCTAAAAAACAGGCGAACTCGTGTTTAAAATTTTATAAATAGATACCAGTTCCCATATTGAGCGTCCAGTGCTAGAACAAGCGTCTTATCGCGTCTTGCGAGCTGAAAATAGCTCGACCCATTTTGGATCATAATACCAAATGGTCTTGACTTTTCTGGATTATGATCCAAAATGGTCACATGCCTAATTCCTTACAAAGATCGATTCAAACCAAAATAAAACACGATTTAGAGCGCAAAATCGTAATCCTGGCAGGCCCTAGACAATGCGGTAAAACAACACTTGCTAAATCATTATCCTCAAAATCTGATTATCTTAACTTTGACAACTTAGACGACCGGTCACAGATTCTTCGTCGTGAATGGGATCGAAAGAAGGAACTCATTATTTTTGACGAACTTCACAAAATGCCGAAATGGAAATCTTGGCTAAAAGGTATCTACGACAAGGAAGGCGGCTCGCCGCCCCTGCTGGTTACCGGAAGTGCCAAACTCGATGCGTTTAAAAAAACCGGCGACTCATTGGCTGGCAGGCACTTTTACTATAGGCTGCATCCATTCGACGTAAAAGAGCTAGTTCAAGCGGGACATAAAAAAAATCCAGAAGACATATTAGAAACACTAGTCAAGGTCGGAGGCTACCCAGAGCCCTATTTAGAAGGCGACCGAAATGGATATCAACGCTGGCGAAAAGGACATCTAGACCTTATCCTCAGACAGGACTTAGTCGACTATGAAACCGTTAGAGACTTACAATCTGTACAAATTTTAATAGAGCTATTAAGGTCCCGAGTCGGATCGGGTATTTCAGTCAATGCTCTGGCCACGGAACTTCAAAAAGATCACAAGACAATTCAGCGATGGTTGAATATTTTAGAAGATCTTTTTGTTATTTTTAAAATAACTCCCTTTTCAAAAGAGATTTCTAGATCCTTAAAAAAGGAACCTAAATATTATTTCTACGACTCGGGTTTGGTGGATGGCGACAACGGAGTAAAACTTGAAAATGTGATCGCGTGTTCGCTTTTAAAAGAAGTCCACAGGCTAATTGACGTCGAGGGAATTGAATTGCAGCTCAACTATTTAAAAGTAAAAGGTGGCCGAGAAATCGACTTTCTACTGCACAGCAAAGATAAATCCATTCGTCCTATTTTAATTGAATCAAAATATAGCGATGCAGATGCCAGTGCAAATTTTAAACTTTTCGAAACTCATTTCAAATCGCCAAAAAAGATTCAACTGGTGCAAACACTGAAGCGAAACTTTTCGACGCAAAATCAAATTGAAGTTATTAAGGCTTCAGAATGGCTGGCTGATTTAAGCCTGGTTTAAATATCTACTGTGATTCGGCAAAGTTTTATCTTTGACTACACATAAAGGTCAGAGGTAATCCTACCCTATGAATTTTACAAATATTTGCGAGGCACTTGTACAAGCGTTCAACCTATCCAAGGAAAAAAACGAAGGCCGTCTTGCAGATTACATACCTGAGCTAGCCAAAGTGAATCCGAATCTTTTTTCGGCTACAGTCACAACGGTCAACGGAGACTCTTTTTCAGTAGGCGATCAAACACAGCTTTTTTCGCTGCAATCAACGTCAAAACCAATTGTATACAGCTTGGCATTAAAGCAACATGGCACGAACTATGTCCATTCCAGAGTCGGCGTCGAACCAACCGGAGAGGCTTTCAATTCTATCATCGAACTTGAAAAACAATCTCATCGGCCATTTAACCCAATGATCAATTCAGGTGCGATCGCTACCACGAGTTTAATTCGCAGTGAGAATGGCATCAGCAAACTGCAATTAATAGTGAATTATATTTCGGAACTGGCGGGTCGACCGCTTTCCATCGATACTGATATTTTTAATTCAGAGCGCGAGACCGCCCATCGAAATCGCGCCATTGCTCATCTTATGAAACACTTTGACGTGATGACATCAGATATTGAAGAAACTTTAGATAACTATTTCAATCAGTGTTCTATTTTAGTGACCACTCAAGATTTGGCAACGATCGCCGCTACCATGGCGACACAAGGTCGTCAGCCGATGACAAATAAGCAGTTAATTACACCTGAACATGTTACCAAAACTCTAAGCTTGATGTTCACCTGCGGAATGTACGATACGGCTGGTGAATGGGCCTTTAAAGTCGGCTTACCGGCTAAGAGTGGTGTTAGTGGCGCTATTTTTGTCGTCGTTCCTGGGAAGTTCGGTTTAGCTGTTTATTCTCCAAAAGTGGATGATCATGGTCACAGTGTGCGCGGGCGATTACTTGTGGAAAGACTTGTCCAAGAACTTGATTTAAATATTTTTAGTTTAGGTACTATCCAATGATGTTTCAGGTTTCGTCAGTCATTGAAAAAATATTGTTTTTCATTCAATTTGAAGTGTTCGTCGTCATTTGGTTGACCTTACTAGCCGCCTACGGCTTTTATCGTTTTTTTCTAAAAGCAATTAGTCAAAAGCGTCACTTGAATTTAAAATCACGATTTATTAATACCCCGACTTATCTTGGCATCTCGACCTTACTGTCCATTGCACAATGGGCTCTTTATGGCAGCACTGAGATTAGTTGAGTAAACCGACTAGCTGAATACATTGCCTTCTTTTCCCTTGCAACTGGGGCCATTGGTTTTATTAAGCTAGCCCAAATTATCGTTTATCTATCATTGTTTTACAAGAACATGTCCCAAGGTATCCCGCGTCTGATTGCGAACTTGTTTTCGTTTGTGTTTTCCATTTTTATAGTTTCATTCATAGGATCCGAAGTTTTTTCGATTCACATAACGGCCATGCTGGCGACCTCGGCGGTGTTTTCGTTAGTGCTAGGTTTGGCTCTACAAGACACTTTGGGCAATTTATTTTCTGGCGTGGCGATGCAGATTGGCCAGCCATTTAAAATCGGAGACTGGGTTGAAATCAACTATGAAAACAAAAAATGGCTGGGGCAAATTCAAGAAATCACCTGGCGGTCGACATTTCTGACTACTTTTTCTGATGAAACAGTGATGATCCCAAATAAAACGATAGCGCAAAGTCAGATTACTATTTTTAGTGATCAACAAAAACCAAACCGCGAAAGCGCCACATTTCGAATTGAATACAATCAAATCTGGTCGATGTTACGTCATCCATCCTAGGAATAATGCCTGATCCTGGTCCCCGTGTGCTAGTTACAGAAACAGGTGAATCGTGGGTTGTTATTAAGGTGTTTTATTCGGTCTCAGACTTTTCCCTGAAATACAGAATAGCGGATCAAGTGATGGAAAAGTCTATCGAGGCGTTTAATGCTCAAAATATCAAATTTGCATCGGCCAAAATTGCCCTATTGAATCCCTAACAAACCAGGCGCCCCAAAGATAAGAATATATTACATAACCGAAAATTTACATTTCGGAAATTCAAGCATTTTAGTAGATTATAGGCAGCGCTCGTCAAGGGGCCCAAGGGGTAAACATGTCGATTGAAAATCAGGTATCTGATGGGGTTATCATCGAGGCTTTACATAAAAACAATCAACAGATTGCCCATGATTTAAGATCACCGTTATCAGCATTAAATTTCGTATCTAGTTTAAACCCCGAGCTAAGCGAAGACAGCCGCAGCCTTCTGCAAATGGCAATCGACCGATTGCAGGATATGGCCAACCGCCTTGAAGGGAACTAACCCTTCGACAGAGACAATTTGCCCGTTTTTAAACCCTAAAATGAGCCAAATAGTTAGTATTTTTAATACTTTACAATAATCGGCAACAAGTTGCCGATTATTGTTGATTTTCGGCAACAAGTTGCCGATTATTAATTATATGTATAAACGTTACCTAAATTTGAAAATAGCATTAGCCCAAAAAAGCCATTTTCTTTTTGGTCCAAGGGCTACTGGAAAATCTTGGTTGGTAAAGCATCAATTAAAAGACGCCCAAGTTTTTGATCTGCTAGACACCGACATTCATGATCGCTTTTTGAAACGACCGGGAGCTTTGGCTGAAGAAATCTCTAAAAACCTAGTTGTTATTGATGAAATCCAAAAAAATACACGTTTATTGGACGAGGTTCACCGTTTGATTGAAGAGCGAGGAATTCGTTTTTTACTGACAGGCAGTAGTGCTAGGAAACTTAAGCACGGCGGGGCCAACCTGCTCGCGGGTCGAGCCAGAAGTTTAAGCCTGTATCCGCTGACCAGTAACGAACTGATTGATTTCGATTTGCTGAAATATTGCAGTTACGGCGGACTTCCTTTAGTTTATCAGTCCGACGAGCCATGGTTAGATCTTAAAGAGTATGTACATCTCTATTTAAAAGAAGAAATCACTGCCGAAGCGATCGTTCGCCGCGTAGATCATTTCGCACGTTTTTTAGATGTCATAGGTTTAACGTCCGGAGAAGAGCTGAACTATCAGCAAGTAGCCAGCGATGCCGGCGTTCCCCCACGCACAATTGCGAACTTTGTTGAAGTCCTAAAAGACACCTTGCTTGCGTTTGAATTGGAACCCTACAAAAAGACTAAAAGCCGTAAAGCTACGTCAAAAAGCAAATTGTATTTGTTTGACGTAGGCGTAGCCAATTATCTAGCCGGCAGAAAAGAATTATCATTCAAATCTGAAGTTTTTGGCAAAGCTTTCGAACATTTTATAATTCAAGAAGTTCGCGCATACCTAGGCTACAACAACAAAGGCGAATCTATGATGTACTGGAGAACTGTCGGCGGAAAATTTGAAGTGGATTTAATCGTAGGAAATCAATTCGCCCTAGAAATAAAAGGTTTCGACCGGTTCAATGAAAAAAGTCTGAAAGGTTTGAAAGAACTCAAATCTGAAACCAAATTTAAACACTATATCTTAGTTTCTAGAGACCCTGTCCACCGCTTGGTTGACGGAATTGAAGTGATGGGGGTCACAGAATTTTTAAAGCGCCTTTGGGGAAATGAGTTTGGGTGATTTACGATTTAATATCAATTGCTTTCTGATTGGCAAATGTACGCGCCCGCGCTTCAATTACTTCTTCGATTCGTTCTAATAAACTTATCTTGCCGTATTCTTTTGTGATCTGTTCGCGATTTGTAGATTTATGCTGAGTGATTTTCTGGTGCATCGCCTGCATACGTTCTTGGCAGGTGCCTTCTTTAAATTCAAGCTGACGATCTAGTAGTTTTAATTCTTTCTTACCGATTTGAGTGTAGTCATTTTGACCACCGATACTAAATGCGAAGTGCTTTTGCAGTTTTGGGTAAATTGCCGTGCACACTAAGTCATACAGGGGAGCAATTTCGTAGCGCTGCCCTAGTAATCGGTCCACCCCTGTGTTCATACTTAAACTCACTGGTGACTCCCTGCGCCTGGCAGAAATCTTGCTGATGCAAACGATGAACAATTCCTTTTTCATCCGTCTGCCGATCGTAGCGTGTTACAACAAATAACGGAAATTCACCCACGTGAATGGAACATACGGGAACGTGAAATCCCACTCTCTGAGCCAGTCTCATGCAGTAAAGTTCGTTGTACACAGAGTCTTTAATTTGATGGCGATAAATCGGCATTTTCACGATGTGCGTAGTCGGCGCACCATGTTTTGGTAGGTAGAATTTTTTACCATCGTAAAGCGCTGGGAATTTATCCTGCGCTCCAGCCAAGGACAGATAACCAGGATTTTCATCGGCGGTGATGGTAATAGCCCCCGCACAGTCTTGGCCATATTTAGATAAGAAATCAAAAACACCGTGTACATCCTGACTTTTTTCAATGGACGCTTTGGTGTCACCTTCGGGTAACAGGTTTTCAAAAAAAAGACAGCGTATCTATATTGCCGAATTTTTTGTTTTCTAATTTTAAAGTTAGGCTCAGTGGAAAATGGTCCGCACGTTTTAATCATTCGTCAGTATAGCGAAATGAAAATACCAAATCTTGGTCTCGCTGAAGCACTCCGACCTTATGTGACTCGTAATAAACAAAAAGTTGATTCATTAGTCTTGTTCCATTGCCAACGTAACTTTAAAACCCAAAATTTTCGACATTTTCATCAAGGTCGAAAGCTGAATATCACTTTGGCCTGATTCAATTTTACCAATGCCTTCTCGTGAAAGATTACAATATTTAGCCAAATCCACTTGAGTGATATCAAGCTCCACACGTCGCTCTTTTAGTAATTTACCAATTTGAAGACTCAGACTTTCCTTATCACCTTCTAGGACAATCACCGTATCCGCCATAAGCCCCCTCGCAATGCGTACTATAGTACTCATTATAGTCCCAAACGATGCTTTGTCTACAAAATGAGTACTATAGTACTCATCACAAAACAGCCATGGATACTGTACAATAATTGAGAAGCCGAAATGAATTTTATGTGATCCTATAATCTATTGCCAATCCAGGCATTTAGGCTAATATTCCTTTACCGGAGGATATATGATTCCAGTAGTGATTTCTGGCGGCAGTGGCACACGCCTTTGGCCTGTTTCCAGAGTAAAAATGCCAAAACAATTTTGTGAACTCTTTGATGAATCTCTTCAAACGTTAAGTCTAAAACGCGCCGAAAAATTGGGAACGCCGATAGTTTTGACTAATTTAGAACTTAAATCTCTCACAGAAAAAAACATTAAAGCTGCTGAATCGAAGGCCAGTGTTTTATACGAACCTATTGCCAAAAACACGGCGCCTGCGATTGCCTTTCTTTGTCGCTACCTTGAGCTGGCAGGAAAAAGTAGCGACGTTGTTAGTATTTTTCCATCTGATCATATGATTGAAAATGAACCTGGTTTCCTTGGAGTTTTAGCGAAGGCAAAAGACGAAGCTTCCAAGGGTTTCGTCGTTACACTTGGAATTAAACCCTCATTCCCTTCGACTGGTTATGGTTATATCAACACGACATCCAACAAATTGAACGAATCTGTGGAGGTTTTATCTTTTAAAGAAAAACCAACGCTAGAGGCCGCTTCCAGTTATATTAAATCGGGAAGCTATTTTTGGAATGCGGGAATCTTTATTTTCAAAGTTTCGGCTATGATTTCGCATTTTAAAACTAAATGTCCAGATGTGTGGAAAGTAGCTTCTAAAATTGAGAAAACTCATATTGATAGCGGCGATCTTAGAGCTATTTACGAAACGTTTCCTAACATCAGCATTGACTATGCGATAATGGAAAAATTGGGTTCAAGCGAAATTCGCTGTATTCCCTGCGATATAGGCTGGAGCGACGTTGGTTCTTGGGACGCGGTAAGTTCTATGTTCACCAACAACCGAAAAACAGATTTTGTTCCTGTCGAAGTAATGTCGAGCAATAATTTTGTTCAAGGTTTAAAGAATAAAATTTATGCATTTATTGGAATTCATAATTTAGTGGTGGTTGATACTGCCGATGCGCTTTTGATTTCACAAAAAGGCTTAACTCAAAATGTGAAGGACGTTGTAGACCATTTGAAAAAAATGGACCACAAAGTTATCCGCGAGCACACATTTGAAGATCGTCCGTGGGGTCGTTACGAAATTCTTCGCGAAGAAGAACACTTCAAATCAAAGGTGATTCACGTAAATCCTGGACAACAGATTTCATACCAATCTCACAATAAACGTGAAGAGCATTGGGTTGTGACTCAAGGAAGCGGCGAAGTGGTTCTAGATGATCAAGTAATTCCGGTTAAACGCGGAACGTACGTGAAAATTCCATTGAAAGCGAAACACCGTATTCGTAATACGGGCAAAGATACAATGGAATTCATTGAAGTTCAAACTGGGGACTACTTTGGCGAAGACGACATTATTCGCTACCAAGACGATTACAAACGTGTCTAGTACTTAAATTTCTTCATTCGCTGGCGGCCACGCCAGCGAATAATTCTCGTGAACTAATGTTAGATTGGGATTGTAATAACGATCCGTCAAAGACTTACCCCATTTCTTTTTCATAAAATCTTGTTCTTTTTTAAGTCGCGCTTTCTTTTCAGGCGTATCCTCGTGGCCGCGAGTGAGGGATTCATGATGCGTAAGTTCTGCAAATGGAGTCACTACGATACGTAAGTTCTTGGCCAGAATTTTCAAGCATAAATCCACGTCGTTGTAGGCTACGGCTAGATTTACTTCGTCGAATCCTCCAACGGATTCAAAAACAACTTTTCGGGTCATCAAGCATGCGCCCGTTACCGCTGAAACATTGTTAACCACACGTAACCGCCCAAAGTAACCATCCGCATTGCCACCAAAGTATTTAAAGGCATGGCCGGCCACGCCGCCCATAATCCCTGTCACGATGCCAAAATGCTGAATCAAACCATTTGGGTAATACAGCTTTGCACCCACGGCACCGATCTCTTTTCTTTGTGCGTGCATAACTAGCTCTTCTAACCATCCAGGAGTGATAACCTCGATATCGTTATTTAAAAAACACAATAAATTACCAGAAGCATGTTTTGCACCTTCATTATTCAAATAAGAATAATTAAATGGACAGTCTATACGAACGATCTTTACAAATTCGTGTTTTTTGATCTCGTCAAAATATTTAAAGGTTTCTGGCTCGACGCTGCCGTTATCGACAATAATTATCTCGTAGTTAGGATATGTTGTTTTTTGAATGATGCTATCAATGCATACTTTTAAAATATTTTTAGCATCACGCGTACAGATAACAATACTCACTCTGTTGTCGTCATTTTTGTAACTGTAAAGAACGCGATGGAGAGGACCAAAACCCGACACGACTTTAGCGTCCACGCCTTGACGCTGATGATATTCTAGAATCGCTTTTCGTGCGGCATCGTGAGCATACTGTTTCTCTCTGGAATCAAGGGCCACAGAGCCTTCAATTGCGCGCCAGTGATACAGAACTTTCGGAACGTGAATAACTTGGTCTGCAGTAATATGATCTAAAAAGCGTAAGCAGAAGTCGTAATCCTGGCTGCCCTCATATCCTTTTCTAAAACCGCCGATTTTTCTAACGATATCAGCTTTAAATACATTCAGATGAGTCAGAATATTCATCGATAAGAATAACTCAGGACTCCAATCTGGCTTAAAAAACGGAGAAAAGCGATAGCCGCGTTCATCTATTTTGTCTTCGTCGGAATAGATAAGGGCACAATTAGAATTTTCCTCAATCGAATGAGCTACCCATACGAGCGCCGAATCTACCATCACATCATCATGATCCATCAACGCAATGAACTCGCCGGTAGCGATAGCTAATGCCGAATTCGATGCTTCGGAAATATGACCATTCTTTTCACGAAATACGATTTTGATCCTAGAATCCAAGGCCATCATCTGAGTCAAAACTTCGCGAATATAGGGTCTTGTCGAACAATCATCGGCGATACACAGTTCCCAATTTTGATATACTTGATTTCTTACCGACTCAATAGCCTCGATTAGATACTCTTTTTCGACGTTGTAAACCGGCATTACGATAGAAATTTTTGGCTGGTTTTTTAGCCCTGAAAACATAAGCTGAGTTTTCTTTCGATCAAGGAAATCATTACGATCAAAGAACCAGAACCATAGCCGATAGCTGGTGCGGACTCTATCAAGAACACGCCCGACAGCTCGTCTAGGTCCTTCCGTAAAAAACAGTTTGAAAAACAAAAAAGCAAATCGAGCTCGCGATTGAACGAAACTTAAATAAGGTCGTAGCGCCCTTTTTGTATTGTAATATTTTAAAACCAAACCAGAAACTTCTGAAACCACAAAATTCTTTACTTCAAACTTACCTTTCTGAAAGTATGGAACGAAATATACGATTTCGTCGTCCTCTTCGGGCACAAACACCAGTTCAATATGGTTTTGGTAAACATTATGAAAAAATGAACTGTAACGTGTTTTACCTGTTTTCGGATTAAAAATTTTTATAGTGGGTTGAGGAAAACAACCTTCCGCATAGAAATAAAAACCCGCTAATAGATAGCTTTTACCTTTTTTAAAATTTTTAGATATTTTAAGTGAAGGCAAATCGCTCGTTGAAACGAATTGAAGTCCCTCTGTACCAATTTTTTCGATACCTATCAATTCGCTAAATTCAATTTGGCTCAATCTTCACTCCAAAACAATGGTTTCTAAAATTGGAAATAAATAAAAGGAATATCTTTTTTACTATATGCAAACAACTGAAGAACCAATAGTGCGGCTGTATAACCCAAAACTTTTACCCATGTGGGAGCAGCATTAAACCGTTCAACAACCGAATACTTCTCTTCTAAAACGGCTCCAACAATTGATATCAGTAACATGATCGTCGCGCCAACATGCCAAAGTGGTAATGCGTTTGTAGTTCCAAATTCAAATAAATTGGAAATTACAAACACGCTATCGTGAAATGTAGTTGCCCGAAAAAACACCCAACCAATACATACGACGGCAAAGGTAAATACAACTTTTGCTGGTAGAAAAATTCGACTTTGCGAGATTTTTCCCAATCCCACCAATTCAAGTCCTGAAACTAAAACTCTATGCAACGACAGCATAATCCCATGAAAAGCGCCCCAAATTACAAAGTTCCAACTAGCACCATGCCAAAAGCCGCCAAGTAGCATAGTAATAAAAAGGTTTCGATACGTTTTCACAACGCCATGACGGTTACCCCCCAATGAAATGTATAAATAGTCGCGCAACCATGACGACAATGAAATATGCCATCGTCTCCAAAATTCAGTAATATTTTGCGATAAGTACGGTCTTGCGAAATTCAAAGGAAAATCCCAACCTAGAATATAGGCGCACCCGCGCGCAATATCTGTGTATCCAGAGAAATCAAAAAAGATTTGCATAGCAAACGCCGTTACACCGGCAATTGCCGACGCAGATCCTGGATGACTCGGCAAATGATTAAAATAGGCATCTGATATTAGTGCAAAGTGATCGGCAAATACTGATTTCTTGATTAAACCCACAAAAACAAGAGAGATCCCTTTAACTATGAAATCTCTGGACGGAACAGTCCAGTTTTCTAGTTCTGGAAAAAATGTCTTTGCACGAACGATTGGACCTGCAACTAACTGAGGAAAGAATGTCACAAATAATGAAAAATCTAGAAAACTGCGGGTTGCAGTTCCTGTGCGTCGATAAACATCAATAGTATAAGACATACTTTGAAACGTATGAAAACTAATTCCTAGTGGTAAAATAATGTCTAAGGCGTATCGTCCTTTTTCTATATCCAATACTGACTCGATATTAGCGACGAAAAAGTTATAATATTTGAAAAATGCCAGTATTCCCAAATTTGCGATCAGACTAATTAGTAGCCAGTAAAATCGTTTTTTACCTTCAGATGAATCGATTAAAATACCAGCGTAAAAATCCAAGATAATTATGGCGCCCAACAGTAGAATAAAATACGGGTTCCACAACATATAAAACAGACAACTAGAAATAAATAGTACCCATTTACCAACTCGGAAAGGAACCGCGTAAAACAAGAGCGTGGTGACAATAAAAAATGCCCAATATGGAAAAGTATTAAATAACATTTCTATCTATCCTAATTTGTTTCCGAGTTTTTATGTTCCGAAAGAATAATCTCTGTTAATTGGCTAGTTAGCTTTGATCGACCTGTCGAGTTTAAGTGTAGGTAATCGAAAAAAAGCTCCGGCGACTCTAAATTTGCAAACTGGGATGCAGGCAAGATAACTATATTTTTAAATTTATTTTTCAGTTCCAAAATCTCAGGAAAGGCAGATGCATCTTTTGGTGTTGTAGGCAACGGCCCACTTGGTAACTGAAAGACTATGATTTTAGTATTTGTTTGTCGGTAACGTTCTGAAATTCGGGAAAGCCAATATACATAGTAATCTAGATTAGTTCCGTTAGGAACTTGCTCTAAATTCTTTACATAAGTTTGAATAAAGTCTCTTTTTTCAACTGGGTAGGTTTCTGGATAGACAACATTTTTTCTATCTTCATCCCATTTTACACCCTCTAGCGTTTCAGGACGCCCAGAATAATCGTAGTTGTGTGACCAACCGATACTCACATAAGGATGAATAATTTTATTCAATCTGTCTTTTGGATGAATAAATAAATCTTGAACATCATACTTGTACACAAATCCAGGCATTAAAAGCATTCGAAACGCGCTCACCTTCGAATCAATCGTTCTAAACGTATTTGCAACATCAATAATATCTGATTTGCTTACTATAGGAGCGATATAGTCCAAATCTAGTATTCGGTCTTGCAAGTCTTCGGAAGTCAATTTGGTAAGGCTCGGCAGGCCCATGACAATGTAGTTAAACTTATCTTTTTTAGGATCAATCTTTGATAGAAAATAATACCAGCAACGCGGGGTAGTTGATGGAATCGCGGCATTAACAATCTCTAGACCAAACGGCCGAGTCACTAGGCTCGCCTGTTTCGCTGAAAATCCTTCGGCCAAACGCGAGTCACCCAATATGATCGCCGTATCAGAATTGGGGTCTGGATTCACCCGTGTTTTTTCTGCGTTGACCATTAACGTAACCTGTCCAGCGGCAGAATCAGGAAGGAAAACTTTCGAGTAAAAAGACGAACTAAAAAAAATCAAATTGACTACGACTAGAATCAAAAGGGCAGCCAAAAGCGCTAGCAAGACGTCCTGACTTCTAGTTATAAATAATTTCAAATTTTTCATAGTTACGCCCAACCATTCTAGTTATTAATTTTTACAATACTAATATTATTTTCAGCTATTCTAGCGCTCAACTGCTGCTCACATAAAATACACCACGCTTTTTCTTGCATAGCCTTTAAGTTCTCTAAAGTAAGCGGTTTTTTAGAATGCCAAGACTCTTTGAATTCACTTTTTTCGGCCGGAACATCAAACAGCCAAGTCCTGATATACTCTTTGTAATTAGCACTCAACATGTCATTTTCTTCAAAGAAAGTGTTGGGTGTTGAACCGAATACTGATTTTTTCTCAATAGGTAGCGTAAACGGGATTACTCTATTCAAACCCGAATAATTCATCATAAAAAAACTGGTTCTTATCCAACTCGAAAATGTTTTACCAAATCCAGTCACCGACGCAGGAAAACTGTCCACGTAACCTAAAACACCGCCATCTTTTACACCTTGAAGTTTAGTTTTTGAAACTAGATCCAAATAAGAATCGCCATATGAGCGATGAAACGTATCATTCGCAAAGATTACGATGTCATCCGAACTTGGTTTTAATGTTTTTAAATACCTTACTCCTTTATCAAAACCAGAAAATTCGCGTGATGAATTGTCGCCAGAAATTTCGTAAAAACCAGAGCCTTTAACTATTTCAATATCCTGTTTTAAGGCGTTATCAATCGTGATCCAAACTAAATTTTTATAGTCCAATTTTGAAAGTATTTTCGTCTGCATTACATTAAATGCAGATGACCAATGTTCACCCGTAAACTGAAGATACAGAACAAAAACAGAATTAGCTTTCATAGACCTGAACTAATTTTTTGATATGAGGCGCCCAAAAATAATTTTTCTCAACGACTTCATACGCTCTCAATCCCATTTGGCTATTTAGGTTGGGATTGATTAAAAGCGTCACCACATCTTCGGCAAATTCAGACGGATCGTCAGAGATAAAAATGGATTCACCTGATACGTACGGCATTCCACACGCCCCGATAGTCGTAGACACGGTTGGTTTGGACATGACTGAAAACTGATTTAGCTTAACCCTAAATCCCGCCCCAGAAATTAACGGAGCTACGCAAACCTGCAACGGTTTCAGAGCTTCGATAACATTATCTACCGGCCCCACAAAATTAATTGAGCCGTGTCTGTATTTTTCTTTCAATTTATTCGGCAAACCGAATCCAATGACGTGAAAGACATAATTTGGAACCTTAGCTAGAACTTTAGGATGGACATTATCTAAATACCACTCGATACCATCGATGTTTGGATAGTGATTGTAGTTCCCAATGAAACCGACAGTTAAAGGCTTAGTTTGTATGTTGACGATATTTGAATCTTTCAATCTGTCTAAAATCGCGTGGCGAGAAACACCGATTTGAACCACTGCGGGTTCTGCAATTTTAAAAAGGTCGCGACTAAACTCTGCGTCTTTCTCAGTAATACAAATAAATTTGTCCGACCGAGCACAGGCCTGAGCCTCGAGCAACGTGCATTCTACCAATTCAAACAGCTTAGCTCCTAACTTTTTATTCTTTCCGTCTTTAAGCATTTCGTCGATTTCCATCATACACCGTCGTGATGTAGTTTCGATAAATTCGAACACATGGCATTTAATTCGATTATGATCCGTAGGAATTAGAGTGCAAGAGTGCGGCCAAACATAGTGACCCAAATCAAAAGTTAAATTTCCGCGTACAAGCCAATCTTTAAAATCTGCTTCGCCAAAAGTTTCGACATCCACTAACCGAACATGGGTCAAACTCGGAAGCAAATCCATATAAGATTTTTTATCAACGCTTTCATTATAATGAGAATAAAGAGATACCTTATATCCCAGAACGGCTAATTCTTGAATTGTATCAAAAGTTTTTAATCCTCCACCGTGTTCAACTGAAGGAAAAATAGACGTAACAAATAAAACTGTATTAACCTTAGCGGGAACACTTTTTTTCGGTTCTTTTGCCATTTTTATGAATTTCTCGATGTTGCTTAAATCCAACAAGAGCTTATCAAACGGTCTATTTTTTTCCACCGCTTCTATCAACATACGTTCAGTATAAAACGCAGATAATTCAGAATGAGAAATGTCGCCGGGCATAGATTCCAGTATGAATTTCAATTTTGAATTGATATCCTGGGCGTAAACAGACGCCTTAAATGAGTAGGCCAAACCACCCTTTTGCACTTCATTGGCTAGAAAAAAAGAAATCCTTTTACGAACAAAATTCACAGGAACCTGAATCCATATTCCACGATAAACCCATCGCAACATTCTCATTAACGTGTTTTTCATATTTCCTTTGTATATAATCTATCGAACCATATTTTAGCTCTCGTCTTTTAGACAATAGTTTTCTATTGGTAAAGCCATTATTGGCACCGCGCCATTTTTAAGAATTCCGCATAGTTAAACACGCCAAACTGCTTTGCAATTTTGCAATTCTAAGATAACGTAACATGCATGCTAGAGAAAAAAATTGCTGTCGTCATCCCTGCCTACAAATGTAAAAAGCATATTGTGTCAGTTGTCCAAAGTATTGGCCCATTAGTTGCGACTATTTACGTCGTTGATGACAAGTGTCCTGAAAAAACAGGCGAATACCTTAAGTCAGTGTGCGATGACCCGCGTTTAAAAGTTTTATTTAACGAACAGAATCTAGGCGTTGGTGGTGCTGTAAAAAGAGGCTACTTAGAAGCGATTAAAGATGGAATCGACATCGCAGTTAAAATCGATGGCGATGGCCAAATGGACGCCAATTTAATTCCAAAATTTACCCGTCCAATTATTGCTGGCTATGCCGATTACACTAAAGGCAACCGTTTTACACGATTAAATCATATTAAGAAGATGCCTGGGATTCGGATTTTTGGGAACGCCTGCTTATCTCTAATATCAAAGATTTCTTCTGGCTACTGGAAGATTGTAGATCCCACTAACGGATACACAGCAATTAGCATTTTAGCACTAAAGGAAGTTGAACTCGAAAAGATTAGTCAGCGGTACTTCTTTGAATCAGACCTTCTTTTCCGACTCGGATTAGTTAAAGCTGTTGTTGTAGATATCCCTATGGAAAGTAAATATGAGGACGAGGTTAGTAACTTAAAGATCTCAACGGTAACCTCCGAATTCGCTTTAAAACACCTTCGAAACTTCTCAAAAAGAATATTTTATCAGTATTTTATACTTGATCTCAATATTGCTTCGATTGAACTCGTTTTCGGTATTTTACTTTTAGGTTTTGGCTCTATTTATGGCGCCGTTACTTGGATTCACTCGGCCGCAAATAATCTGTTTACTCCCAGCGGCGGAGTCATGATGGCAGCACTTCCCATTATTTTAGGATTTCAGCTGATTCTAAATTTCATCAGCTTTGATATCGCTAAGGAGCCCACTCTGCCGCTTCAGAAACTTCATTAGTTTTACACCTATACTCATTGACATTGACAACTCTCTTCCCCTAGGATGATGACCTTTGGGAGTTTTATATGAAGAGTGCACTAATTACAGGTATCACAGGCCAAGACGGATCATATCTAGCAGAATTGCTATTGGGTAAGGGATATAAGGTTTTTGGGTTAACTCGCCGCTCGAGTAACGCCGTTACTTCAAGAATCGAACACATACTTTCCAAAGTAGAACTTCTTCCCGGAGATCTATTGGATCAGCCGTCTTTAATTGAAGCAATGGAAGTTTCTAAACCGGATGAAATATATAATTTAGCAGCTCAAAGTTTCGTGCAAACTTCATGGAACCAACCCGTTTTAACTTCAGAGTTTACAGGAACTGGGGTTACTCGGGTCCTAGAAGCTATGAGAAAGGTGGCTCCGAAAGCGCGTTTCTATCAGGCATCTAGCTCTGAAATGTTTGGAAAAGTACAAAGTGTTCCTCAAACTGAAAACACTTCATTCTATCCTCGCTCACCTTACGGTGTTGCTAAACTATATGGACACTGGATCACTGTAAATTATCGTGAGTCTTTTGGTATGCATGCCTCAAGTGGCATTCTTTTTAATCATGAATCTCCAAGGCGTGGTGTCGAATTTGTAACTAGAAAAATTTCGTATAATGTAGCTCAAATTAAACATGGGTTAACTAATGAACTAAGAATGGGCAATATTGATGCTAAACGCGATTGGGGTTTTGCCGGTGATTATGTCGAAGCTATGTGGATGATGTTACAACAAGAGACTCCTGACGATTACGTGATAGCTACCAATCAAACCCACACTGTTAAGGAATTTCTAGAGCTAGCATTTAGTCAAGTCGATTTAGATTGGAAAAAATATGTAAAATTCGATGAAAAATACATGAGACCGGCCGAAGTTGATCTTTTGATTGGTGACTATGCGAAGGCAAAAAAGAAATTAAATTGGGAACCAAAAACTGATTTCAAAGGGTTAGTTAAAATGATGGTTGATGCCGATATGAAATTGGTAAAAAGCCAGATCCAAAACACCCAAATTCGTGACTAGCATTATGAGCTCGAAAAACATTCTTGTTACTGGCGCATCAGGCTTCATAGGAACCCAACTTGTGAAGCAGCTAAACGCCGATGGACACCAAGTAAGCGTATTAAACGGGAATATTCTTGAGTTCGAGGTTCTAAAAGAACAGACATCAAATTTTCTAAATAAAAAACTCGCAGATGAATCATCAAACGTCATTGTCCATCTTGCTGGATTAAGCTCCCCTCCAAAATGTGAGTCTAGTCCTGCTGACGCATTTCGAGTCAATACGCTTGGAACATCATTTTTGCTGGAGTCCATTAGGCAGAGCGGACAAAAAAACAATCTTCCTCATTTTATTTTCGCAAGCACAGCTCATGTTTACGATATGCCTACCGATGATAGTGCAATTACTGAATCAACGCCAATTAAAATTAAAAATGTTTATAGCGAGACAAAACTTCAAGCAGAGGATATTTTAAATGGCTTTTCAATACGCAACCAAATGCGAGTAACAATTTTAAGGCTATTCAATCATGCTCATATTTCACAAAGCCGAGATTTCTTGATCCCATCTATATATCATCAGATCAAAGAGCTTGGAACTACGGATAAAATCGTTAAAGTTGGCAATTTGGACCTATATCGCGACATTGGCACGATTCCTGACCTTATGACTGCCTTTCAAACTGTGGTGAGTTCGAATAGTTATAAATCCAATTTCGATATTTTTAATGTATGCTCGGGAAAAGCCTATCACCTTATGGATATCGCAAAAAACATCGCGATACATTTGAAAAGAACCGATGTTCAATTTGTAGTTGAAAGCAACCGCGTGCGGGCCAATGAAATCAAAAAGGTCGTTGGTTCCTATGAAAAAATGAAATCTATTTTTGGCTGGACTCCCAAAAATAGAGAATTCAAAAATTTCTTCGTAGATTTAGAGTCTATCTAAAAAGTTTCTTAAGATTTTTAAAAAAATTTTCTTTCTTACTTTTAATATGCTTATTTTTAGAAACTCGGAACACGATCTGCCCCCCACCTAAATGACCATACCTTTCTGATGAATACACTTCGACTCCCGTTTCGGAAAAACCAACAGAACGGAGAATATTCAAAACATCCCAGCCAAAATCAATAAAAACCAGAGCTCCCTCATTTGACACTGGATTTCCGTGAAATTGAGGTTCCAAAAAATGCACTAGCTCTCCTTTTTCATCAAATCTAGCTCTTTCTACGGACTCAACACGTGATGAATAAAATGGAATCGTGACTAACATAACTCCATCCGGCTTCAAAACTCGCGCGCACTCTTTAAACGCACGAAGCACATCGGGCACATGCTCAAATACATCGTTACTCACAATTAAATCTAATGATTCAGATTCAAAACTTAAATTCAAAACATCTTCGTGTCTGATTCCGTTAATTAAATCACCACTTTTATAATTCCACCCTAAATATTCACTTCCTATGATTTTATGATTTGGAAAATTAGTCTGTGACCAATTAAATATAGGCGTCACTTGTTCCATAAAATAGACCGATGCCGGCGCTGATTTTTCTTTAAAGTATTGCTTAACTAGTGTGGCAATCAATCGTTGGCGGTTATTCATATGGCAGTTAGGACACTCTAACCGTTCTCGCCAATTCGGTACACTTTTTCCGTCAATAAGTTGTCCTCCCCACTTCATATCTACAATCAATTGAACAGACTTATTACAACAAATACAAAAGCCTTTGGTAGAGAAAGACTCTGATAAGGATTTAGATATTAAGCTATCCTGAATTTTTTTTAGCTTTTCGAAATGGAAACTTTCCATTCCGTGATCATATTCTTGACGACTATTAGCTATAAAGACCGGCTCTAAATCTCTCATGCGTTCCCCTCAATTAATCTTTTTGTTTTCTATAAAAATCCGCATAATTTAGAACTGATCCCGAGCACGCGCGCGCTAGTTTTTCAATTCTATTCAACATTTTTGATCGGTTATAATACATTAAAAAATTATAAAATGCGCTGCCATTGATTCCACCATGCGTGTATCGTTCTTGCTGACTATCGAAATCATAAGGATGAATATAAGTCGCAATTGGAAGATTTGAATTTTTTCTATTAGAAACAGCATATTTAAAAACAGAGCTTGGAAACGTTCTCAAATACACGCCTCCAAAAGGTACTTTAAGCAGTTTCAAATCCACAAGAGGCATTGGAATTTCCAATACATCGTCTTTTACTACCGGCCGATCTCCAAACTCAGGCCATCCAAACAATGGGTTTGCTGCAGGTAAAATGGAAGACGAGTATTTAAATCCCGCTTTTTTTAACGTTTTGTGAAACCACGGCGTGCTTTGATTAACTGAGAAAATTGGAGCTCTATAACCCAACATCGAAATACCAAACTTACTAGCTAAATCTCGCCCCTTCATTAAATCAGAGTAGAATTGATCTTCAGTAATTGAGGCAACAGGTTCATGCTGCGATGAGTGCCAACCAATTTCAAAACCCTGATCACGTATTAATTTAATTAATTCAGGATAAGACTCGAAAATGTTTCCAACAGTAAAAAACGTACATGGCCATTCTTTTGTCTTAAGGAAACTGATAAATGCCTCGGTATTTTTCTCCACGCGAGAGGGGTAATTCATTCCATCTATCGAATGGAGGCGCGCATCCTCAAGATCTAAGCTCATTAACAATACGGACATTTATTTTTCCTTTATCCTTTTTTAAGTATCCTAGTCGATTTTTGGGTTCAAAAGAATTTCTATTGACATCAATAGAAATTGGCGCGACGCGCAAGCTTGAACTTATATGACCAACTATCTGATTTGATATAGGTATTATTAAATGATTCAGACTTTTATTGAACAAATTATTCTATCGCCACAGACCTTTTGGGAACTTAACTCGCTTCATGATGTTTTGAAACTTTTCGTAGTTTATTTTGGGTTCGTAGCAGCTCTCGGCAGAAAAACGTTTCGAACCAATGTTTCAATTTTCATCTTTGTCGGCATTTTTTCCTTCTTTTGTGGATTAACACCTCTTCTAACTATTCTGTTCATCAATGTCGCCGCGCTAGCGATCGGCATGATTCTTCTCAAACGCCCCACTGATACGTTTTTCAACCTTTTACTCACTGTTTTTTGTGGATTTGCTTCAATTCTGTTTACGCTCACATTTTTGGTATACTTCGATATAAATTATCAAATTTTCTATATTTTAGCATTAGCTTTGCCCATCTATCTTAAACGCGAAAATTTATTTGAGTTATTCACTAAGACCAAAAAAACATTTAGCACACCTATCGAGCTGAAAACGTTCGATTATATTTCTCTACATAGTTTGTTTTTTATACTTTTGGTTCAAGTTGTGTACGCAGCAGCGCCTGAGAAAGGATTCGATGCCTTAACCACTCATTTGATGCTTCCAACGCATATCAACTTTAATCACTCAATCCAAATCGACTTTAAAAAATTTGTTCCGCTACTGATGCCGGCAGGTGCTGATTGGGTATATACGCTTGGCTACGTTCTTGGCGGAGAAACCGCAGCGAAATTAGTTAACTTTAATTTCTATATTTTAATTCTAATTAGTTTGTTTTATTTAGGATCCCAATTTTTAGAAAAAAGAGTAGCTTTCTTAGCGTGCGTTCTGTTTGCGTCGACTCCCTTAACGGGTCTCGAATCTGTTACAATGTTTATCGAAAACGCTCTGACATACTTCTTTCTCATGTCAGTTCTTATAGTAGTCGACAAAAGTTCTGATCTTTCTATACAAAAACGATCGATTCTTTTATCTGTGGCTCTTGGAATTACAGCCCAAATAAAACTATTCGGATTTTTATTTTACCCAATAATGTTCCCTATGTATTTGCTTTTTGTAGAAAAAAAATACCGATTTAGTAAATATACTTTGTTGCTAGCCCCGATACTTGCTTTAGCGATTGCAAGTCCGCCCTATATTTATGCTTATGTAGTTTCTGGCAATCCTATCTTTCCTTTCTTTAATGCCTTATTCAAATCTCCCTATTTCCCGAATGAAAACTTCACAAATATTCTTTATTTAAAGCCTTTCGATCTTTTAACTCCGTTTACGATGACATTCCAATCATCATCATTTTTGGAATCACATAATGGCGCTTTTGGAATACAAAATATTTTATTTCCCCTAGCATTTTTAGTTCCATTTATCATCAGACAACGTCAGTTGATAATTATGTCTGTCGTTTGCCTTGTATACGTGATTCTAGTTTTCACCCAACAAAGGTACCTCAGATATATTTATCCGATTATGCCCATAACAGGTTTACTAATGCTTTGCTGGGCAAGTAGCTCAACATTTCAAAAGAAATTTTCACAAGTTGTATTTTTGTTTATTGTCGGACTAAACTTATATCTTTTCCCGACTGCTTTATGGTTTCTCCGTCAATTCCCAATTAATGAACTATCTCAAAGTAGATCAAAGCAACTAAATGTAATACCTATTCGTAAAGCAATAGAAATAATAAATTTGACTCATGGATCGTCGGCAAAAGTCCTGCTTTTTGGGGACCCTTTTAGTACTGGTTTAGAAGGAAAATTTGATACAATTACCTGGTACAGTCCACAATTGTTGAATGATTTCAGTAAAATTAAATCTTCAGAAGCTCTTAAGGAGGTTATCACTAACGGAAATTACACCCATATTCTTAGTAGCAATCCCAATGGTTATCCTCAGCTAAGAGATATTATCCCGTTTATGGATACTACATTTCCAAATAGACTGAATGTTTACGGAACTACTTTGTATATAGTAAAAGATGATAAATAAGGCTCGACTAGGAAAAAGATTATGTCCATGAGTACGCGGATTACAAAGGAAAGATATTTTGCTTACATGGAATGGTCGATTATTCTATGCATATTCCTTTTCCAAAGCCTATATTTTTGGATTTTGCCTCCGAATTTTCTTGATGAGGGAATATGGTTAGAACTCACTCGCTGGGTATCTGAAGGCTTCAAACCATACTCTGATTTTCCGACTGTCTATGGTCCGTTTTATTTGCGTATACTTTCAGAGGTTGTTTCCCTACTTGGTGGGAAGCTAATTCATTTGCGTATTTTCATGGGGTGTATTCAAGGCCTGGCTTGTTTTCTACTACTTCGCTGGACGGTTCGAGATCTGTTAAATAAAAAAGTCGCATTTTTTATCTGTCTCTTATGTGCTTTTTCAATCGCTAATCCAGGTTTGGATGCAACTATGTTTTGGGGCTTAAGATATTACTCCGCATTAATACTTATAATGCCACTACTTTTAGAAATGCTATCTCTCATCCAGCTCTCCTCTCGTTCACGTAATGTTATTTTTCTTCTTTGGAGTTTTTTGTTTTTTTACTCAGGTGAGGCCGGGATAATTGCCGCACCCGTTTTAACTTCCTATTTAATTTTTCTACGCATTTGCGCTCGCTTGACGTTGAAAAGCATCTTTAAGCTTGTAGGCTGGGGAGCCTTAGGAATCGTTCTGTGCGTTCTTGTTTTAAGAGAGGAGGCGTTTCTATATGCGCGCGAACTTTTAATTTATGCACCGGTCACCTACCGGGACATGGGATTCCCTTATCCCAAGATTGATTTCAAAACCTTACACTTTTTCTTTCCATTTGTCGTTTTAGCGTCAGCACTTCTTTTTTCTTTTTTTCTGCCGAGAAACCAGTCTCTGGTATTATGGGGAATTGTTCTTTCACTCATCCCAGCACTTAAAGTTGCCACATCTCGTTCTGACTCTGTACATTTAGGTTATGCCTATCCATTCGTAATATTGCTAACGGCGGCAATGATTCACATTGGCTATTATCGCTTTCATAAGCAGCGGATACGTGTAGTTTGGACTACTTCTTGGCTCGTAGCGCTTGTCTTTTGCCTTTTCGAATTTACATCCATTAATACATTTAATCACATGAAGAACATATTTGCCTCGGTTCAATCATCTAACGATAGAATGTACAATTCGCAATGGGGCATTTGGATGCCTAAAGAAAAATTTTTGACATTAAAGGAAGCTACGACAAAAACAAAGGAACAAACGTTTGGAAAAAATGGGCGCCTTTTCGTTTTTCCATTTCAACAAATTTTATACTCAGAATTAGGTATAAAATCGCTATTTATCGAACCAATGCAACCATGCTCCCTAAAAGCAAACCGCGCTGATTGTATACGTGAGTTTAATAATACTCACCCTGACTTCGTACTGCGTGTTCCTGAAGGAACGCTCTACTCTTGGCCGTTTGACGGTTATTACTCAGGCTTTGAATATCCAGAAGCTTTTGAAACATTATACGCAAATTTCAAAAATCCAAGGTCGCTAGGTCCTTCGGGTTGGTTACTTTATGAAAGAAACTCCAAGAGGCCATCCAACACAAGCATTCCCTATTTTAGACCACTCGCAAATGACCTTAACTACTGCAATTCTGAAGCTATCAAGTGCGATTTTTTAGATTCCGCGACTAGCTCTTTGCGATTAGCAAAAAAAAATAGTCTAATGTGCCTAACGCTATCAAAAGATTCATACAATCAAGCCAAGCAAAGCTTCGGAGTTGAATTGTCACGAGAAATTATAAGTACGACAGGTGTTGCTATTTCTTGGGTTTGCAAGGAAACTGATACCTCGAATTGTGTATGCAGTAGAGTGCGCGTGCGTTCAACAAATGACCATTTCTATGGAAAATGGTCGTGGACCGATTTTGCAAACTGGTCTACAGATGACATTTCACGCATACGTTTTTTTGGGAATAAACTAAATGAATGAAGGTAAACATTCTCTATTTAAAAATATAAAAGTTAACTCACCTTGGATTCTGTTAGCTCTGTTTTGTTTTGGTGTTTTTCTATATTTTGATCCGACACATAGCTGGATCGAAATTGCCAACGCGACTCCGATCGGAGCCGGTATGGGGGACGCATTTAACCCATGGCCCTACATGTTTATCACCTCAAAAATAGCCGCATTGTTTTTCTTGAATAGCGCCGTAACAATGCTATTTGGATACATCCTTTTTTTTCAGTTTTGGCGACAACTCGAAGTATCTTTTTCCACTCAATTCATAGCGTCTTTTGTTCCTGGATATTTAAGCCTTTGCGCGATCGGAAGACTGTGCACCTTCTTTTTTCCTCACAGCGTCAGCCCTCTACTAATCGTAGCTATGGAAATTCTAATTGCTTTTGTTGGAATCTATATCCAAAAAGTAGACTTGAAAAAGAGCCTCTCTTACCGCAAAAAGCCCGGTATTTGGCAGGTCTCAACCGTCATTATTCTTTTCTTGGTTTGCTTTACTCAAGGAATTCAATGGGGCTACCACTTCCTAACTGGTGACGGCACCGCTTTTTTTCTGAACTACTTAAAACAAACTCTACCTAATCTCGACACTAGCTCTTACCTACCTTTGGTAGACCAACATGCAGACGAGCTTTTATATAATTATCCCCTTCTATATACCTTCAACTCTATTCAAAACCCTCAAATATTATTTTGGTTTTTTAATGTAGTTGGCAGATTAAGTATGATTTTCCTCACTTACTCTCTGTTTCGCTATTACAAACTAAATCGCTCGTATTCGATAATGAGCACAACTTTCTTTTTTATCGGCACAACGGCTTTAAATCCTACCAAATACCTTCTTTTATTTGATGGTGTAAATCCTTTGCTATATGTGCTTCATATACACCGTAGTCTGGCTGCCATCATCCCATTTTTGTGGGTAGGTATTCTAGAAACAGCCAGCAAAAATAGGTCTGAAAAATTTTGGTATTTTGTAATTTCAATTTTCATTATTGGTTTACTTATGACTTCGATTCACAACACAATAGCCTTAGTTTTAACAACTATTGCTTGGTTGCTGTTTGGCTCAATAAAAAAAATACCGCTCGCTGAGCGCTCCTATAAACATATCAAATTTATATTTATCTTCATAACGGCAATGCCATTACTAACTTACTCTCTTATCAATTCCCCTATCATTGGCTTTCAAGGCATTTTGCTGCTGGTTGCGATTATTCTATCAGGTTTAGCATTAATTGCCCTCGTTGATTGGAACCAGCTTAGGTCAGCTTCGTCGGTTCATAAAAACTTAATAATTCTCATTTTCACAACTTTGATTATAGCCGGCACGACCCTAGGCAACGTAACAACTGTTATCCTACGACGGGTTTTAACGACATTGGACCTAGCTAAATATTTTAATTTTCAGCCTATTTTAAGTCGCTCGATGATCTCTATGGAAAACCCATTGAAGCTATTCCATTTTGTTGGTTGCGATGGGCCTACCTCTCACTGCCAGTCGGGTATGGCATTTATCGGTTACTATGGTATAATCTTGGCACTCGGGGTATTCGTTTTCGTAAAAACAATTTCTATCAAGAAAGAGCCTCGCTTTACCCATTTACTTCTGTTCCAAATTTTCATGGCTATTGGCTGTTTTTTAGGTGCTTTAATGATCAAGGATTTTTTCGATAAAAATACAATGGCTCAAGGGTGGTTGCTCACTCGCCTCATTGAAATCCCTTACTATGCTATTTTATTTTTATTTTTTATGATTTCGGGTCGCTATGGAACAGCTCGAGGTCGCCGTTGGATAACTCTTATATGCTTCATCTGGTGCATCACCCCGTTTTTGAGTACAGATCGGTTTGGTCAATGGGTCGGTAACCTTAATTTTTTATTCAAATCTAATTTTTTCCATTAGTTTTTTCTTTAAAAAACCATTCGTCCCATGTAAGCTTGTCCCGAATCGAGTGACTTTTTAATCTTTTCTAGGGAAGGGTTCAACACAGTGTCGAAAATCAATCCTCAACACGTCCGCCGCCTTATTATAGAACAGTCTTACCGTGCGAATGTTGGCCATATTGGATCAGCTCTATGCGTGAGCGATATTTTAGCAGCCCTTTACGATTCTATTCTAAATATTAAAAACCCTCATGATCCCGATCGCGATCG
>DDVI01000005.1 GCA_002345205.1 Bdellovibrionaceae bacterium UBA2316 | reverse complement strand
TTTGGCAGCGCGCCCTAATTAATCCCTTTACTTTCGCATCGGCACGCTTTTGTCCCATCGGAAAACCCATATAGGATGACAAAGTGGCAATAATTGAAACTAAACTTCGATCGTCACCGTAACTGACCTCCATGAACGGAGGAAAGAATTTCCACAGATGGAATTTTGCTTTGGCTTTATTGGACAGTGGCTCAGAACTGATTTGTGCGTACTTACGTTCGACTGGTGTTTCCGAAATATGTGTATCTGAAGTTTCGTCTGTGCGAGCTGTCTTGCTTCGTCCGGCGCTGGTGAAAATTTCTAGGTATTTTACAAATTCTTTCCCTAAACCCGACTCTACCCAATCTGACTCGGCCAGATACCATAGTTTGTTGTTTTCACTACCTTTGAATTGGACAGTTGTTTGCAATAGATCAAAAAGAACAGCATCGCCGGCCTGGTAATTGATGACCTTTCTTTTTTGTGAATTTAACTCCACATAGCCATGAATCTCGCCCTGTTGAACGATACAAAATACTCGGTTTTTAACTTTCGTACTGATAGATTCAATACTGTCAAATTTCAATTTTGAGACTACTTTGACAACGGAATCATAGGACATACCAATACCGCGCATGTCTCGTTTCGTTTTTTGCAGAATAACGGAACTCGCCATCCGCCCTAAATAACTATACGCTTCCGCATTTTTCTTAAGCGCCTCCTGGCACGGGCCCCATTGGATCTTTAAAATTATACAACTTGATTCAGCGACCCAATCAAACTGCCACGACTTTTCACCAAGTAACAAGGGTCGTAATTCTAATGTGCGACCCGCTTTTAAACGCTCCATTTCTGGACCATTTTTAGAACGAACAGAGACTTCACCTTCTAAAACTAAAAATAGAAATCCCGGTATTTCTTCGCGCTGAATCTTTTGACCACGATCAGTTTTTTGCATCTGCGCCGTCTGCAAAAGCTTTTGCAGATCGGTTTCCGAAATGAAATTCAGCATCGAGCCTTTGATAACTTTAATGTAGGAATTTATACCAAATAGCATTAGTTAAACCCCACTTGATTTCTGTACAATTCAGCGTACTCACCATTTAATGAAAGTAATTGATTGTGTGTGCCTGACTCAATTATGCGACCTTGTTTAACAACGATGATGCGATCGGCGCGTTTAGCAATCGAAATATTTTGAACGACGTACACAATCGTTTTCTTCTCGGCGGTTTTGGACAGGCTATCCGAAACGCCTTTTTCTGTAATTTTATCTAAGTAGGCTGTCGCTTCATCCAAAACGATGATATTTGGATCGGAATAGAACATTCGGGCCATCGCAATCAATTGACGCTCACCACCCGATAGACCGCGTCCCCCTTCTTTTAGTTTGTAGGAATATCCGCCTGGCAATTTTTCAATGAATGCATTGGCTCCGCAAATACGCGAAGCATTTAATATCGCACTTGAATCAATGACATCGTCACTCAATGAAATATTTTGAGCAATCGTACCGGAAAACAAGGTCGGTGTTTGAGCCACAAAACCAATTTGCGACTGAAAGGAAACGGGGTTGATCGTGCGCGCATCGACTTCATCAAAGAAAATCTTACCACCCGTTGGCTCATTCATTTTTGCAATCAAACGCGCAAGCGTAGATTTCCCCGAACCACTAGGGCCAACGATGGCTACAGTTTCCCCTTCGTTAATTGTAAAACTGATGTCTTGCAGCACAAATGGCAATTTATCATTATAACGAAAATTCACACGTTCAAAACGGATATTCCCATCTAATGATACGACTTTTAGAGTTTTGGATTGTTCGGAGTTATCCATTTTTAAAAACTGCCCGGTCATATTGTATAAACCCTGCATTTGAAAATTAAAAAACACGGTTAACAAACCTAAGAATGGACCTAACGAGTAATTAAAGAACATTGTAAGCACCATCGCACTATGAGTCGTTACGTGAGCTTTCAAACTTTCATCAATCGCTACGAATAATGACAGCGCAATACCAGTTTGGAAGATGGCGCGACCTATAAAATTGTAACCTGAATTGGATTTCGCGAATGCCAAACTTGAACGAGTCACGCTGATAAACTTGTTTTTAATTTTCTCCTGCATCCATTTTTCTGCGCGACTAACTTTGATGCTTTCAAAACCTTTTACTAAATCAGTAACTAAATCATTCAGCTCTTGACGAGCTTGCGAAGAGTTAATTTCCTCAGAGTCGCCGTTTCGTCGTAAATAGGCCACGACGACTACACCGACAATGGCTGCGGCTAATAGCACAGCCGCGGATTGCCACACAAAAAAGCCAATTGAAATTAGACAGACTCCTAACGTTAAAAAGTACTGTTTAATTTCAATCTGATTTGCTCTTAACCCCGACATGACAAACTCGACCATTTGAATTCGAGACTTAATGATTCCCGATTTGATTGCCGTCACTTGATTGGTTGGCTGCTGCATAAACAGCCTAAAAAAGAATGGCTGAATGCTGGACTTAAATGTTGCGGTGATCGAATTTGAATAGAAATTATACGCCAGAATTGCGGTCACTTGGAATAAAATGAAAATGAATAGGCCCGTGATGTACGTATCCATATGATCGATACGACTTAAACCCACCGTCTGATTGATAAGCCCCAACAAATATGCAGGAACTGCTAGTATAGCAACCGATTGGAACAGTTTGAAGATATACACATTTCTGAACTCATTTCGATTTAAACTAAAGAAATAATTCAATAACATCTTGCCAGCGACTTCCGGTTTTAATTGTGAAATCTTCGCGGATGTTTTCGTAATCGTTTTGATATGAGTTTCTGTTACTTGTAAAAAATAGTGGGCACCAATTGATGTGAAATATCCCCGCGTAATCGATACCAATCCATGTTCAGGATCCAAACACAGAACAAAATCTTTACCCATCTTTAGCACTAACAAAGGACGCCCTAATGCATAGTGGACCATTGGAAAATCGGGCTGATATTCAATTCCGTCGGGAATACGGATTATACTACAAACAAACCCCATGTCTTCCAAGATTTGCGCAGTAGATCCCAAATTCAAGAATGATTTTGCTTTAGCTAATGCTAAAATTTGTTTTTCATTGGCACTATAATCCAAGAAAGCCAGTAGATTCCATAAATTTGTAAACGCAAAAGACGCCGGCTCAGACGCTTTACGAAGCCGCGACGGATCCACATGCCAACCTAAATCATGAAGTGGATCAGTCTCTTTAGTGATTTCGAGTTCATTCACTTCAATTGTCGTATCAAACTTGCTAACTAAACTCACAATTACAGGTTCAGCAACCATTTTTCCTAGAACTGCCTGCGGGATATTAGTCATTAATGTCTGCAGATCTATCAATAACAACGTGGCTGTTTCTTCGACCTTAAATTCAAACCGCTTATTATTATTTTCGGGGAAATAGGATGCCCCCATCCAGTGACCACGATGCAATTTAACTTTCACACTGTCGGACACTGACAAGTTTTCTGCTGATACTACGCCCTCTTCGATAAACATCAAAGATTTACGTTTCAGTTGAATCGGCGCATTTTTTTCAACCACGGCTTTTTCAATCATACTGCGCATCAACGCATGCACATTGGCCAATGGAACGTCGTGATCGAGTAGCCAATTAAAGAAATTAGATATCGATTTCGACGCCGCTAATAATGCAATTTTCTTTAAATCACTTTGATCCGTGAAAATACTCAAAAAATTAGAACGACTAATACTAAAGATAGACGCCGATCCATACAAAGTTTGGACAACAAATGGATAATCGATGCCTTCTAGCACTTCCCGAAATCCTATTAGCTCACTAGGTTCCACCGAGCTAATGACTTTATTTAATCCAATATTTTCACTTGAGACCTTAATTTGTAATGGAATATTGAGTGGAATCAAAAGTGATTCAAGTCGCGAACGTCCAGAAACAATCGTACTGCCTTGTTTATGGCTACGCACTTCGCCTAATGCCAAAATAGCATCTGCTTTTTCTGGGAAGAACCTTAGGAAACTAGTCTGCGGCAGTTTACCCACATACATCGTATCCATGACGTTGGTTTCTGAAAAAAAATTAGGCTGCAGTAGCGTTGGTAAATCTTCTTGATAAGCATTACTCATTGCTTAACCTTTACATTTTCTTTGACGCGGAATAAAACACGATAGATAGACTTCGCCAACGATTCAAATCGAGTTACGATTCGACCTTTCAAATTCATACCTAACAAAATCGGCTTTTCCCCAACACCATTGCTTAACGAGGAAACTGGGATAGACACTTTTACTTTAAAATTCGTATTCGCCGGTCCACGCATGCTCTCTTCAACGTCGGCGGAAACTACGTCCAAGATTTTACCATTGATGGTACCAAAGTCTAACTCCGGCATTGAATCGATCGAGATAATAACTTCGTCGCCGATCTTGATGTTGGCGATGTCTTTGTTTGCCACTTCGATCAAAGCGATATTAGCGCTGTTAGCTGGGATAAGCTCCATTAGTTCTTGACCCGTTGTTACTAGTTCGCCTGTTCCTTTGATTCTTAAATTCGAAATTTTACCATCTATTGGGGCCTGAACTGCATAGGTCTTGTCGATTTGTTCAGTACGGTCGATAAGCTCTTTGGTTCGAGCTTTAAGCGTACGACGAACATCTTTGATTTGCGACGCCGCCGTTCTAAAACGATCGGCGATGGAGTTTGACTCACGCGCAATGTAGGATTCCAGATTCTCGACTTCGGCGGCTTGTGCTACTTGCCCTTTCCGGCGAGCGATATCTGCCAATTTTTTCTGAGCGAGTTTGATTTGATTGCGAGTCCCAGCCACACTTTTTTCAAGATCATTGTACCCATCCACTACCGAGTTCAAGTGACGGATCTGATCGTTGATACTGGCCATCAGATGAGACATCTCGCCTTGCGTTTTGATGCTGAGATAAATCTGAGTCAGCTGTTGCAATAAAGTACGGCAATTCAAACACAGCGCCGTATCCGGAAGATCATTAATCAGCTGAAGACCTTTGATCATATTTTTTAGCATGTCGATGCTTTCTTGCGATAGACTTTCTCGCGCGGTTACTAGGACCTGTCCACGTTTAACGATATCACCATCAAGTACATTTACTAGGGCAACAGTAAATGTACTTTGCGATCGCAATGGAACGGAAGGCAACGAAGACACCACGCGCCCCGGCCCCTCGACAACTACGGGTACCTTAGCCTGACTCGCATAAATAAAAAAGCAAACGACAAACAGAAATAGAAACGCAACACCAAGTTGACTTAAAAACGATGGGCCTTCAGCCACAGCGTCCACTGCCGCCCAAGATATTTGATTATCTTTGAAAAAATGTTTTTGATTCTGAATTTTTCTATGATTGCCCACTGTGATATGTATCGGAGAACACGAGCTTATTTTGTATTAGCGAAAGGTCGGGATATACATATAATCTTATGAAATCGAGAATGTAATTACGACCAAACACGATGTAAGTACTGAAAAGTCATCTACTAGTTTTTTACAACGCATCGAATGGCAGAAATGTAGGAGGTACATTTTTTATTTGCGGGCGACTAGGCGGGCGGCGCGACGGGATTTTCCTTCTTCGAAACGACGACGGTCTTCGTCGGTTTCTAGGACTAAATCTGGGACTGTTGTGGGTCGGCTGTTGGAGTCTAGGGCTACGAAAGTTAAATACGCCGACGACGTGTGAAAGAGTTCGCCTGTTCTTGGGTTTTCTGCAGTTACTTGAACCCCGACTTCCATTGAAGTTTTTGATACAAAGTTAACCTTAGACTTTAGGTTTACCACCCAACCCTTCTTAACCGGGGCATAAAATGACAATTGATCGATGCTGGCTGTAACGACTTCGCGATTGCAGTGTCGTTGGGCAGAAATAGCAGCGGCGATATCGATCCATGACATGATCGTACCGCCGAATATAGTATCTAACGAATTAATGTGAATCGGTAAAACAAGTTGGGTCATTATCACTTCACTAGCCGATACCGGTTTTGGTTGAAGCATCTAATGACCCTACTAATTACATTCCCATTGCGCCGATATCAGAGTTACCTGAACCACGGTTCAATTGGCTAGCAGAAGCCGGCAATGTTGGAGCCGCTACTGTTGAACTTCCAGCTGGAATTGTTTGTGTTTGTTGCGCGCCAAACTGATTAGAAATATTTTGAGTTTGGATAGCTGCATTGTTCTCGATTCTGTTATCATCAGCCGAGAAACCAAGATGAGGAAGGCACCACACGATTAATTGTGCTCTAGATTTTACGTTCATCTTTTTGTAGATGTTAGTTAAATGGAACTTAACTGTTTTTTCTGTAACGAATAGTTGGTTTGCAACTTCCTTGTTAGAAAGACCTTTTGAAACTAGTTCCGCTACTTCTGACTCTCTATTTGAAAGTCCCTTCTGAATTAATGTATCTCTGAGCATCCTTGCTCCCTCCCGCTAAATTGTTGTTAAACTTAAGACCTTTGTTCCCTGACTTTCGGTTAATCCTACATTTTCTCATTCTGATAACTTTAGTCCATTTTTCTTGACCTAGCCCTATTCATCCTGAAAAAGACCCGGCTCATACTGAACTTTCCTCTGCTATCTACCTGAAAAAACGACTTTAGACCCCCCGTTGAAAGTTGAGAACACACCACCTGAATCTAAGTCTGCCTAATATTTTTTTTCGAAGCAAGCTTCCCAGACTACAGTTTTAAAAAACTAGACCGATCGTATCATAGATTCACAATAGTGTCTTATACAGGAGATAATATGTTCCCAGCTAATACGAAGTTCCTAGTGATCGACGATTTCGCTACTATGCGAAAAATTATCAGAAAAATTTTAACCGAACTTGGTTACACTCAAGTAGAAGAGGCCGATGACGGCGCAACGGCCCTGCCCCTAATTCAACAAGCCCACGAAGCAGGACAACCGTTCCAATTTATCATATCCGATTGGAATATGCCTAAAATGCTGGGTATTGATCTATTGCGTGCCTGCAAAGCTGATCCTAAATTCGCTAAGGTTCCGTTTATGCTAGTCACTGCAGAGAGTGAGCAAAAACAAATTTTAGAAGCCGCTAAAGCCGGTGTTTCTGACTATATTGTTAAGCCATTTAATGCGGCGACTTTGAAAGCTAAACTAGAAAAAGTGTACGCTAAAACCAACAACCAAGCTGCCTAAGCTAAAAGAGGATTAAAATGACTGCGGCTCCTAAATTGCAAAATCCACTTTTGGATAAAACGTTAATAAATTCATTTATTGAAGGCGTTTCTAAAACACTTGAAACTATGGCCAGCACAAAAGTGACGTACGGAAAACCGTTCGTAGAACAAAAGTTTTCGGCTCGTGGTGAAGTGGCAGGCGTAGTGGGTATGGTATCTAACGAATACAAAGCGACCCTAACCCTTAGCTTTCCAAAGCCAGCCATTCTTCATATTTTAGAAAATATGCTGGGTGAAAAGTATAATGATATTACAGATGAAGTGTTTGATGCTGTTGGTGAATTAACTAATATGATCTACGGAAGCGCTAAAGGTACTTTAAATGATTTGGGTTATAATTTTGAAATGGCGATCCCTACAGTGATCAAAGGTCAATTCATTATGTTACAACACTCTAAGTCAGCTACCTTGGTAATTCCATTTAAACTAACGAACCAAACTGAGTTCTACATTGAAATCTCAGTGTACTGAAAAGTAGAATCTAACTATGAATGATGGCGGACAGCCTAATCAGAAAAGCGTCTTTGTAATTTCCAAAGACGCTTTTTTTTTAGCACGCATCACTGAGCTACTCGTCGATTTTCCCGACTTTAAGTTCGAAAAAACCGATGATATTTTGGCGTTCACTGAATCGGTGGACGCTATTCACCCGTACCTTTTTTTAATCGATGGAAATCTTGGCCAGGGCCCCGTGCAAGAATGGACTCAAACTTTGAAAATGAGTTTCGAAAAAATTCCACTCATTGTATTTCATTCATCAGCCACCCCGCTTAATTTTGAATCTATTCGTAAAAATGGAGCCGACCAATTAATTCATATTAATTTCGACAAAGAATTTATTATCGAACTCTTGCTAGAAATTGTTCCCTACGAATTTGCAGACAATCAAATTCCGTTGGCTGCCCTTAGCTCGATTAACAGTGAAGACCTCAGTCCCGACTTGGAAATCAATTTTGACGTTTTTGTACATCTCCCTTTTAACAAGAAAACGATCTTATACAGAAAAAAAGGAGCCACACTAGAAACTAATAAGCTAAAAAAAATCGAATCTCAAGATCAGCGCCTTTATTTTAAAAAAACTGGGTATTCCGGGTTTT
>DDVI01000076.1 GCA_002345205.1 Bdellovibrionaceae bacterium UBA2316 | reverse complement strand
ACTTTCCAAAATTTCTCTTTTTTAAATCATGTTTTTTTTACTGTCCAAAATAAAGAAAGTTTAAAAGCCTCAAGTTTTACTATAAGATCAACTGAAATCAACTGAGGAGAGTGTATGAAAAGATCCTATTTATCCAATATAATAATGTTTATTGCTTTAACCATTAGTACGTCCATTTCCTATGGGCAAATAAGACCAGGAAATGCAGGTAGTTTTTTAGATGGTTTAGCAAAAATTATAAACAACAAAACTGTTTTAGAGGGAAAAAATTGGGGTCCAATGGGGCCATCTTGTTCGGTCGTTATTCAAAAAGGAAGTGGAAGATCTTCTAACTTTCAAACTATAGTCAAAATAGAGATGAAAGACAATGTGGGAAATACAAAATCAATAGTACAGCTAAATTTATTGTCTGTGCAAAATGGTTTTTTATTTACAGAAACCACGGCCGAGGGGACATATAACGGTTTTAGTTATAAAGCTAATGGCATAGAAAACACTATAATGTATCTACATGCGCCTTCGAAAAACTATTTACACATTGATATAGAGTCTAAAATGTTTGAAAAGAAACTCAAGGGTTATTGTTCCATTTATATGTAGAAGTTTAGATTTGATCTGACAGTTGCCCTTTTGTTCGACAAAATATTTTGTACTGTCAGTTCAAGTTTAAGCCGAGATCCTTTTGTCTCCAGATTTTAATTCCGTCAATAAAAGTTTCCAGCGGCGTTCGTCCATTGCACATTTTACCTTGATGAGTTCTCCTTTCGTTATATTCTATCATCCATTGATCTAAATCAGTTTGCAGATCATCCATCGCTTTATAAATTTTCTTTCTAAACGTGACTTGATAAAACTCTTGCAAGATTGTTTTATGAAACCGTTCGCATATTCCGTTCGTTTGCGGGTGAGCAACTTTGGTTTTGGTGTGTTCAATGTCGTTAACTCCAATGTAGAGCTGGTAGTCGTGTTGATCGACCTTGCCACAAAACTCAGTTCCACGATCGGTAAGGATTCGTAAAAGTGGTACAGAATAGCTTTCAAAAAATGGCAGGACTTTATCATTTAATAAATCAGCTGCAGTAATCGGAGTTTTTTGGTTATACAGTTTTGTAAACGCAACCTTGGAATACGTATCGACAAAAGTTTGCTGGTAAATTCGCCCGACGCCCTTGATAGTGCCAACGTAAAACGTATCTTGCGAACCCAAATATCCAGGATGTGCAGTTTCAATTTCACCGCAAGCTATGTCGTCGTCTTTCTTGCGCTCTAATGCAGCGATTTGGGCTTCGGTATAAACCAGACCCTCAGCAGCGCTCTTGGCTTCTTGAGCCACAGGACGCTTCTTAAACGTCTCTAAATCTTGACGAAGCCAAATACTTCGAACACCTGCTGGCGAGAGAAAAATCCCAAGCTTGCGAAGTTCATTAGCGGCACGTTTTTGACCAAAAGCCGGAAAATCGATGGCCATCTTTAAAACGCTAGACTCGATTGTTCCATCCACTCTGTTTTTGAAATTTGGTTTCTTTCGAGTTCTTTCATGAAGTGCTTCGATTCCGCCGTCTTCTTTCAATTCTTTGTATCGGTAAAACGTGTCACGAGAATAACCCATTATTTTACAGGCTTTAGAAACATTTTGTAGTTCTTCCGCCAAACTTAAAAGTCCGAGTTTGTTTGAAATGATTTTCTGTTGTATTGTTTGCATGCTCAGTTATCCTTTAGGGGATTGGCCCCTTTTGTTTGTTAACGTCAAACAAAAGGGTAACTGAGTTATCGGGCGAAGCGGATTTTTCGATTTCGTTAAAAGTTGAAGATAATGAAAATATCGAAAGTACTCCGTTCGATAAGATAGAAATGATTCCGGTGATGGCAAAGTCCGTATCTAAAAAACTTCCCGATCTGACCGCAAAATCATTAAAACAAATTCCACAAATTATAGTTCTTCAGCAAGGGGACAAAAGGAATTTAGCCAAAAAAGATAGTCGCGGCGTTTTGGCCGACTCACGCACGTGTTACGTCACAGACCATTCACTTAAGTATAAAATGATTACGCAAGGATTAGGGTGGGGACGTCTAGCTCGCCATGAAGTCAGCGCAGATTTAAAGAAAGAGACACTGATTGAAATCAAAGATTCAAACGTAGCGCCATTTATGCGCGACCTGCATATAATGAGGCCTAAGCATAAACCGATGGGACCCGTTGCCCGCGCGATCTGGGGGCAACTATCCGGACAGAAAGCCAAACCAATTAAGTCTCGCTGACGTCTTTGGCATTGATCCCATACTTACGCATTTTTCTAAGAAGCGTGTTTTTGGGGATATTAGCGTTAGCAACCGTTTGATTAATACGGCCTTTATTTTGCCGTAAGGCTTTAATGATAAAGTCTTTTTCCATCTCTTCTTTGAAATTATCAAAGTCTAATGGTTTGAACGAGTCTTCCGTATTTGAACCTGTTGGTAGAGTGCTTGCTAGGTTTAAACCGTGTGTAGTCGACGTTGGCAGTAACGACTTCATGCTTTCTGTGAGAGAAGCATTTGTAATTTTGGTGCCGGCTTCAATAATGAAGGCACGTTCAACAAAATTTTCTAGCTCACGGATATTACCTGGCCATTTGTATTTTTTTAGAAGTGCCAATGTTCCCGGATCAATTGACTCAAAGTTGCGGTTTTGTTTTCGATTGAATTTCTTAATAAAGTAATCGACCAATTTGTCTAAATCATCTAGGCGTTCTCTTAGTGGCGGCATGAAAATAGGCATTACATTTAAGCGATAGAATAAATCTTCGCGGAACTTACCCTCTTGAATCATTTTTTCTAGGTTACGATTGGTTGCCGCAATAATTCGAACATTCGTTTTTACTTCACGGACAGATCCCACCGGAGTAAAGGCCTTGTCCTGAATCGCGCGTAGTAGTTTAACTTGCATATCTGTTTTTAGTTCGCCGATTTCATCCAAGAATAATGTTCCATTATTGGCTGCCTGAAACTTACCGATTTTTCGTTCCGTCGCGCCGGTAAAGGCACCTTTTTCATGTCCGAAAAATTCGCTCTCAATTAAATTTTCGGGAATGGCGCCACAGTTAACCGCTACGAATTGTCCCGATTTTTGAAGCGAGTTGTGGTGAATGGCTTTGGCCACCAATTCTTTTCCTGTTCCATTTTCACCACGAATCAAAACCGTAGTGTCAACTTTACTTAGCTTGTAAATTAGCTGGAAGACTTCACGCATTTGGTGAGAGTTGCCAACAAATTCAGTATCAATGTCGTCGTCAAAAATAGGATTAGAGGCCGTAAGTTCAAGTACGAGTTCGCGTGCATTTAAGCAACCATCGATGGCTTTAAATAGAGACTCTTTTTGAACAGGTTTCTGGAAATAGTCAAACGCACCTTCTTTAATTGCCTCTACAGCGTCAGAGTAATTTCCATGGGCTGTCATGATAACAACGAATGTTCGTGGATCGTGAGTTTTAATTGCTTTGAGCGCGGTGATGCCATCAACACGAGGCATTTTTACGTCCATTAGAACCAAATCAAAATGCTGTGCTTTAATTTTATCGATGGCGTCTTGGCCATCCACGGCTTCACTAAATTTGAAAGTAACTTCAGGGAATGAGGTAGGAAGAATTTGTTTTAAAGATTCTCTTAGTTCTTGTTCATCATCTACGACTAGGGTTCTTAAAGTAGTATTCATGGAAAAAAAACTACCATAAAGTTCTAACCAGAAGAAAGGATTAATTAACTGTTGGGTAATTTTATTCGGACGGTGGTGCCTTTATTCAGTGTTGATTCCACATTTACCGAGCCTGCATGCAGCTCGATAAAATACTTAACCAAAAAGAAACCTAAACCGCTTCCTTTGATGTTTTCTGGTACCATTTCGGAACGAAAAAACTTCTGACCGACTTTGTGTAATTCAACTTCAGATATGCCGATCCCTTGATCGATGACCTCGGTAATGATGTGTTCATTCGTTTCGTAGGTTCTAACTGTGATTAAAGTGTTATTGGCAGAATATTTAATAGCATTTTCTATGATATTAATAAGAGCTTCTTTGATCAGTATCGGATCGATCTCAATAAGAAAAAGTGGTGCCAATTCGGTTTCAATTTTGATGTTTTTATCTGATGCTAAGGGACGTAAAGCAATGATGCTGGCTTCAATAAGCTGATTTAAATCGCTAGGTACGATATTCAGTTTTATATTTTGAGACTCGACGCGTGCAATATTTAAGATAGATCGGATATAGTGATCGAGCTCCTCAGAGTACTTTTGAATCGAGACTAAATCTTGAGCTATGGCACCCTCGGCTGACGTCGCTAAATTACGTGCCACTACGCTCTGAATTTTGGCTAGTGGATTTTTTAGGTCATGTGAAATCAAACTTATAAAATTTGTCTTCATAAGTTCAAGTTGTGTGCGTGTTTCATTTTGTTGTTCTAGTTGAAAATTCTTCTTTTCAATGTTGCTGACTAAAACGGTGTAGCCGATCAACCAACCTAAAAATACACATAGCGAAGTTGTAGCCATTGGAAACCAAAAATGATGGATATCAAAAAGGTAGATGTTCACGATCAATACGATGAATAGTGCCGCTATGGTTACGGTGATTGACAAGTTGCGCGGCAGAAATAGTGTCGAGAAATAAATTAAACAAATCAAAACAAAGATAACAAGTGACTGCGGCCAAAATGACCATGATTTAATCCACTGTGAGTGATATTTATTTTCTATTAATTGGGCTACGAGAGCGCTACGACCATATGATCCCATGGGAGTAATATACTCATAATCAGAATTCGTAAATCCGCCAATAACGATAATCTTGTCTTTGAAAAATTCCAGAGGCCATTCATTATTAATCAGTTGGTTATATGTCACTTTGAAATAGCGCGATTCTGCACCTTGGAAGTTAATGTAACGTGCGGGTTCCCCTCGGACGGGGGACAGAACTCGGCGAACAACGCCATCTTTTTCAAATTGGATGTTAAGGATATCAAGGAGTCTTTTTTTCTCGAGCCCGAGCGGGTCCATGTCGCTAGAATAGACCCAGGTCACTTTAGGATTGCTCAGTAAGCCCACGTTCATAGAATCGGTGAGAGCTTGCTTAACTAGATCCAACGTAATGATGATTGTTTTGGGTTGCTGTTTGAGTAATTCCACTAAGAGGGAACTCCATAGATGGGGATTCCAATAGTAATTATCATTGATGTCAGACGAGGAATTAAGCAGCATCAAGTCTTGAACTTCCGTGGTATTAAAGTGCCGTAAGTCCGAGGGTGTAAGTTCGATAATGACGATGTCTTTTGCGGGACTACGGTCGCCGCGCATTTGAAAACGGAAGTCGAAGTCGTTTAAGTTATCAATTCTTAGGGAGACGAGGCAAATAAGCCATACAATAAGAACTCGCAGGATAGAACCCGACGAAACTAATTGAGTGGACACGAACGCAAAAGCTTTTTGCAATTGGAATTGACTAGGCATGTCTTGGCTACATATAATCCGTAATAACCTAAGAGTTCAATGATTTTATGATTATTCTAGATAGTTTGGACAAAATTTCAGATCGCAAAACTCCTATAGTGCTTACTATTGGTAATTTTGATGGGGTTCACTTAGGCCATCAGAAATTATTAAAAAGTCTAAAGACTAGTCAGGAACAAAAATCATTTTGTACAACCTTTGATCCACATCCCGTTGAATATTTTGACGTAAATAAGACGTTCAGACGATTGTTTTCAACAGCCGATCAAAACAAACAGATGCAGCAGCTGGATATTGATTATCTTGTGCGGCTAAAATTTGATCAATCAGTTGCGGCAATGTCGTATGAACTATTTTTAACTCAGTTCACAAAAAATCTAAATATTCAAAGAATCGTTATTGGCCATGATCTGAAAATTGGCAAAGATCGTGGTGGAGATCGCTTTTCTATCAAAACATGGTGTCAAAATGCGGGAATCAACTTCGAAGTTGTTGAGCCGTTGTCGGTAGACAATCAGATAGTGTCGTCAACGTACATTAAACAATTGGTTGAAGATAACCGTTTTGAAGTGGTGCCTAAGTTTTTAGGCCGCCCATATTCGGTTAATGGAATTGTTATCCATGGTGATAAACGCGGGCGGTTGATTGGATTTCCGACGGCGAATTTGACGCGTCATCGGTCTTTATACGTTCCTCATTTTGGGGTTTATCAGACACGCACGCATTGGAAAAATTCAACATTTGATTCTATCACCAATGTGGGAAAGACCCCGACATTTAAGACTGATGATTTAATAAAGATTGAAACTCATATTTTTGATTTTAGCCAAGAAATTTATGACGAGGAAATTACCGTTGAGTTTTTAAAGTTTATTCGCTCAGAAAGAAAATTTTCAGGAATAGACGAAATTAAGAATCAGATCGCGCTTGATATCGCGTCTTTAGGTCGAAGGCCAAATACATGATTCGTTTGTATTTAAATCACGACTTCAATGCAAAAGGTCTGATTCCTGATTTAGAAAACATAAAGCACTACCTGCAGTCCTCATCAGTAGAGTACGAATTTCTTGAATATGGTGATTTAATGTCATTGCAAAAAATGAATATGGATCACGCTCTGATTCGCTGTGATTTAGATTTTGGGGCTCAGTATCTAGTTCAGATACCGATGGCGCCTGAAGCCGTTCGGTTCAATAAAACCTTTGATTCATTGACTCTTGAAAATGGACATTGGCTACCTCGTCTTAAATATTTTGATATTCTTCGTCGTAAGATCGTTACGCATTTTGGAAATGTCGAGATGAAAGAAAGTGCCGGTATAATCTGTGACTCGTGTTCTTTGGAAGGACTGGTTTCGTTAATAGTAAGCCTAGGTTTCCGTTCTGTGTTGCTGTTTGTTCCTGATGATTATGAAGGGAATGTCGAGGAACTTGGGCGATATTTCATCGGAATCAAAATAAAAACGATTCCGTTTTCAACGCTGACCCAGACTCAAGAGTCCACTAGTTTAATGATCAACGCTGTAGATTTGGAAAGTAATCCAACGTTGATGAACGACTTGGCCTATTTTAATTTTATGTCCGCGAAGGGAATCATGATCGACTTGGTATCTAAAACGCCTGTTCATCCTTTGCTGTTTGAAGCTGAGAAGGCGGGTTTAAGGACTCTGAAACGTCGGGATTTGACTGCATTTTATGATTATGAATCATTGCGGGTGGTTCATAGCCCGATTGAAAACGTAAAAGATCAGTTTTTTGGAAACTATTTATAAATCGAGACTATCGACCAGTAACAAATTCGCCACGTTTATTTAAAATGATATTCTATGAGCGAAATTAAACCTTGGGATAAAAAGACGTGTGATATACTGTATCGCCAAGGCTTGATTAAACCAGAACAGTACGAACAAGCCCTTGAAACAAAAAAGACCACTTCAAATTTATTACTAACCCAAATTTTGATAAATTTAAATTTTGTACAAGAAGCCCAAGTGCAAAAGGGTTTAGAAGCCTTCTACAACATTCAGGGAATTAACCTTTCCCAATTTCAAATTGATCAGGCCGTAATTGATTTGGTGCCGCGAGACATTTGCTACAAACACAACGTTATCCCGGTTCAACGGATGTTAGATAACCAAAACAAAGTTTCGACCGTTGTTATCGCATTCTCTGATCCAAGCCAGATTCTAGTGCGCGAAGATTTGCGAATCATCACAAAAGCTAAAGTAATTCAGCCTATCGTGGCATCGCCAATCGCTATCCAAGGAGCTTTAGAGAAATACTATGGAATCAGTGTTGATAAGGCGCTTGAAGATATCGAAGGCGAAGACGCGGAATTTGACGTCCTTGATGATAAAAAAGTTGAGACCATCGATAATATCACGGACAAAGACTCTCCGGTTGTTAAATTCGTAAATGCGATTTTGAACGAAGCGATGAAAAAACGAGCCAGTGATATTCATTTTGAACCTTACGAAAAAATTTTCCGAGTTAGGTATCGCGTGGATGGTATTTTGATCGAAGCTAAAGCGCCACCCAGAGACTGGGCGCCATCGATTTCCGCGCGTATTAAAATTATGGCAAAACTTGATATTGCGGAAAAACGTCGACCGCAAGATGGACGTTTAAAGGTTCGGACTCGTGAAGCCGACATGGGTTTTCGTGTCAGTACAATGCCGACGCTTTGGGGTGAAAAAGCGGTTTTGCGTCTTTTGGATAAATCTAACTTACAGCTTGATATGACCAAGCTCGGCTTCGAAGAAGAGGACTTACGGCTTTTTAAATCGTGTATCAACTTACCGCAGGGATTAGTTTTGATCACGGGACCTACGGGGTCTGGTAAAACGACTACGATTTACTCTGCCTTGTCAGAGTTGAACAAAACCGACGTAAATATTTCTACTGCTGAAGACCCTGTAGAATTCAATTTAGAAGGAATTAATCAAGTTCAGATGAATCCTGATATCGATTTGAATTTTTCGGCGGCGTTAAAATCGTTCCTGCGGCAAGATCCTGATATCATAATGGTAGGGGAAATCCGGGATTTAGAAACGGCAGAGATTTCCTTTAAAGCCGCGTCGACAGGTCACTTGGTTGTGTCCACCCTTCACACGAACGATGCCCCTTCGACTGTTATTCGTTTAACAGAAATCGGTATCCCGCCGTATGTCATAACTTCGACTATTAACTTAATAGTAGCCCAACGTCTTGTCGGAAAGATATGCGAAAACTGTAAAACTCCCGTCGAAATGCCAGCTCAGAACCTTATAACGATAGGCGTGCCACCTAATGAGGTTTCAGAATACAAGCTATACAAAGGCAAGGGGTGTGGTACCTGTAATAATACTGGAATAAAAGGCCGATTAGCTATTTATGAATTGCTTCCGATGACCGAGAAGGTAAAAGACGCAATCTTAAAAGGCGCTAATCAGGCTCAAATACGTTTCTTAGCTCGCGAGCTCGGGCTACGTACTTTACGTCGAAGCGCACTTTTAAAGTTAAAGCGTGGAGTGACGACGTTTGAGGAAGTTTTAAATTCTTCAGTAAAGGATACGTAGAACGTGAAAGATTTTCTGATGCCCGAAGTAATGCGAGAAAATTTGGCTCGACGCCAGGGATTGCTATTGGTGAATGGCAATCGATTCTCTGGTATCGAAAAATTTTTCTTGAGCGCTATCAAGCAATTCGATTCTGAAAAAAGATCCGGCACCGTTTTCCTTCGCGATACGGTAAAATCGCCATTTAAGCATTGGTCCTATAAAACGATAGATGATCTGGTGAGTTCTGGTTCCGTAATGGTAAAGGACTCTGAGGTTCTAATATTTGAAAACATTTCGAAATCGTTTGAAGTTGAAGCGGCAATTGAATGTGCTGAAGAAGGTCGCTTGGTTATCATGCATTTCTGCAACCAATCTTTAGTAAGCACGATCCATAAAGTACTTTCCCTATTCCCAGATGCACGTGCGCAACATATGTTTTGGCGTATGTTGGATTTATTGTCTTTAAGTTATTCGCAATACGAAATCGAAGGAGAAAACAACGAGACAGTATTTGCGGGTGAAATTATTCCCCTCAGTCCCGAGTTAAAAAAAGAAATCTACACTAAAGGTGTTGATTCTTTTGAAGAAAGACTTCGTAACATTGACGATGAAAATGGTGTAGTGACATTTAATCAAAGTCTATTGCAGTTATTAATCAGAAGAAAAATATCACTTCAGAAGGCTTTTGAATTTTCAAAGGACCCACAAGATCTTGATTCTTTATTGAAGAAGGTAGGTATCTAATGGCTAAGTTTTCATATCAGGCTAAGAACTTGAATGGTCAAATGACCAACGGCGAGATCGAAGCGACAAATGAAACTGAAGTGCGAACTCGTCTAAGACAAATGCACCTTGAAGTGGTGCGTGTAAATTCTAAAGGGCTTGGCAATTTTGGTCCTAAAGGTGCGAATAGTTTTTTTGTTTCTAAAGTTAAAGTAAAAGATTTGCAGATTTTTACTCGTCAGTTTGCCACGCTTATTAATTCCGGGATTCCCGTGGTGGATGCACTAAAAATTTTGAGCGAGGGTCTTCGTTCAGGTATTTTAAAGGACGCGGCGTTAAAAGTTAAAAAGAGTATCGAATCGGGAAAGAAACTTTCAGATTCGATGTCACAAGTTCCTAACGTGTTTGATCGCTTCTACGCGAACATGGTCCATGCTGGTGAAGAGGCCGGTATCTTGGATGGTATTCTTGGACGTTTAGCGACCTACATGGAAAAGAATGAAAAAGTTAAGGCCCAAGTTAAAGGTGCCTTAGTGTACCCAGCGGTTATCGTTGTGGTTGCAATAGTTGTTATTGCGGCAATTTTAGTTTTTATTATTCCAAAGTTCCAAGAATTCTTTGCTCAGGGTGGGAAAGAACCACCTTGGCTAACTCAAATGGTTGTGGCTCTTTCTGATACCATGATTAAATTCTGGTATGTTTTAGTAGGTTCGGCCATAGCGACTCCTTTTGCGATAAAATCGTACATTTCGACTCCGGCAGGAAAGGCCGCGTTTGAATCCTTCTTATTTAGAGCACCCATTTTTGGTGAAATCGTAAGGAAATCGGCGGTGGCTCGTATGACTCGAACGTTAGGGACACTTTTGAGTTCCGGTGTTGGGTTGATTGAAGCGATTGAAATCGCGTCGCGTACAGCGGGAAACGTAGTTGTCGAGCGATCGCTCATTCGTTGCAAAGATTCAGTCATGCAAGGTAAACCTTTTGCGCAACCATTATCAAAAGACAAAGTTTTTCCGGACATGGTCGTGCAGATGATCGCGGTAGGTGAGCAGTCTGGTACCCTGGATAACATGTTAAATAAAATTGCTGATTTCTATGAAGATGAAGTTGAAACGGCGGTTAAGGCACTGACTTCGTTAATTGAACCGTTATTAATGGTTGTTTTGGGTGGTATCATTGCCGTTCTAGTTATTGCGATGTACTTGCCGATTTTCTCGATGGCAGGAAATGCAGGCAATTAGTTCGTCCGATCAGACTCTAATTAATTCGACGGCACGGCGTTGGCAAGTAGAGTCTGTTCGAGTACTGCTCTATATCTTTGCGCTTGTCGTTTTGGTTTTTTTCTATTTCTGGCAGGCCCCTTTTGTATCCTGGGCGTTGCTTGGGCCTTCGTTTTTTGTTTTAGGACTCGGGTTAGCGATTCATTTCATTCTATTTTTTAAAATTGATTCGATGCCTGATGAATCAACGGCGCTGCTTTCGACGTTTATATTAGATTCATTCTTGATCTCACTCTACGTTTATTTTTCAAGTGGATCGGTAAGTCTTTTCCTTTTACTTCACGTTATAAACATTATTTTAGGTAGTTTTCTGTTTAAAGGAAAAGGCGCAATCGTTTTGGCATTGGTGACCAGTTTTAATTACAGCTGGGTGCAAATTCTTGGTCCTGAATTTAAAACAATCGCTAGTATTATTACATTAACGATTAATAATTTGGCCTTTTTCGGTGTTGCGGGATTGTCGGGTTACCTGAGTGAAAAACTGTTTCAAACCGAAGCGGAATTAAAAACTAAAGAAGGGCAGCTGCGATCTTTAGAAGATCTTTATGAGTTAATCATAGAAAAGTCTCCGGTAGCGCTTTTGACATTGGACCGAGCCTCGCATATTGTTCAAATGAATACTAAAGCGATTATGCTTTTTCCACTAATCAAAACGAATGGTCGGTTAACAGAGTTTTTTCCGCCATTGAATAATCTGTGGGGTCAAATTACTGCTCTAGATTCCCACGAAGAGCTGTCAAAAGAAGTCGATTTTAAAAATGAAACGGAAGAATCAATTTTTAAAATTGTTGCAAAACCCATCGCTAAAGCCGAAGGACTATTTTTGTTGGTAATCGAAGATCTAAGTCAGATGCGCAAGATGGAGTTCCACTTAAAGCAAAGTGAAAAACTAGCCGCGATTGGTGGGTTAGCTGCGGGTGTGGCTCATGAAATTCGTAATCCATTAGCTGGCATCAGTGGAAGTGTAGAGCTGTTAAGCCAGACGACACAAGGCGAAGATGATAAAAAATTGATGAAGATTATTTTGAAAGAGATTGATCGATTAAATAATCTAATCACTGAGTTTTTGGAATACGCTAAGCCGGCAAAAAATCCGACTGACCCATGTGATTTAAATCTGATTTTGCGCGATGTTTTAAGTAACATTGAACAAAACGCGCAGCTCAGAAAAGATGTGAAGATGCGTATCGATATAGAACCAAACGCTTTGATTAAAGGATATTCCGACAAGCTAAAACAGGCGTTCTTGAATATCATCATCAATGCATTGCAAGCGATGGATAAAGTTCCCGTGGCGGAACTAGATATTATACTTAAGAAAACAAATCAACAATGGTGTTTAAAAGTAAAGGACAGTGGTTCGGGCATGAGTGAACAAACGGTGAAAAGAATTTTCGAACCATTTTTCACGACCAAGAGCAAGGGCACGGGTCTAGGTCTAGCAGTGACTCACAAAATTTTAGAATCACATCACGCAACAATTCATGTTCGAAGTCAGGTAGGCCAAGGCACTGAATTTGAGTTTAATTTTCCTTGCTTAGAATAAATTTCCTATGGACAATACTCCTATAGGGGATTGACCAAATGAAAGCAAAAATTTTAGTTGTCGATGACGAAGAATCAATAAGAGAATTCCTCGAAATCATGCTTCGCAAAGAAGGCTACGAAATCACGTTAGCCGAAGACGGTCAAAAAGCAAAAGAGATGCTTCAGAAAAAATCGTTCGATATGATTATTTCTGACTTACAGATGCCTAACATGACTGGTATCGAATTACTTAAATACGTAAGACAAGATTTTCCAGAAATTATTTTCATGATGATCACTGCGTTTGGTACTACTGAAACGGCAGTCGAAGCTATGAAGATGGGTGCTTATGATTATTTAACTAAGCCGTTTAAAATTGATGAAGTTCGCATTAACATTTCCAATGCACTTCGTTCTAAAAACTTAGAATTTGAAAATAGAAGTTTAAAAAAAGAACTTGGAAAAGAGTTTTCTTTTCAGAACATCATCGGTAACTCGCCAGCGATGCACCACGTGTTTGATTTAATCAAACGTGTATCTCAGGCGCCTACGAATATTTTGGTAACCGGGGAGTCTGGAACAGGTAAAGAAGTTATCGCAAAAGCGATTCACTATAATGGTCCGTTGAAAGATCGTCCGTTTGTTACTATCAACTGCGGTGCTATTCCTGAAAACTTAATGGAATCAGAAATGTTCGGTCATAAAAAGGGTTCCTTCACTGGCGCGATTGCAGATAAACCAGGTTTGTTTGAAGTAGCGGATGGTGGAACATTATTCCTTGATGAGGTAGGCGAGTTGCCTTTATCAATTCAGGTTAAATTACTTCGTTCATTGCAAGAACGTGTGATTCGTCGTGTAGGTTCTACTGAAGACACTAAAGTAGAAGTCCGTATTATCGCGGCAACGAACAGGCATTTGGAAGATATGGTTCAAAAGGGCACATTCCGCCAGGACTTGTATTACCGCTTGAATGTTATCCATATTAAGACACCAAGCTTACGTGAGCGTAAGGAAGACATTCCTTTATTAGCTCATCATTTTTTGAAAAAATATAATGATAAATTAAATAAAAATATTTCGTCGATTAGCACCGAAGCGATGGAGAGTTTAAAAAAATACGATTACCCAGGAAACGTGCGTGAGTTGGAAAATATGATCGAACGTACCGTGGCGTTAGAGGGCGGGTCGACGGTATTGCCTGAAAGTTTACCGCCATTGGTGAACACAAGCACGGGCCGTAAACTAGCATCATCAAATGAAATTGAAGTTACCGATGATGGCGTGGATTTAGATAAAATCATTGGCCAGATTGAAAAAGAATTGATCATCAAAGCAATTCATCAAGCGAACGGCATTAAAAAGCGCGCGGCAAAATTATTAAACATCACATTCCGCTCCATGCGCTACCGTATCGAAAAATACAATCTTGGCACCGTGGGTGACGATGAGTTAGACGAAGAGTAAAGAGACCAGCGAGTTAGATGAAGAGTAAAACTAATATTAAAACAAAAAGGGGCTTTGAGCCCCTTTTGTTTTAGGTAACATTTAAATCAAGGCCATAACTAGAAAGTAGTAAGATCGATGGCTGGGCTAATGGCGCGGCCTAAATCTTCTGAAATCGCCACAACTTGGAATCGATAGTTTGTGTTGTTTTTGAGTCCAGTGATCATAATTTGATGGGTTGTTCGAAGAACGTTATCCGTTTGAGTAACCGTTTTTTCACCCGTGTCTAAGTTCGTTACCATCATTAACGAAACGGCCTTGATATCTGTTTTCCAAGAGAACGAAACTTCGTTAGAGAGCTGTTCAATCACTTGGAAGTTCGAGATTACGGGGATCGTTCCGTTATAACATGCGTTGTAATCGGTATCGCCATCTTCTGAGCTAGAGTTTCCACTCTCTGGTAGTAGGTAATTGGCACTGCCTAAAACTTTCCATCCACGAGCCTCTAGATCTAACCATTTAAGCGGAGCTGAGTTGTTATTTGGATTAAAAAAGTATTGATTGCCTGAATGGTTGCAATACGCATCTTTACCCGCTTGGGTCGCTTTACGCCAGATCAGCATGTTCGATATGTGATAGCGAGGGCCTTGGTAGTATAGCAATTCCATAGCTATCTTTTTGTCTTTTTTCATGTTGATTAGACGAGACGAACACTTCATGCGTGTTGGCGTGTCGCCGTCGTTGTTAATATGGGTTTCCCAGGCACTTGGATTATTTGGATCGTTGATAACGTTATCTGGATCTTTAATTTTTAATATGGTGCCATCGTCGGATAACATAGCTAGTTCATAAAGGCCTTCGCTGTCGTTTTCACCCAAAACGATTTGCGATTCAAACTTCATCGCGAAGTATTCAATGAGTTGTGTGCCTAAATCATCGCGAACAACGTCCCCGGATTCTATTGGGAAGCCGTCATAGAACATGCGTGTAGGTACATTTACCGAGTTAAAGAATAGTGTTTGGTCGGAATGAGTGTAGTTGTTGATATAACTCATTACGTTCTGATAAATAGGTTGATTGAAGCCGCGGAACCACAAAGAAGATTTGATACCATGCTTTGGCGACGGTACTGGATCTGGATCGAATGGATCACACACCAGTTTGTTTACGGGATAGGCATTATTATTATAGATAGACTTTTCTGAGTCTTGAGCCGTCACCGCGATTTCTGCTTTGATATTTTCGGACGCTCCTTGAGAGCACGAAATGTTTAACCCCATGATTAAACCTAAACCAACTGTAGCTGTGAATGTCTTGAAATTATACGTCCTCATTTTTCACCACCCATGATCATCGTAAACTAGACGATCGTAGAGTTCGAGAAAAATGGCGTGAGTGTAATTATTTGGGCCTCTAAATAGGCGACACTAAACATAAATATAAAAAAATCGTCTAAAGGGTTTTCAGAAAACTGAAAATTGCGTTTCGAATTAAAACTAGGAAGCCACAGTCTTAAATTGAGACTTCCGGAAACGTTGGATTAGTGTTTTTGCTGAGAGGCTAAAACGTTGTTCTCAACGATATGAAAATAAGCACGTACTAGTAGTATAAGCGACGTCTTATCCAAAGATTGTAGGTAAGCTAACTTTTCGAAGTATGTTTTTCTAGAGATAAGCTCTGTCATGGAGTCTTGAATAACTTTTACCTTATCAAAATCGTAAAAGTCTTTCTCATCAGTGACTTCTTTGTAAGCAGCGGTAATCGTTGCCTTATCAAACAGCACATGAATTCCCATTGCGGCTTGGCTCAAAATAGCTTCCATTTTCTCTAAAGCTTGTTCTTGAAACATATTTTTGTCGAAAGGTGCAGAATTATTTGATTCCGTAGACAACAGCGCCTCCATCCATAGGTTTGCGTTTTTATCCTCACCTTAATGCTGATGTGTGTTTTGACTTATTTCAATCGAAAACTGTGCAAGTTGACTTACTCTGTCATTCTGCCTTGGGACGACACCAAGGGATTGCTCGACCTCATGAAAACAGTAATGATGAGAAGATGAAGAAGTCCAAAAATAGAGGCAAAAAAAAGATTCAGGAGTTGTTCGTGATCGATGAAGACAAGAACTTAGTTTTTGATTCTGAAGATAAGGTGTTTAAGTTTTTCGAAGAGCCAATTCAGCGCATCGAAGAATTGTATCAAACAATTCGCCGCCCTGATGATTTCACCGATGAAGAACAAGTGGAAGAAGAAGACAGCTTAGACCTAACATTGAGTGATCCTGATGAAATCTGGTTGATGGAAACCTTTTTCAAAAAAGCCCCCATTCACGTTTTTGTTAAAACAATTAATAAAAACACAATGAGTTATGACTACGTAGCCATCGTTTTTCTATCTACAAAAGAACGTAACCCAACCTTCGTACTTTCACATTTCCCAACAAAGTTTAAAGAAACCGCAGAGGCGTTTAAGGACGGGGAAATGATTTTCAGTCACGACATGGAAATCAAACACTTTGCAGGGTTAGACGGCGACTCGATTTTAGAAAATGATGAACTTTCGATCGGTTTGTTTAAATCGATGTTAAAGTTAAGAACGGAAAAAGATATTCCTCTAGAAAAATTCAAAAACTTTCTAGAAACTCGGGAAGACACGATCGAATCCCCGGATGAAATTTGGAGAAAAACAGACCACGATGGAAATGTATTTGTGACATTCATTAAAGAATACACGGAGACCGAGTTTGACGATTATTACTATATTAGCATTACATTAGAAGAAAATAACTCGGACGTACATACTTTGCTATTCTCGTTCCCAACGAATGACGAAAACTTAGTAGATCGTTATCGCCTTGGTGAGAATTTGCAGGCTGAGGAAGTTTCGCAGGAATCGTCGCACTAAGGAAAGTCGTTCGACGTTCAAATTTATTGAGCCGTATAAATCGTAGTGCAAAACTCCGCCGCTTTGGTTTGGTACGTTTGCGCTGTCCAACCTTGCCCAACATAGCTTTTGAAAGGGTGCAGTGCTTGTAAGGTCGAGTGGCGAGTTGATCCGTCTCTCTCGTAAGCGTAGCGAGCCGGGTCAGCATCGAAGGCTGGGATTAAACCATCGAGTTGGCTTACTACTGAGTCATCTGTTGAGCTATAGTAGATAGCAGAGATCGCATCGTAATCGCCATTTGGATCTACGAGTTGGATAACAAGGCGTACTTTTTTGAAGAACTGATCCGGAGTTGAAGCACCCACAGCTTGAGCCGCTGAGGCAAGGTCTCTCCAGTAGAGCATTGATTTACCAGATACTAGTAATTTACCAGTAGAGATCGCATAGATGTTCATGGATAAGCGGCTCTCACCCCACATTTTGCTACCAGCTGAGTTTACCATATATTTGTGGAATTCAATGTAGTTCAAGTTTTGTGAGAAGTACGCAGGGATCTTTGTGATTTTTAAATTAATTTTGTTGGGATCAATTATTTCACCATCTTGGAATGTCGATGTGTTGAATGAAATCTGAGATCCCGTGGATTGATTACAATAGGCCAGAGGTCGGTTTGAAGTATCTATATTAGTTACATCCGCAGTTAGTAAACGACTCGAGCTATCGTAGTTATCGGCTGTTCCTTTGCTCGCACCACATGCTGACAACATCGCTGTTGTGATTAGTAGTAAAGTCAGTTTTAAGTAAAAGCTTTGTGTTCTCATAAATACCTCTTGCTCGATACTAAGAGCAATCGCTTTGCCATGAATCAAAGTGAGGCGCGTGTAAGTGATTGGAATATATCGTGAAACTCTGTCTCAGAGCGGGAATGGTGGCGGTCTCGAAATGAAGCGTTGGTGATGCCAATGAGTGACAGCTTTCGTCAGCCACCCCGAATCCAGAATCTTTCTTGTTCGCCTTGGTTGGTTGTTTCAAAAAGAGATTGTGGCAGTGCGGGGGCCGTTGTTGAGATCAGACCTTTTTTATTAAAGACATAAAAAAAGCTCAGACAGTCCTCGCCATGCGCTTCGCGCTGGCTGCGGAACTCGTTTTTTCATGTCTTTAATAAAAAAGGTCTGATCTCAACAACGGCAACTTCGAATTCAATTTTCGAAACAACAAACCAAGACGAACAAGAAAGAATTTGCCACACCCAACCGAGGGGTTGGGTAAAAGCAATTGGATATAGTATTTTCAATACAAGTAAAAACGGAAAACGGGACGGAAACGGAAACGGGACGGGACCCTCGAACGCCGAACGACATACCTCGAACGGTTGCCGACGACGTCGCGGTTTTGGTAATCAGTAGAACCGTCAGCTAAGGCTAAAGGCGACGAGCCTCTGCGATCAGTTCATATGACCGCATTCGGTCCTCGGGTAAATAAGTATCCGAAGTGATAATCAATTCATCAGCCCCAGTAGCTTCGATAAATTTATCAAGCTTCTCACGAACCGTTCGCGGACTCCCAGTCACGAGCATTCCTAACATCGATTGCACATGTTCGCGTTCCATTGGGTTCCAGATTTTATCCATATCGTCCACGGGTGGGGAATTTAGTTTTCTGTTTCCTTTGATAATGCCTAAGAAGGCTTGTTGAATACTGGTGGCCAAGTATTTTGCTTTCTCATCTGTGTCGGCGGCCACAACCGGGACTCCCATCATGACGTACGGTTCTTTATGGTCTTGCGATGGTTGGAACATTGACCGGTAAATATCAAATGCTTGCATCATCATCGCTGGTGCAAAGTGGCCTGCAAATGCATACGGTAATCCCATACGGGCCGCAAGCTGTGCGCTGTAAAGGCTTGAGCCTAAAATATATTTTGGGACCTTGATTCCGGCGCCAGGAACGGCTTTGATTTTTTGGCCGGGTTCAGCGGGGGCGAATAGAAAATTTAATTCTTCAATTAAATCACCAAAGTCGTCTTCGTAACCAGCATTGCGGCCGCGCAGGGCGCGCATCGTTTGTTGGTCGGTTCCGGGGGCGCGGCCTAATCCTAAATCGATTCGACCGGGATACAGTGATTCTAATGTTCCAAATTGTTCGGCAATAATTAACGGCGAGTGATTCGGCAGCATGATGCCACCAGAACCTACGCGAATGGTTTTTGTGTGTTCAGCGATGTAGCCAATCAATATCGAAGTGGCCGCACTCGCGATGCCTTCGATGTTATGATGTTCGGCTAACCAGAACCGCGTGTAGCCGAGTTTTTCTACGTGTTGAGCCAATTGTTTCGAATGAGAATAGGTGTCGGCTAAAGTTTTGCCATCGGCAACTTTAGCTAAGTCTAAAACAGAGATCTTAGCGGTCGATAGATTTTTCATGAAGGTAATCTAATCCTAAAACTATAGGTCGGAAACAAAAAAAAGATAAACTGTTGGTTGTCGTCGAAATAGTCGTTAACGACGCTATTTTTCATTCCAGTATACGATGCGCGGAGGTCCCTTGGCTGGTGGTTGGGAAGCCGCAGTTTGACCGGTGTTACCTGCTGGATTTGGAGTTCCTCCCGGAGTTCCTGCTGGTGGTGATGTCGTCTGTCCGCCGCCCGCAGGACCATTTTTTTCGTCTACTTTCTTCTGAACTTCATTGATCGCTTCGGCGACTTTGTTCATATCCAAAGTGATGACGTCAACTTCGCGTTTTGAACCGCCGTATTCGCCGATAACGTTGATCCGAAAGCTGCTGTAGCTGTCGGTGTTGATAGGAAATTCTTCTTTGTTGATAGAAAGACGCGCCCCTTTTTCCTCTAAAAATTGCCAAAATGAAGCGGCGTCTTTAAATGGACCGAGTTGTTCGTCCGTACGGCGTTTAATGACTTCGGCTGCGATTTCTTTAGTGATCGTTGGATCAATGGATTGAAGAACGGCCGACGTTGCGGTGTTTGGATTCAGACCTTTTACGCCATAGATGGTAACTTGTGGCTCTAGAATCTGGTAAAACTCGTCCGTCATACCAGTTACTAAGCGAATTTCTTGAATCGTTCTGAAATTACGATTCGGCGGAAACGTATCTGTTCCGCGATCACGGTAACCTGATTTTTTATCTCCGCCGTTTAGACTTTCATTTTTGCTACTCATCCAGTCGGCGATATTGTTAACTAGCGTATCGAATCTATAGCCATTGTAGTTTTTGGAAAACTCTTCGTCGTCTTTGATTTTATTTTCGAAAAGCGCAATTAATTGTTTCTTCGTGATTTCACGTAGAGTCTCAGATGGCGAGGCTAAGTTTGTGATATCAATCTTAGAACCTTCATCTGTAATTTTTGTCGCAAATGCGGCATCTAGTAAAGACTCTTTTGTCTTATCCTTAATTTGGTCTTTATCTACGGCATTTAATCCATCAGGTAATTCCAGCGGCCAGATCAAAGGGAATTGCCAGATTTGATCAATCATTCCATTTGCTGGTAAGTTCTTTCCGAGCTTTTGTTGAACCGTTTGGAAGATTTTAACTCTCAGTAAAGACAAATCAACTCCGCTGCGCGCAGCATAGTAGGCCTTTACGCGATTGATTTGTTGAGCGTTAATTAAATACTCCACTTGCGTGTCATAGGTAACTTCCATCGCTAAGTAAGTCATTAACGATAGGGCGGCGATGGCTGTAATCAATGCAATCCCTCGCTGATTGTTACTTTTTTTAATGAAGTCTTTGGTGGTTCGGTTAAACACTGTAAATCCAAAAATTTTCATCGAGTTACTCCTGCTGGGCCACCGCCTACGGGCTCACCGTCTGCCGGTGTCGTGCCGGCCGGTGTGCCGGTCGTAGTCGCTGGGGTTGATGAATCCGAACTGCCAGAATCCTCTTTATTGTTTGGAAAATGGATTGGAATTACTAACTGCATGGAATGCTTTTTCGATTTTTCTTTTTCAGGATCCTTTTGATACGTTATCGAAATTTCTACTAACCACGGAAAGTTTCCTTTAGTTGCGCCATCACCGCTGCCGTCAGTACGCCAGTCTTTGTTCCAATCTTGTTTTCCTCGGCCCATATAACGAAGCGTAAACTCAGTGATGTTTTCGATTAACAGGTATTCTTCGCCACCTTTTGTAACATCTTCGTCCACCCATGGCGAAACACGACGGAATAAACACTTCGTCGTTTTTTTCTCAGCAAACGTAGTGCAGTCTTTTAAGGAATAACCAACTTCAATGAAATCAGCTTGTGGCATATCTTTCAGAATTCGGCCTGTATTCATCGTCACAAAATTGATTTCATTTTCTTTGCCCACAAACTGGGTGGTTGGATCTTTGCGTGGAGCCTCGACATTGGCTTCTTGTTCCTGAGTTGAAATCACGTTCCCATTGGCATCAAAGATTTGATTCAGTTGCGGAGGTTGTCCAGCGGCGCCCGGCATACCTGCAGCGACGGGGGCCGTGGTTTTTTTTGTCTTCTTCGCTAGTTCTTTAAGTTCTTTTTCCCAGTCGCGATGGTGATAGGCCAGCTGTACATCTTTTTCGAAAATCTTAACACCGTCGCGTAAGCGAGACGTATCATTCACCATCTCTTGAATGATCTTTTTTTGCGTGATCGCCTGTTTGATCGTTTGCGCGGCTAATAAGCCCAGCGTCGACATGATCGCCACCGCTATTAAAACCTCAATTAACGTAAAACCTGAATTGCGGCGTAGATTCACTAACCACCACCTGGGATCGAGGGTAGGGGTAATTGCTTGTCATAATCAACAAACAATAATGTTGCCGAGTATTCGAATTCTTTTTCTTTAACTTTGTAAATGACGGTAATTTTCACTTCTTTGATTGAATTAGATAGATGTTCGGAGAATTGTTTCATCAATTGCATCATCATCTGATCAACGCCGCCATCACGGCCAATCAAGATCGAAGTTAAATCGGGCATTTCAAATTTTTTAGATTCTAGTTTCCAGCTGTATTCAGGATAACCTTCAAACTCATCGCCTTCGCTTTCTGGAATCGAGTCGATGGATTTTCCTCGGTATTTCATATCTGTTTCTGCGAGCTTTCGTTCAAGCAGCGCCGCGATTTCGACATTTTTCTGGGTTTTACGAATACGATTGTAGGAGCTGCTCCAAGACTGAGCCAATAACATTACACCCGAGGCCAGAATGATCATCGCGATCAAAACTTCGAGTAATGTAAATCCAGATTGTCTTAAGCGGCTACGTTTATTCATTACGTTTAATTATATCCTTTAAGCTAATTTCCTCTTCAGCAATATCTACGATGCCGGTGAGGGGATTGATTAGCAGTGACCACGTATTTTTATCATCTGTAATATGAATGATCGATGCTTCCACCAAACCTTCTGGAGAATAGTATATGGCACCCAGACCATCCATCAAGGGTTCTGAATTCTGAATTTCAAGAGATTTGAATTTAATACCCTTGGGAAGCGTCTTTTCTTTTTTAGTTAATTTTTTATATAAGGTAAACGACGACTTTTTCTTTTCATCACCGCTGGCTTCGATTTCTTCCTGAGTTTTTAACTCAGCTTTGGCGTCCTTCATTTCGATCGCATTGCCTTTTTCAACCCAGTAACGGGATTTATCGGGTCTAATTTCGATCATTAACCGAAAGAACGTTTGCGTAAGGCGTGCTTGATTACGGATCTCTTTTGAAAGAACCGTAATTTCACGAAATGTAGTTTTAATATTATTTTCGTTTTTACGAACACGACCGAGTCCTAGAACAATCACAGCTGACATGATGCCTAGGACGATCAGAATTTCAATTAACGTGAATCCGCGCTGTGCGGATTTAGTTTGCGGCTGCGCCTTCTGATGATTCGTCTTCGCCCCAAACAAGATCTTTATCAAAGCCACTACCGCCCTCTTTTCCGTCCTTGCCAAGAGATTTTAAGACGAACTCTGCTCCAGAAATTTCATACTGAAATGGTTTACCCCATGGATCTTCCAATTTTCCTTGGTAGTAAGCATTTGGTCCCCAGTTTTTGCAATCGTCAGCTTTTTTCAAGCCGTCTAAGGCCGCTGGGTATTTATTGCAATCTAAATTATAATTTGCCAATGAGTTAGAAATTTGACCCATTTGAATGTTGGCTTCTTTCACTTTTGCTTTATCGCGAGCGCCTGCAAAGCGGCCTGCTAAAAGAGCGAAGATAGAACCAAGAATGGCAAGAACGATCATGATTTCAACGAGTGTAAAACCTTTGCGATTTTTTGCTGTAGCTGTAACGTTTAAATTTGCATTTGTAATAAAACTTTTCATTCGAATAAATCCTTTCGTTAACGCGATTAAAAAATTATAAATCTAATTACCTAAATTTGTCATCTCAAACATAGGGATAACGATAGACAACACGATAATCATGACCACGACCCCCATAATAACAGTTATGATCGGCGTAATTAATGAAGTCATGCCATCAATTTTATTTTGTACCGAAAAATCGTAGGCGTCGGAAACTTGCGTCAGCATGTTTTCAAGTTCGCCTGTTTTTTCACCAATCTTCACCATATGGATAACGATCGGTGGAAATTGTCCCGAACGTCCCAAAGGGCCAGCGATACTTTCCCCTTCAGAGATATTACCACGAGCTTCATCTACGGCCGCAGCAATGACCGCGTTATTTACAACGTTACGAACAATATCCAAAGCGCCTAACATGGGTACACCACCCGTAAGTAGAGTTGCCAGAGTACGCGTAAAGCGGGCCACAGCAACCATACGGATGATCGGGCCAAAGACGGGAATGCGAAGCGAAATTGCGTCCCAACGTGGTCGTCCCTCTGCCGATTTTTTCCAAGTCACAAATAAAACATACATTGTAACCATAACACCAATAATGATGTACCAGAAGTCAGTCATAATTTGGGAAATCTGTACGATCACTAATGTGTACCACGGCAGCTGCAGTTCTGGTGCCGATTCAAAGATGGTCATCATTTTTGGAATAACGAATGTAAATAGACCCATCACAATAATAAATACAACGACTAGCATGATAATCGGGTAGGTTAACGCACTTGAAACTTTCTGGCGTAATCGAGCCGCAGATTCTGTGAAGTCCGCTAGTCGTAAAAGAATAACATCCAAACTTCCCGACATTTCACCGGCCTCGCACATTGAAACATAAATGTTGTCGAAAATGTGTGGATATTTGGCGAGCGATTTATAAAACGGACTACCTTCATTAACCATATTTTTAGAGTCCGCAAGAGCCTGCGAAAGTGCCGGGTGTTCCACTTGCTCACTGACCGCCGCCAATGCATCCACTAACGGAATTTGCGACTTAATTAAAACCGCCAACTGACGAGTCATCAGCGCTAAATCTTTAATAGGTACCGAGGCTTGAAATAGGGTAGAGGAGTTTTTCTTTGCTCCCGCTTTTACTTTGTTGCGAATGTCGGTAACAAATATGCCGTCTTTTTTTAATTTTAATCGGGCAGCTTTAATATTTTCAGAATCAATGACACCAGATTTGTTTTTTCCGGCTTGAGAGATTCCCTTATATTCAAAGAGTGGCATTTAAAAATAGTACGCTGGTGAGGAAGTTAAGTAAACATCGAAGTAGCTGGTTCAGCTTTGGGTCTATTGACCGAAACCAAAGCCCACTTTGACACTGATGATGCTGGCACTTACTGTCGCTGACGAGGGGAACAGTGAGTAGTCTAAAGAAACAGGAATTTGGTTCTTAGTGCCGGAACCAATGTCTAGACCTAAGCCAAGAGTTAGAACTTGGTTCGATGTGATAAGGCTGGTATCAAGAACCGTTGACGATTTACCCATAGCCAGTAAATAACCTAAACCACCACCGATCCAAAATCTGTTTTTGCCACCAGTAAGGTTGTATTTACCCATTGCGTACAAAGATAGGTAATTGATTTTAACATTACATTCTTTAGACGTTCCTTTTTCGCAAACGGCAGCATCTTTAGCTTGTTTCGCATCGAATGTTTCAAGACCGCCGATACCACGAACTTGTAAGTTTTTATTCAAAGTGTAGTCGTAGTAACCCAGTAAACCAATGGAAGAGCCGCTCATCGCCGCTGATTGGTTTGTACCATTATACGAAAATTTAGCATTCATTGAGCTCATCATGTACGAAGTCATGAAACCCCAAGTGTTTCTAGGTTTCGTTGGACGAGTCGTTATCTGCGCAGCCATTTGACCTTCAGCAGGAACGCTAGCCGGTGTACGAACAGGGCGTAGACTCATACCCACTTGAGCATTGGCAATATTGCCTTTAACTACTTTTGCTTTCGCTTGTTTGGATGTGAATTTTTCCACGCGAACTAAAACTTTGGCTTTGTTGTTTTGATCAACAATATAGAAGTCTTGATTGGCAGTAACTGGCTTACCATCTAACTGGAAAATAACCGCGTTAGCACTAGTTTTTTCAAGTGTATAACCATGTGCCGAACTAAACCCCAAAACCGATAATGTAAGTAAAGTAATTGAAACTCGCATACTTTCAGTATCGTTTATTAGGAAATTTTCTCAAGGCCAGGTATTTAATTGAGACACTTAAAAAGTGGAATTTTCCTGATATTCCGCTAAATCTAGACCTTCGGAAACACACGTTCTCTGCGGGTGAACAGTGCTAGCTAAAAGTACTACAGTTTGATTGTCTATACTTTCGTGCACTGTCAAATCTGGATACATTTTCTTTAGCGTTTGCCACTCAATTACGTCGTCTGGTTCATTGACAGAGACCAGGCTTGGGCAGTGAAAAACGGCTGCAATAGGGACGCGAACAGGAACATCATTTTCGAAATTTCTGCGACCTTGGGATTTGTACAGGGAACAGCTGGTTGTGAAAACGAGAGTAAGGGTGAAGAGTAAAATTTTTCGTACCATTGGAATTAGTATTCACCAAGATCGCGGAAAAAAGAAGGATTATGTCGGTGTCGGCAGCGGAATCGGTATCGGATGCGGTCACGGTACTGTTTAGGCCGCGGTTAATAGTTCGATCGACTCTCAATTGTGTAACCCCAAACTAAGACGGTCCCGAAACAGCTTCCGATACCGATTCCCACACCGCCGACCTAAGAGGGTTTAAAAAAACAAAACCCACATTTCATTACAAAATGTGGGTTGAAAAACTAACCTAGGTATTTAGTCTTAGGCACAAAACTAGAACGGAATTTCTTCGCTTGTATCAAACTTTGGCTCTGGTCCAAAATCTTGTGCTTGGAAATCATCGCTGTGGTTATTGCTGTAGTTACTATTGCTGTTGTTGTTGCTGTATGATGACTGTTCGTTGTTGCTGCCTAGGAATTGAACGGTGTTGGCAACGATTTCAGTTGAGAATTTCTTTTGACCTTGTTGGTCTTCCCATTGACGTGTTTGCAAGCGTCCTTCGATGTAAACTTGACGACCTTTAGCTAAGTATTTTGAGCAGTTTTCAGCTTGTTTGCCCCAAACTACGATACGGTGCCATTCCGTGCGTTCTTGTTTTTGACCATCTTTTACCCAAGATTCACTGGTTGCTACAGAGAATGTTGCGACCATATTACCTGGTGATAATGTTTTTAATTCTGGGTTGTTGCCTAGTCGGCCAACAATGATAACTTTATTAACTCCAGCCATTGTAAGACTCCTTTAAAAATTGATTAAGCTAATGAACAAGGCTTAATGAAGGATAAGCCGTGTTGCAAGAGCAAAACAGAATACTACAGAAAATTATGTTGTATCAATTTTTAGAGAGCCTGAATCTCGGATTATCGCGCCGAATCAAAAGTCGGCATAGCACGACCCATGCGCCAAGAAACTTTGGATTTAAAACTATATCCACCGCTAAATGGGGTCACAAAACGATTAGCATTTAGAATAGGCAATAGTAGGCTGATTTTGTCGTGAAAGCTTTGGCGCATCTTTAAGTCTGTCGTGATTTCATAGCCTTCAGGGAACATCACCGGGCCTTTTAATAATGTCACATTTCCTTTTATGGTGCCTGTTAATTCATCACCACCGCGACCCAGTTGAAGTTCTTGAATCTGGAAGGTGTTATCGTAAAGGCGTGCTTTGAGAACGATTTCGGACAGCTTTAAACCCGGTACATTGAACGGTAGAGCCATGCCTTGCTCTAACGTGAACGGAGGCATATCAAAGTTTTTTACCGTTAATGTTAGCTCCGGAATTTCTACCAACTGAAAGGGCGGTTGAGGGGTGCCATCGGCCGGCGGAGTGAATTGAAAAATTGAAATCGCCTTGGTATTCAGATCGGCGCGACCGTGCATTTCAAATGGCAATTTAAGAAATGATTTCAAGCCCATTAAGTCCACTTTGTTAGCTGTCACGGCGATCAAGCTATGTTCGCCTTTAGAATCACTGTCTGTTTTGTGTTTACTCACGGAAATTTCGGCGTCGCCGCTGAATAAACCCGTCATTTTGATAGTACCGTAGGGCTTTTGCTTAAGCGCTGCCATTAAATCGGGACTGGCGATTAATTCTTTTAACGTGATCGGTGGACGACCAGCCATTTCAAAGAATACTTTGTCTAATTGAACGCCAAGGCTATTCGTGAAAGACATATCTTCGAAGTCTATATTTATTTGATTATAGGTTTGATTGGCTACTGTTTTAGAAACAAAATCACTAAGTTCATTTTTAGGAAATAGAATAACGAAAAAAATAACCGCGAAAATAATAACAAACAGAATTTTGAAAATATTTTTTACAAAAAGGAATACGAAAAGGTTTTTAATCTGTGTAATAAGTCCCATTATTGTTCCTCATTCTCAGATTTAGTGGGGCGTTTGCCTTTCTTTTTTGTTTCTGGAGGTGGAGGTTCCGGTGGTCTGTATTCAGGAATATTTAAAGCCACTAGGTGAAAATCTGCATTTAAATAACGTGCATCTTCGCGATTTAACGTTACGATCAAGTCTTTAACTTTTACGGCCGGGTGAATGATTTGCAGTTTAGAACCCAGATTGGTTAGCTGTTTTAAATTGATTTTGTTAACCGTAACATCAATACCATATTGCATTTTGTTTTGAGGAATTAAGCCTGCGGACGGCTGGTAATTCACATTCACTTGCTTGATCTGTTCCGGTAAAAGATTCATTTCTTTCAACTGAGACTCAATATTGGATTTAACAGATTCCGCGGGTAACGGGCGTGGAATGTCAGGTAACGCACTCACTTCACGTTCAGATTTCACGATGTCTTTAATCGTCTTACGCCTTTCTTCAAATGCCGTTTCATTTTCAAAAGAAACCATGAAGTAATCCATTGGGAAGTAAACGAATAAGCCGACTGCAAATAGGAAAGAAACGATTTTAACTAAGCGCTGTTGATTAGAGTTAAGGTTCTCATAGCGTTCACTTATGACGCCATACAAACGTGAATTAGTAATGCGTTCGCCTAATTGCACGAATTGATTTTTAAGATTTTCCCTTAAGTCTTCAAAAGCCATTAATTATCTCTTCCTACTTTTTTGATTCCGCGATCAACATTCAATGAAAACGAGAACGGCACTTTCGTTCCAAATGCTGGTAAATTACCCGCGTTACGTTGAACGGCTTCGTTAACCGCTAACATTTTGAGTGATTCAAAGACTTGTTCACGTTGTTGTGCATTTTGCACGTACCCTTCAACCACCATACCCTGATCTAAAACTTGAAAACGCACTATATCGATTTGAGTACTGATTTTTGAGGGCAGGGTATCTGAAAGTTTCTTTAATATTTCAACTGCGGAATTCATTTGGTAATAGACTTCTGCTGATTTGAAATCAGAAACAGTCACTTTGTTAGTTTTTAAAGCTTTGGAAATATTGGCTGAACCAGACGTTTTGCCTGATAAACCCAAAACATCACGAGCCGCTACTTTTAATTTCGCACTCACGTCAGTATTTAGAACATCCGAAAAATCAACGCGTAACATAGACCAAACAAACAACAACACAAAGATAGAGAACATTATTTGCAATGTCGTTGACCAGCTACCCCAGAACTCTTGAAGGCGCGTGTCTTTAATTGCAAATTCATCTTTAAGGAAATTGATAGCGGGATTACGTGGTTTCTTTAATCCCTCGATCGCTAAACCAAGCGAAATGCCACAGCGAACATCATTCAGATCACTTTTTTCAAAATAAATTTGACCGTACGAATCTAAAACATTCATTCGATTGCACGGAACTTCTAAGTGTTGAGTTAAGTACGGCGCTAGGCCTTGAATTAAGCTCATACCACCAGTGATTTCAATTTTTCCAATTTCACAACCGTGTTCGGCTTTGATTTCAAGAATCGAAATTTGTAAATCACGGATAAAGTCACGAACTCCGCGGGAAATCAAATCAGAAAAGGCCTTTGATTCGGGTGAAAGCTCTTGTTTTTTTGTAAGGATAAAACCTTTGCTTTCTAATTCTTTATGAGCTTCAGAAAGGGGTAGGTTGTATTTTTTGGCAATGGCTTCACCTATATAGCGTCCGCCCCATAGGATTGTTCGTACCGAGACAAGCTTACCCGCATCAAAAATCGAAACCAATGTATGCGAGTGTCCCATATTTAACGCTAGGGTAACTTTCTTAGAGACGATCTGTGTGATTTCTTCTAAAACTACATTTGGAGCCGTCGTCGCTAATTTCTGAGTAACCGGCTCATTCCATTTTTCTACTAGGTTCGCGAACGCGCTGCCTTCGTTAGAAACGATATCAATCTGGATGTTGCATTCCTTCATGACTTGAACGATGCGCGCGATTTCTTCTTTCTTTACAGAGAACGCCAAAATATCCGCCGTCGGCGGCGAGATACTTTGCATTTTAAAGTCGAAGACAGCGTTTTCGACAGAGAATGGAATTTCGTCTTCAAGCTCGAGTGGCAATGTTCGCGCGATTTTATTGCGTTCAACAAAGGGAAATGTTTTCTGGCGCACGGCTACTTTGTCTTGGCGAACGCCCACTACGAACTGAGTTTGAGTTAAATCATATTTGCTGACTAAACCACGCAAGAACTCTATCACTTCAAAGTGAGTATCGGTATTTGGTTTCATGGTCAGTTCATGTGTGTAAAAGTGAACTAATTGAAAGCCTTTTGATGAAGAGTTTATCTCCATCACTTTTACACAATACGAACCAATGTCTATGCCCACAGACTTCATTGGCTTAGTTTAATGCTTTGCTGGTCATTGGTTAATGACTATTTTTCGTAACGTGAATAGCTAGACCTAGGTTATAACTATTAGTTTTGTGACTTATAAGGAATTCCGAAAATTTCGTAGCTTAATTTTATGTCGTCCAACGTAGTTCCTAAGCCAATTTTGATTGCGGCTTCAAGATCATGAATATTTTTGGTTCTCTTTGCGTACTGGTACCAAAACGAGTTCATTTCACCTTTGAACTGGCTCAAGCTAATGGCTTGAAATCCAGCAAAGCCAACATAACTGAGCGGGTAGTCTGTGCCTTGTAACACGCGTCCTGGGAAGTTATTCAAGAAAACATTTTTATAAAATCCCATGCGATTTACAAATAAGCCGGCTGAATTGTCGACGTAAAGATTAGGATACTTTTGAACCAGATCTAGCAAATAGGTAAAGCCAGGTTTTTGATCAAACTTTCCAGAAGTTGCAGCATGGGCTGCAATAACAGTAATACCTTTATTTAAAACAGTTTCGATGTTTCTTGGATCACATAGTTTTTCATCGGCCCACGAAAATGTATTTTCCCCGCCGACGTGAGTCACTAGAGGCATTTCGAGTTCTTTCATGCGATCTAAAAACTTATCTACGTGGGGAGGTGGATTTTTTAAATCAATTCCCATGATACAAGGGATCCACTTGATCAACTTGGCGCCTTGACTGTGCACGAGTTCAAGTTCGGCTAAAGCATCTTTTTTGTTTGGGTTAATACTGGCGCCAAAATATAAATTACGTGCTCTTTGGCTAACGTCGTAGATGTAGCTATTTGGAACTAAAATATCCGTTTTGCTTTTGTCTAGATTCCCATTCTGATCGTAATATCCATCCAGCGCATATACGATGGCGCCGTTATACAGTTCCGATTCGTTTAAACGCTTAACATAGGCATTGACCATCACGTCGTCGGCATCCCATCGATCAAGGTCTGTAGACTCAAGTCCCGAGGCCTTCATGTACATTTTAAATTTGAAAGAATCTTTGAAGCCAGGGCGAATATAACAACCCGGACTGTTGAGACAGGCTATATGCGAATGGACATCCAAAATAGTTTTGCGAAACTGAAGCGGGGCCTTGAGGATTCTGTCTTCCCGGCTATGTAGCTGCGTTGTATATGCAATTACTAAACATAAAACAGTGGTGGCCAGGACAAGATACCGATGTGCCATTTTTTCTCTCCGATTAAGGGTCTTTAAAAAAAAATATAGAGTCGTTATTCTGGCCTGTCATCTAGTTCAAGTTTTCCAAAAGAAATACGACAATAAGGATATGAAAAAGCTAGTCATTATAACTTTAAGTTCCATAGTATTTCTAAGTGGTTGCATGAACGAGTTTAAGTTCCGAGCCGATGATCTTGATTCCGGAAATGCTGCGGCACCAGGCAATGAAATTACGCGTAATCCCGGTGGCAATACAGATGTCGGCAATCCAAAGCCAGAAGATCCAGTCATCATCGATCCAGATACGGGCCCAGTGTATCCAGTGGTGTATAAGCGCGGTGAGTGCACAAAAGATCCACATGACGTAGTTTCGTGTTTATCATGTCAAATTACGCAGCGACCGCTCGCGATTCCGTTGTCAGAAAAAGCGACTCAGTTGTTGAAGATCATGGAATTGGGTTGTGCGATCACGAACAAGTCTGATCCAAAAAATTATCGCGCGCCTTCGTACGCGGATATTTTGAAATATTTAAATCAAGCGAATAAAAAAATGTATCCAGATTCCGCGATGACGACTCGTCAGCAGCAGAATATCGCGAAATGGATGAGCAACGATAAAAAACATCTTGAACGCCTATTTGGTGGTTTATGGTACAGCCCCCCGTACTCTGATGATTTTGAAACGTATTTTGGTATAGAGCCTCGTGAAGCTCGTTATTTATTTTGCTATGGCCAACCCGATGTGACGTTTACGCCAGATTCATTCACTCCGCTGTATTCAATCGAATACTACAGCTGTGTTCATGAAAACGGTTTTTCGAGTCAATGTCGTGAGAGAGCCAGCTACGTGCAAGGTAATGTATACAGAAAACAATTGGCGGCTTCGATTCAGCTGAGCTTAACAGATCCAATCAACGACCAAGAAATGGTGCCAGTGAATAAATGCCATTGGGAATCGATGTCGGGTTACTACAACCTAGAAATGGAAACAAAACTGATCGCTTGGAAAAACGCAGGCTATGAAATGGCAGTATATTTCGAAGCGGGGCAACCGCGTTGTGAGGCTGTAAGTGCTGCTACAATTCCGTTAAATGCGAAAGTCACAGTCGGCGCTAAAAAATGCGAGGATTTTTAGCTCATAGTGTGAGCTAAAAATCAAACGTATCGTGTCCCGGTTTGCTCCCGATAGATTTCCGAATTTGACTAGCACACAAAACTCTAAGGTTGTCGGCTGAATTTTGGCCGCCGGCCCATACGGGCTGAATATGATCAAGTGTAAGATTCCAAGTTGTTGAACATTTGTGGCCCACTATTTTGCTTTGAAATTGGCAGCATTTATCCCGCGCGAAAACTTCGCGTTGAATTGATTTGGGAATCGCCTTCCTATCTGAAGTTTTCTGGTTTTGCCTAATATTTAAATCTGACTCTGTAGATTTTGGACGGGACGTTTTAGGGGTTCGAGTTTTCTTAAGTGCCTCTTTGTCTTTTTTAGATATGACTCCGTCACACAGGCATTCAATTAGGTTATTCCAGTTACTTCCGTTCGGAAGTGAATTGGATAGTATATCTCGCGTTTGATTTAGTTTTTTCCACTGCTCTTTTGTAAGCGTCAGCTCAAAGCGCACGGATTCATCTTTTTGATGTTTAGCTTTTGCACCTTCTTGAACATGGAGATTCAAGGTTTTGCTGACGATAATCTCAGTTTGTTTTAAGTCTTTCCCTGCAATTGTATTTATTAAGTTTTCCTTTATTGCGATATCCACTTTGTGTGAATTTTTTCCGGCTTGGCGGATAGCTTGAGTCACAACAGAGATTTGCGATAAGTTGATCTCGCCTGATTCTAAATGGGACAATACCTCCGGAACTTCGTTTGTGAGTCGAGCCGCATTGATGCGACGCTGGGCGCTGGCATTGGAATAACCCATACGCCGAGTCAGATATTCAAACAAACTCGGATATCCAAACGAAAGAAACATTTTGCGACAATCGACCTCACGAATGTAGGCAATGATCTCTGTTAAAATCTCGCGTTCACTGACAATGAGTTCTTGCAAGTTTTCATCAAGAGTTAAGTTCGTAAGCACTTTTAAATACGATGATTCAGACATAGATTACCTCGCATAATTTCAAACAACATATCATGGGTTTAAAATTTACAATTTAGAGAGTTTTTGTTTTTGATGGAATTGTTAATTCGTGAATTAAGAGGCTTTGGTTGTTCTTAAATTGATTTCTGTTGCGTTGTCCTCGGCTTTTAGTGGTGGATCTCATGCTTTGAAAAACTTGTTCACAAAGCGTTTTGAGAAAACGAGAAAATCACGTCAAGTTTATTTTCGATGACGCATTTTTTCTAAGTACTAAATGGTTTTGCAATTTTCTTCCGAACGGAAGTGGAAAGAAAGGGGTACCATTTGAAATCAGATTATGTTTTTGGGATTAGTTTTTAATCTGTATCTTGATGATCATCACATGATATGAAAGAATTTATGGATGCAAACTGAAATAGCCAATTTTATAAACCGCCCAAGACTTGTGAAGCTGTGTCCTTATCGTCCCCCAGCATTGCACTAGGGGACGTTTCATTTTCAACTATCTAAAAATACTACGACAGCGACGCCGCAAACAACATTTCGCGATATTTCGGTAATGGCCACAATTCGTCAGATACCAAGCGTTCCGCTTGGTCGCAAGCTTCGCGTAATCTGAAACTTAATGGTTGTACTTCGTGTGCTAATTTCTTCATGCGTGCAGATTCATCGTGCAGGCTGCTCGTGGATTCGGCCAAGCGAATCAATTCATCTTGAAGGCTCAAGATTGTTTCAAATGTGGCTTCCAGTTTCTGAGTGCGAGCCGCATGATGTTTCTTCAACGTTGAGGAAACGATGTTTTGGTGAGTTGTTGATAGTGCCATCAATTGTTTTTCAACGGCTGGGATGACGATCGTTTGAGTCATTTCTAACAATGTGTCGATTTCGATGTCGACGGTTTTCACGTAGCGTTCAACGCTTATGTGGTAACGGGACATGATTTCTTCGGATGATAGAACTTTCAATTCCGTTAGAAACGCTGTTTTTTTAGAGTCCTTGTAAACTTCGATGGCATCTGCTGTCGATTTCAAGATCGGTAAACCACGAGAGGCGGCTTCGTCGCGCCATTCTTGTGAATAACCATTCCCATCGAAACGTACTTTTTTAGATTCTTTTAAGTACATGCGAATCATGTCCATAATGGCTTCGTCACGATTTGATTTCGTTTTTAATAAGTCTTTTAAAACGCCAGACGCATGACGGAATGTACTCGCTACCGCTGCATTTAAATACGTCATTGGAACCGATACGATCGCTGATGAACCTACCGCACGGAATTCGAATTTATTTCCAGTGAATGCAAACGGAGACGTACGGTTACGATCCGTATAGTCTTTAGAAATGTTAGGAATTTTTCCAACACCTAAATCGATGATTGATTGTTCAGTCGCTTTAGCTGACTTGCCTTCTTCGATATCGTTGCAGATTTTTTCTAGCATCGAACCTAAGAACACAGAAATGATCGCTGGCGGCGCCTCGTTCGCACCTAAACGGTGATCGTTGCCCGGATTCGCAATCGTCGCACGCAGAACCGCAGCATTATCATTTACGGCTTTTAATACGACAGCTAGGACGGCTAAGAAGCGTAAGTTTTGATGAGGAGTTGTTCCCGGTTCAAGTAAGTTTTCACCTTTGTCATTTGATAATGACCAGTTGTTGTGTTTGCCGCTGCCGTTGATACCTACGAATGGTTTTTCATGCAACAGGCATACGAAATTATGTTTAAGAGCCACACGTTTTAAAACTTCCATCGTTAATGTGTTGTGGTCAGATGAAATGTTCACATCTTCGAAAATAGGCGCTAATTCAAATTGGCTTGGTGCTACTTCGTTGTGACGAGTTTTCGCTGGGATACCTAATTTGAATAATTCATATTCCACATCTTGCATGAAGCTTTTCGCGCGTGAGGGGATAGACCCAAAGTAATGATCTTCTAATTGCTGACCGCGCGTCGATGGCGAGCCTAACAATGTACGACCTGTCATTAACAAGTCCGGACGTAAGGAAACGAAATTTTTGTCGATTAAGAAATACTCTTGTTCCGCACCTAATGTGGCATTCACTTGTTTCGCATCCACATCGCCGATTAATTTTAGGAATTCACAGGCTTCGTTGCTCAGTGAATCTACGGATCTTAACAGAGGCGTTTTGCAGTCAAGCGCTTGGCCATGGTAACCAAAGAATACGGTTGGGATGCACAGAGTTTTACTCGCTTCGTCTTCAATAATAAAAAGAGGCGACGATGGATCCCACGTTGTGTAACCACGAGCTTCGAATGTTGAACGAGTTCCACCAGATGGGAAACTGGATGCATCGGGTTCCCCTTGGATTAATTGTGAACCAGTGAAGCGCTCGATCACGCGAAGTTCAGAGTGATGAGTCGATTGAATTGTAATGAAGGCGTCGTGTTTTTCGGCGCTTAATCCTGTCATCGGTTGGAACCAGTGACAGAAATGAGTAACACCTTTAGCCACAGACCACTCTTTAACGGCTGAGGCAATGGCTTCCGCTGTTTCTTTAGGTAATTTTTTTCCGTGGTCTAAAGTTTTAAGTAAACTTTGGTAAGAATCTTTAGGCAATTTTTCACGCATTTGAGCTAAGCCAAATGTGTTGCAACCAAAGAACTCCGATACTGGGGCATTCTCGCTATTTGGTCGTGTTATTTTTGCGGGAAGTTGCGAACTTGCGGCCGCTAAGGCGCGCGAACGGGGTGTAGATCCAGACAGATCTGACGACATGGGTACTCCTTTTTTTCTGCAAGAAGCTTTAACGTTTACGTATTAGTCTCTTACAAAGATGTTTTGGTTTTAACCCTTAGAATCGACGACTCTAAGGATTAGCCTTAATAATAAGGCATTTTGCTCTTTTATAAAAGAGCTATTTCAATTAAAAAGGCTATGCCATAGGTGAATAAAATCAAACTAAAAATAGAAGAATAGTTTTATGGCGCAGAGTAGTGTCGCGACTGTTTAAAGTTAAGACAAGAGTGACGACTTAAGTATTTGCTCGCACGATCTCGATCAAGGCGTTAAGTGCATCCGTAACAGTAAAAATACCTAACAACGAATCGTTTTCGTCGGTTACAAGAACACTCCCGATTTTTTTCTGAGACATCAGGAAGGCCACGTCTTCTAAACTGTCTTGTGCGCTGACCGTAACCGGATTTGAAACCATAATATCAGAAGCCTGAATCTGAATTTTCTCTCGTACGGTTAGACCTGAAACGACTTGGGCGTCTCGATCGCTAATGATGCCGACGGCAATACCGTCACGCAATATAGGTAAATGTCGAACGCCATGTTCCTTCATAAGTTTTATAATGTCATGTATCGGCGTCGTTTCAATAGCCGTAATCGGATCAGGCGTAGTGAACTCTTCAACCGGAATGTTTAACGAATTCATAGTTTCTCCTTTTTTGTTTAAGGGGTAATGGCGACTTTTAGGACACCATCTCTTTGGTTAGCAAATAAATCGTACGCTTTTTCAATATCGTCGAGTTTAAACCTATGCGTGACGAGCGGTTTTAAGTCCACGCTTCCGGCGGCGACTACATTCAGGAGTCTTCGCATACGCTCTTTGCCGCCAGGGCACAATGTCGTTACGATTTTATGATCCCCCAGGCCTGCGGCAAATGCATCTAAAGGAAGTGTCAATTTTCCGGAATAGACCCCAAGACTTGATAGAGTACCTCCCGGGCGAAGCACGCGTAAGCAGGATTCGAATGTGCTTTGAGTTCCGAGCGCTTCGATAGCTACGTCCACCCCGCGGCCATGAGTTGCGTCCATGATCACTTTAATTGGATCTTCAGTTTTAAAGTTGATGGTTTTCGTTGCCCCTAAAGCTTTTGAAATTTCAAGTCGACCGTTTATGCTGTCGATGGCGAAAATTTCACTGGCGCCTTTGAGTTTGGCTCCCGCCGTGGCGCAGAGGCCAATAGGGCCTTGAGCGAAAACGGCCACACTATCACCAATTCTAATATGTCCACTTTCGGCCCCGCTAAAACCAGTACTCATGATATCGGGACACATTAAAACTTGTTCATCCGTCAGAATGCTGGGAATTGGGGTTAGATTAGCCATGGCGTTTGGAACAAGTACGTATTCTGCCTGACACCCATCAATACTATTTCCAAATTTCCAGCCCCCCATCGCATGACCCCCGCATTGGGAATGTTGACTATCTAAACACGGGCTGCATTGACCGCAAGGAGTGATGGCACCGACAATGACTCGCTGACCGAGTTCGTATCCGGTGACGGCGCTACCGACCGCAGCAATCGTTCCCACGGGTTCGTGACCAATGGTTAGTCCTGGGCGAACCGGATATTCACCTTTTAATATATGTACATCTGTTCCACAGATCGTCGTCGTTGATATTTTTATTAACGCATCAGTCGGTCCAACGGTGGGTATCGGTTTTTCTTGAAGTTCAATTTTTCCAGGGCGGACAAATACAGCGGCTTTCATGGTTTTCATAAATTCCTTTCATTTAAATCAAAAAAGATTAAAGCAACGATAGGGCCAAACTCAGAACGTTAAATTATGCGGTGCTCGAGTTTGTGTCGTGTCAACTTGTCACAGGCTAATGTTAAAATGTCTCGTTTTGACGTCATTAGATGTAATTATCAGGTTAAAAGGGTTGGCATTTAACCTGCTTATGCTAAGCCTCGTTCACAACAAATCAAACCGAATTTATTTCCAAGGGGGAAGTATGATGAAAAAAGTGGCTATTATTTTTTGTTTCGCTGTTAGCGTTTGGGCGCAAAACGATCCAATCCTAAAAGCATCGACAATGAACACTGGATATATTCCAAGTGGTTTCGACTCGAACGATCATGTGCAAATGGTAGTTGAGGGTGTTTATCGGGATACATGCTCACGATCGGCAGGGACCCGAGTCAATGTCAACCCAGGTGCAAAAACTATTTCTATTACAGCGTATGAATATCGGTATTCTGGCCCGTGTCTGGATGTGACTGTGCCGCATGATGAAGTTGTAAATTTCGGAATTATACCTCCTGGTAACTATCAAGTCGTTCAGGGAAATGGTCGTGCACTTGGTCGCTTGAATGTGAATGTCGCCCGCACCAATACACCAGATGACTATCTTTATGCACCCGTGTCCCAGGCGTACGTAAAAAATGTAGGTGGTAAGCTTGCTTTAACATTGTCAGGAGTATTTACTAATTCGTGTATGTCAGTTAAGAGGGTTGTTTCCAACGTAAATGAAAATGTCGTAACGATCCAGCCGATTGCGGAACTGCTACCAACATATACTAACTGTATCCATGGAAGTTTTCCATTTGAGTACTCTACATATATTCCAATGGGAAGAGCCGGTCGTTATTTATTGCACGTTCGTTCTTTAAATGGAAAATCGGTCAATACATTGTTTGATTGGCAATTTGCCTCACGATAAGGCACTTTGAATTTGTAAGTTTAATTGATTAGATTTTGAAAATATTGAGGCGAATGAAAATTCGCCTTTTTCATTTTTGGTAACGACAAGCTCCAGAAATGGCGATTAGGGAACTTGCCTTGTATCGCGTATAAGTTTCCTTTTATCTTTGCGGGGTCTCCGCTCCAGCCTAATTTGGTTAAGTCAACTACGATCGTCACCGTCCAACCATACGGCGTTCGTTGGGCCGAATGATGCCACTCCACAGGCGCATTGTTTACAAATTTTTTAGGTGAATCGATTCTGACCACAAAGGTTTGATCAAACGGCGTAACTTCAAATTCATACTACGGGTAAGTCGAATCGCCGACGGCTAAAAACAATTCGACCACATCATATTGAAAAGGATAGTCCTTAGCCGTAAAGAAAGGTTTACCATTTATTTCTTTAGCGTGCACATCAAAGTGAAATTTAAAAAAATTCCCATTTAGTTCTGTATGAACTTGAATTGGGTTATCGGTTTTCAATTGATTAACAGCCGGTGAAACTAAGCGTAGGTATGTATTCGCTAACGTTGAGCTTGAAAAACAAAATATAAAAATCAATAGGGCCGTCATTGTTATCCTCGTGCCGGAATGCTTTGAGCATGCTTAAAGAAGTTTTCAGGATCCCACTTGGTCTTTACATCCATAAGACGTTCTAGGTTTTCGCCCCAGTAAGCGTGCGCCCAATTAGAAATATCCGTGTCACAATAGTTAACATAGGAAAATCCAGATACGTACGGCTGTGGTGAACGGATCGTACGTGGGCCATTCGGCTCTGTGACGCATTTGCGTTTTGCCACTGACAGAAATATTGCAAAACACTATGGGCATTTCTATGGACTGATGAAATCAACACTAGAATGCATACGAACACGCCCACCTTTTTAGGGCCAAAATACCTAGATAGTGGAGGTAAAATAAAAAATAATCTTTGTGCTGTTGTAGGCATACCGGCTTAAGCAATGCTAAGGGGAAGCCAGCTATGCTCGGCATTTCGTGCCTTTTTGGGACGCCTATTGCCGGTAAAGACTGCTTTCGGCTATTCACCTGTATCAAAGTTAGACACTAGCTAGTTTCCGGGATTTTTCGTATCAAAA